>CAZNPP010000036.1:22775-30001 GCA_964574785.1 uncultured Chloracidobacterium sp. | reverse complement strand
AGCAAGGCTTCACGCAGATGGTTGGGCCGCGCCAGGTTGAGTACTGTATTGCTCAATACCACCATTAACTCTTCATGCTCACGAACGAAAAGACCCGTCAGGGGCGCGTCGCCAATTTTCATCACTACAGATTCCCGCACCCATTGCCAAAACTGAGTTTGGGTAGTCCAAAATTGTTTCCGATCCCTACAAATCACGAGCGCAGTTCGCTTCTTTTTCTTCTTTTTCTTCTTCAGTTGCTTCTTTGAAGCTTGGGTGGTTTTCCCTGGGATTGTAGGCAAGTTCAAACCTTCCTTCCATGGATACAATTCTGCCCTATGTATGTATTCCCGCAATCGGAAGACATCCAGAGTACCCCGCTCGGGGGAAGCCTCAGAGCTGAGGCGGCATTCATATCGTCGTCTATATCATTGGTAACGCGCGCGTCTTTTCGCCACTCGTAATTCTTATTGTTACGTTGCGAAACGACCGACGCCCCTTTTCGAGTGCGCTGCCTAAGCCTCGTTCAACTACCGAGTGGCAAAATGTCCGTCCCTCTAACAAGAAAGGACTGCCAGTATCAAAATGCGTTGCAATGCAAGACGAGTGACGAGGGTAGCTTTCCGCTACTCACGTTTCGGAAGGACGGCTGACTCGGGTGGCTATGAGTTAAACCCATGGCCGTTCATCTAAGTGCGCACAGAAGTTTGGGAGCGCACTAACTATAGAGCCGTCGGATGCTTGCGGCCCGCAAACGCGTTTCCGTTTGACCGTGGAGGTGGCAACTCCCATACCGAAAAATCCACCAAAGAAACAATATGATCCGACTGGAAGTGGTGATTCCTAAGTTGCAGATTTGGTTGCAGTTACGAATCCTTCACAGCGCCGCAAAAGCACAAGACCACATTTCCAAAACTCACACGTGGGGCGCAATTGTGACAAATTGTGTCACCTATGCTTCATTGGACGTGAGCAAAAATAATCATGTGTGATGATCAGAAGCTAGATTGACTAAGGCATGGAACTATGTTTCCCGTCGAATGGAAGTGAGTGATGGTTCAGGCTTCTGTTCTCTTCCTTTCCGAGGATTCGAGCTCCATACTGCTGTAACTTGCGCGAAAGCGTCCGACGATCTATCCCCAAAGCGGTCGCTGTGTTGATTTGATGGCCATCATGCCGTTCAAGCATTAACAACACGTAAAGACGCTCAACCTCGGAAAGTGGTGCGTTGTTATCAAGGCATTCTTGAACAATCTGTTGGGTCCTTTGTGGTCTTCGGTGATGAGTCACCGCGGGCGGCAAGTCCTTTAATCTGATTTCCTCCCCAACCCCGACGGCCAACGCGTACTCGAGAGCATTTTCCAGTTCCCGCACGTTCCCAGGCCAACGATATTCCAACAGAGTCTTTATTGCCTCAGGGGTAATGGTCTTTGCTGGAGCCCCTCTTCGAATCGCGTACTGTTTTAGGAAGTAGTGGATCAGCATTGCCACATCTTCCCCACGCTCGTACAGCTCCGGCAGATGGAGGGGAACGACGCAAAGGCGATATAACAAGTCATGCCGAAAGGTACCTTTTGCGATAGCTACCTGTAGGTCCTTGTTGGTAGCCGAGATGATTCTTACATTTACGGGAATATTTCTTCGCCCACCGACTCGCCTCACCTGGCGTTCCTGCAAGACCCGCAGAAGTTTTGCTTGAGAGGTAAGGCCAAGCGCATCCACCTCATCCAGAAACAGCGTTCCTCCCGATGCCTCCTCAAAAAGACCTGGCCGGGTCTCGTCTGCTCCAGTGAAAGTGCCCCGCTCGTGTCCGAAGAGTTCAGCTTCAATCAAAGTGTCGGGTATAGCCGAGCAGTTGATGTCCACAAATGGCTTGTTTCGCCGTTCGCTTTTTTCGTGGATCTGACGGGCAACAATCTCCTTGCCCGTACCTGTGGCGCCCGTAATGAGGACGGAACTATCGGTTGCAGCAATGCGCTCAATTAATGAAAACAGATGTTGCATCACCGGCGAATTTCCAACCAAGCGTGTCTTTCGTGCGTCAAGACCTCCGAGAGGGTGGGGCTTGGAAGCAGCCCCTTTTTCTTGTTTTCCATCGGCTCCCTGAGTAGTGGAGACATCGCGATGACTGGCCCGCCGGCGGAGCAACGTCTGCTCGATCGTGGTGGCTACTTCTTTCAGACGAAAGGGCTTTGCAATGTAATCGCCAGCGCCGCAGCGCATCATCTCAACTGCTTGATCGATGGTCGCAAAGGCGGTCATTACGACTACAGCCTCATGGCCTCCACGTGCTTGAATCTCATTTAATAGTTCCCTGCCGCTCTTCCCTGGCATGCAGACGTCTGCCAGAACCAGATCAACCCGCTCTTGGTCTAGGTACTCAATTGCCTCATCTGCGCTGGAGCATGAGGCTGTTCGGTAGCCTATTCTGCGCAAGAAACGCTTAAGAGTTTCGCAGACCGAGTGCTGGTCATCGACGATCAGAATCAATTCTTTTCGATCCGGTAAACCCAATGCTTCGCCCCACTTTCCTTGTAAGTATTATTTCTGTTGAATTACTTCGAAAACTACATAAACCGAGTATGAGTACTTTTCAGTGTCTCGTCTCATTTGAACCGTTTTCAGACTTAAAAACGGGGAGCAGGACACTTGCCTGCGTCCCCTCACCCACTTTGCTTATTATTCGAAATTCACCCCGGTGTGCAGAGACAATCTGTTGCACGACAGTCAGACCCAAACCCGTGCCCAGGCCACTGCCCTTAGTTGAAAAGAAAGGAGTACAGACGTGCTTAAGGTTGTCTGGTTCTATTCCTTCTCCCCGATCCCTAATTACGATCTCAACTGCAGGTTGGTTTTTCTCAAGTTTCGCGCTTCTTAAATCAATCCGAACCTCGCTTCTGCTAGGGGAGGCATCGCAGGCGTTCTTTATTAGGTTGAAAAAGACCTGGCGTAGTCGTGCCGCGTCAGCGGCCACTGGAGGCAAATTTGGTTCGGCCTTGACTCGCAAATTGATATGCTTACTAGCGCACTGATGATAAAAAAGCTCCATCACGCTATGTACAACCGCCGCACAATCTTGCGCAGAAGTTTTCAGGTTAAGCTCCCGATTCAGGGAGAGGAGATCCTGTAGAAGAATTCCAAGACGTTGCGCTTCATCGCGCATGATCAATAGGAAATGGCGGGTGTCCTGATCAACCGCATTCTCTTCGAGCAACAGTTCTGCGGTGTTGGCTATCACGTTAAGTGGCCCAGCGATTTCATGGGCAACCGTGGCAGTTATTCCTCCGAGTGAGGCTGTGTGGTTATTACGAGTGAAATGAGGTTCGGAGCTCTCCCGGCTATTGTCCTCGCAAAGCAAACCTATGTAGTACCCACTAAGGGCAGCACCGGGAGCTATTTTGTGGACGTTCCAACAAAGTGGTCGACCATTGAGGCGGGCACGCACAGGAATCGTCGAACCTTCTGAGAGCAGACTGAGGCGGTGAGTTTCCGGTGCAAGCATCAGTGCGTCAAATACGCTTTGACCAAATAGGGGCTTTACCCCGCAACCAACCATTCTGGCAAAAGAGCGCGTGACACTAACGATACGACCGTCATGCTCGAGCAATGCACAACCAACAGACGACTGCCCAGTGGGGGTTGGCGAGATAGTTTTGAATGGTATCAGTGAGCCTGTTTGCCTGTCGGGGGTAACCATGGGAGTGCTTAATTCTCTCTCTCCAGAAACTCCCGGCGCCTCGGGTTTCTGGTTCACGCAACCACCTCCAGGTGGTCCGACGGCGAGTTAAAAATCTCAACTGAAGGACAACAAACAGGTTCTGAGCTAATGCCCGGACCTGAAAATTGTGCTCACCTCAGCTTGTGTGCTTATTTTCTTTGAAGCCTGAGAAAGTTTGTCCTAAGGAAAGCTACCTTCCTTGGGTCTAGACTTTCATTTCTTAAGGCTAACCGAGTTCGATATCAAAACTTGATAGCGATATGTCAAGGTTAACATCACGCAAGAGAACCTCTAGAGTGATCTTGAGACTCTCGCTGCCATTAGTGGATCTCATGGGCGAATAGTGGATCTCAGTTGGGCGAAGGAAAAATCCACTACGAGAAACAAGCTTCTACCAGCGTGATGAAAGCACGCGATGCAAGGAGTGTTCCGGAATTTGTGATATGCGGGAAAGTTCAAAAACACGAAGTTCTCTTAGGTGAGTTATCTCCAGGACAGATCCTTCGTCTAGATCTCAGACTAAGATTCCAGATTATGGAATATTGAAGCCGCAACTTTCGTGCGGGATCTGGCTACCTTGCCGAGTAATCGCTTTGAAGCTCTTAAAGGAACCGCAAAGGGCAGTTCAGTATACGGATCAACGACCAGTGGCGGGTTTGTTTCGAGTGGCCGGAAAAATCGCCAAGGCCGACTAACGTAGAGATTGTCGACTATCACTAAGCAGGAGAAATTTTATGCCAATAGCGATACATCCAGGAGAGCACTTGGCCGAAGAACTAGAGGCACTCGGGATGAGTGCGGCTAAGTTAGCGCGGCAGCTAAAAGTACCGACCAACCGGATCACGGGAATTATCAATGGCCAGCGCGCGATCACGGGTGACACGGCCAATGACTAGCCTGATCGAAAATCGTGTTGCGCGAGCCGACCTGCTGACACATCGGAACTGAAGCGGCAGGTGGAACTCGCTGTCAACACAACCCCTGTATTTGACATTCATACGCATTTTAGGCTGCTTGGTCTGCTTTCAAGCACGCTGTATACTCACGATTTGCCAACTAACGACCATTACCTCGCTCTCGTCTCTTGTAAACTGAAAGGAAGAGTATTTATGTCCTTATCAACTCTTTTTCGGGCTTCTGCTGCCTGCGCATTAGTTGTTGCTGTATTGTTTTCATTACCTAATATGCCTTTATCAATGGCCCAAAGCTCAAGCTCGACACAAAAGATGATTAAGCCTATTAGCTATCCCCCAGCACGAAAGAGGGATCAGGTGGACGAATACCACGGCGTTAAAGTGGCTGATCCTTACAGATGGCTGGAAGATCTCGATTCAGAAGAGACCCGCGCCTGGGTCGAAGCTCAAAACAAGCTAACTTTCAGCTTTCTCGAAGAGATCCCTGCCCGCCCAAAACTTCGCGATAGATTGACGAGATTGTGGAATTACGAAAAATACGGAGTTCCTTTCAAAGAGGGCGGCAATTACTTTTATACGCGTAATAGCGGACTCCAAAACCAGAGTGTTCTTTATACAGTAACCAGCATTGATGGCCAGCCAAGAGTCCTGCTCGATCCTAATACTCTCTCAACAGATGGAACAGTTGCACTTTCCGGAATCTCTGTTAGCAATGATGGAAAGCTGATGGCCTATAGCTTGTCTGCTTCTGGCTCGGACTGGCAGGAATGGAAAGTTCGTGATGTCGAAACTGGCAAAGACCTTGATGATCATCTGAAGTGGGTAAAGTTCTCGGGGGCATCGTGGACACCTGACGGTAGGGGTTTCTTCTACAGTCGCTATGATGAACCCAAAGACCACATGCTGAAGGGGATTAACTATTTTCAGAAGCTCTATTACCACAAAATTGGAACGCCACAATCGGAAGACGTTCTAGTTTATGAGCGTCCCGACCAAAAGGAGTGGTTTTTTAGCGGTAATGTGACAGAAGATGGTCGCTATCTGATCATTAGCGTCTTCCAGGGTACTGATGTTAGGAACCGCGTCTACTACAAAGATCTCCAGGCGAAAGATGCCTCAGTACTAAAACTGCTTGACGATTTTGACGCTTCTTACAACTTCATCGCGAACGACGGTGGGATGTTTTGGTTCCATACTGACCTCGAAGCAACGCGCGGCAGAATCATTGCCATTGATACCGCACAACCAGAAAGAAAGAATTGGAAGGTCATTGTCCCTGAAGCTAAAGACACGCTACAAAATGTGAGCTTCGTCAGTCGTATGTTCATTGCTAACTACTTAAGGGACGCTCATGCTCAGGTAAAGATCTATGGTACGGACGGCAAATTTGTGCGTCAGGTTGAGTTTCCCGGCTTAGGTACGGCAGTGGGCTTTGGCGGCAAAGCTAAAGATAAAGAGACCTTCTACGCCTTCACTAGCTTCACCGTCCCGACCACGATTTATCGCTACGATATGCTTACGGGAAGAAGCACGGTTTTCCGCCAGCCGAAGGTCGATTTTGACGCGGGGGCTTTTGAGACGCGCCAAGTGTTCTACACGAGTAAAGATGGCACAAAGGTACCAATGTTCATCACGCACAAGAAGGGATTGAAGCTAGATGGTAGTAATCCTACCTATTTGTACGGATACGGTGGATTCAACGTTGCCCTGACTCCAGCCTTTTCGGTAGGCAATTTGGTATGGATGGAATCAGGTGGTGTTTATGCCCAGGCAAACCTGCGTGGCGGCAGTGAATATGGTGAAGAGTGGCACCAGGCCGGGATGAAGTTGAAGAAGCAGAATGTCTTCGATGATTTCATTGCTGCGGCAGAATGGCTGATCGCGAATAAGTACACATCAACTCCAAAGCTTGCGATTGGTGGTGGCAGTAACGGTGGGTTGCTAGTCGGAGCTGTGTTGAACCAAAGGCCGGATCTGTTTGGTGCGGCGCTGCCTGCCGTGGGCGTGATGGACATGTTGCGTTTTCAGAAATTCACGATCGGTTGGGCGTGGGTATCTGACTACGGCTCTTCAGATAATGAGGAGGAGTTTAAGGCTCTCTACGCGTACTCGCCGCTTCATAACATTAGAAATGACGTGGCTTATCCGGCAACAATGATTACCACTGCGGATCACGACGATCGAGTGTGGCCGGGACATAGCTTCAAGTACACAGCCGCGCTGCAGGAGGCTCAAAGCGGACCAGCGCCCATACTGATTCGCATAGAAACTAAGGCTGGCCACGGCGCGGGTAAACCCACTTCAAAGATCATTGAAGAGATTGCCGATCGCTGGGCCTTCCTGGTGCGGGTGCTGGAGATGTAAATCGGGTGATGAGTGGTTTCATCGGGCAATCGACGATTCTGACCCTGAAATGGAAGACGTGTTAAAATAAGCCGAAACAGCAGGCTACGGTGTGCTATGACGACGACCACCACCGACTATTTGGATGCGATTGAGCGACTCCCAGTCGGCGCAACTTTGCGCCTCGGGGACATCAGTTGGGATGACTACGAAGACATGTTGCTGCAATTAGGCGACCGTCCCAATCTTCGTGTCAGCTATGACGAAGGGAG
>CAZNPP010000036.1:14022-22675 GCA_964574785.1 uncultured Chloracidobacterium sp. | reverse complement strand
GATGTTGTCGTCGAGATTGACTTAAGCCATGAATCGTTAAGTAAGTTGCCGATCTATGCCGCTCTCGGAGTACCGGAAATCTGGCTCTACGATGGACAACAAGCTCGCATGTACGAATTGGTAGAGCAGAACTATCAGGAGATAGTAAGCAGCCGAGCTTTCCCAATCCTGACCAGCGCGGCGCTGTCGGATTTCCTGACAGACAGCAAGACGCTGGGGCAAAGTGACGCCCTCACGAAGTTTCACCAGGAATTGTTAGGCTAGATCAATCGCTCGCTAAGTGCTTTGGCAACAGCTTCAGTCTTCGAGGGGACCTGGGTATACGGAGCTGCTCAACATTTGTCCTTCAGCGTGGCCTTCGTGAGTCCTAGACACACTTGAGATCCTGATTACTGCGACCAAGGTGTGGGCTTGCGGACCCAGCGGTGCTTCTTTAATTCCTGAAGCAGATCGTCAGGCAGTGGGCCGGCGTCGCTTGCGGCGATGTTGGACCTCACATGCTCAGGCTTGCGCATTCCAGGGATAATCGTGCTCACAGTGCGATTACTCAAAATAAACCTTAGCGCTAGTTCTGGCATCGTGATTTCCGGTTCCCCCAGCCGTGAACCATTCCATTCGCGCAATAATTCCTTCAACGCTTCCGCACGCTCGACGCTGGGAATTAGATTCTCAGGAACAAAGTAGGTGTTGCGCCAATCACCTTCGGGCCAAGTACTGTCCTTCGTTAAGTTGCCTGTCAGCGTTCCTTCATCAAAAGGCACTCGAGCGATTACGGCAACATTCATCTCCTCGCACGCGGGAAACAACTCGTCCTCAGGGTTCTGGTCGAAGATGTTGTAGATCACCTGAACTGAATCGATAAAGCCACTTCTAACTGCCCGTACGCCATTCCAAGGCTCCCAACGATTGATGCTGATACCAATGGCCCGCAGCAGTCTCTGGCTCCTCAATTCCTCGAGCTTTCTGATCCAGCGCTTATCTTCCAGCCAGTGGTCATCCCAAACATGAAGTTGGAAAAGATCAAAGCTCTCCAAACCCGATGCCTCAAGACTCCTGTGCACATATTCCTCGATATGCTCTGGAGGAAAGCAGTCAGCAACTGTGAATTCGGGCTGCGCGGGCCACTTTAGGTTCTTAGGTGGGATCTTTGTTGCTGTGTAAAGTTGCTTTTCGCGATTAGCATGAACAATCTGTCCGAGAAAACTCTCGCTTCTCCCGTTACCATACGCGTAGGCCGTATCAAAGAAATTGCAGCCATTATCCACAGCCACTTGCAACGAGTGCAGTGATTGCTCATCGTCAGAATCGGACCAGCTTCCCATGCCCCACATTCCGTAACCGATCTCGCTGAGCTGCCAGCCGGTTTTACCGAACTTTCGGTAGTTCATTGATGCCTCTTCGTGAATCGTGAATAGTTAATCGTGAATAGTTAATCGTAAATCGTAAATCGGAAAGAGTAAATCGTGAACCGATGGACCGCATCAGATTCACGATTCACCATTCACGATTCACGATTCACCATTCACGATTCACGATTTACGATTCACGATCCACTTTCAATAACTACATTCTGATCTGAACCGCTGAAAGTAAAGCTGACAAGCCTTGTCTCATCGCCAGTTTTTGCAGAGAGGAACTCCATCCTGCGAGCTTTTGCGTCACGCTGCTCGAGACGGCCTATGGCCTGCGCAATAATCTTATTGCCTCTGCTAATAGAGACTTCACCAGTTTCATTATTGAAAGCCACTTCATAAGTACCCTTCTTTACCAAAGTACCATTGACATGAATGTCATTGGTGAAGATGATCTGTTCCCGCTTGTGGTTTGCGAGGGCAAAAACGCTGGTCATCGCCGCAATCGCGACGACTAGTGCAATTCGATAAAAGAAAGACTTCATCTGATAAGCTCCTTAAGTTGTTGAGATCTATTCCGACAATTAATACGTGCCAGACATTGGCGATCACTAACTACTTTTCTGCTGATAGCGACTCAATGTCTCGAGAACGAATCGTGATCACCAGACTGTTTGTCGCAAAAGGAGCAGGAAACTTACAGATGGTCCGTGGTCCGTTGTTAGTCGATCGGGAAAATGCAGGGACAACGGGCCACGGACAACTGACCACTAACAGCCAATCACTATTTACCGCCTTGAGGAGTTGAAGAATGCGTCGTGCTGAATTCCATCTAGTTGTCTTCGCTATTGTTATTGCGAGCTGCATCTCAACATTAGCCCGGCAAGGAGAAAAGGCTCCGGGCCAAATCAGACCTACACCTGCCGTTGGCAAAGGCATAGTCGTCCTTCGCGCTGCCAGATTGATCGACGGCACCGGTAAAGATCCCATCAGAAATGCTGTTGTGGTTGTCACAGATAACAGGATTACGGCGGTCGGCACTCTTGGTACCGTAAACATCCCAGCCGGAGCCAAGGTGATAGATCTGGGTGACGCAACCCTACTACCGGGCTTCATCGACGCCCATACCCACATCATCGGCCGAGTCCTCGGTGATCCAGAGGGTGATAATGCCGTGGTCAGAGACTACGAATCTTTCGGTGCCATCCTTGGCGTGGGGAATGCTCGCGACACTTTATTGGCTGGCTTCACAACCATTCGCAACGTCGGAACACGAGGCCGCTTTGATGACATGGCGCTCCGCAAAGCTATCAACGAAAGTTGGATCAGAGGGCCGAGGATTCAGGCAGCCGGGCACTCGCTTGGTATTACCGGCGGCCATTGCGACACAAATGGATACCGTCCAGGGCTTATTGAACGTTCAATAGAGACTGGTATTGCTAATAGCCTCGACGAAATTCGCAGTGCCATTCGCTATCAGGTGAAGCATGGAGCCGAGGTAATAAAGACTTGTGCAACTGGAGGCGTGCTGTCAGAAGGCGACGCTGTTGGGACAACACAGTACGGGTATGAAGAGATGAAAGCTTTGGTTGAGGAAGCAACCAAGCTGGAAGTGAAAGTAGCAGCGCATGCTCATGGAACTGACGGGATCAAGATTGCTACCAGGGCTGGAGTAGCGTCAATCGAACATGGATCGTTCTTGGATGAAGAGGGCGCACGACTGATGGCTCAACACGGAACTTACCTGGTACCAACCCTTATGGCCGGTGAGGCAGTTGAAAGAGCTGCAAAGTCAGGAGTCCTAAGGGGCGCGCGAGCTGAAAAGGCACTCGCAGCCGCCGCCGCAATGCGAAAGGCCATTAAGATCGCTGTTGCCAACAATGTTCCCATCGCCCTTGGCACGGATTCTGGGGTCATACCACATGGAACGAACGCTCGAGAGTTTGCCTTGTTAGTTGAATGGGGAGGAATGACACCCATGCAGGCGATTGTTTCAGGGACGATGAATGGTGCACGACTGCTTGGTTGGGATCAGAATATTGGATCCGTCGCGGTGGGAAAGTGGGCCGACATTGTAGCTGTATCTGGCGATCCGCTAAAAGACATCAACGTGCTTCAGCGAACCAGCTTCGTTATGAAGGATGGGGTGGTTTATAAGGGTGGGGAATAAGTAAAGGATGAAGGATGAGAATATTTTTCATTTCTCATTTTTGATTTTTGATTTGCCATTTTTTCATCTTTGCCGTTTTTCGTACGGCATTTTTCAGTTAGCATATTTTGGGATACGTAAATGGCAAACAGAAATGGGGTGGAGAACAAAAATGGCGTAATGAAAAATCACAAATGAAAAATCAAAAATGACAATAACAAAGCCTTCATCCTTCATCCTTCATCCAATCCTGCGTCATGTCGCACCAGAGCACTAGCCCGCGCCATTCCTTGAAGCGTGAATAGTAACGCGCAATCTTCTTGTCACTCGCTTGCCGTCCGTTGTTTCGCACACGAATGAACTTGGCTCTGGTCCAAGAATCCAGCGCCAGACCATCATAGCGGCCCACGAGCTTAAGAAGGTTCTCCGCCGCGTAATCTCCGACACCTTTGACACTCTTCATCTCCTTTATGAGTTCGGGAGTCGGCAACGCGCTATTTAGCCATCCTTCCACCGACAACTTACCAGCTGCCACCCTCTCCGCTAGCTCCTTCAGGTAGGGAGCGCGGTACCCGGCACGTACTTCATTGACATAGAACCGCAGTGGCATCAAGGCCATAGCTTCAGGAGTGGGAAACGCACGACGGCCATCCTTCGATGATTTGCCCAGACTTTGCACTAAACCTTTAACCATCTTCTCAGTAAGCGACCACGAGCAGTTAGTTGTGCAGATCATCTTTACCAAGTCTTCAAACACAGTAGGTGACCGCAACAAACGACCGGCACCTTCTTGTGCTATCCAAACAAAACTCGAGTCAGCTTTTACCACTCGATAGAAGCCTGACAAGTCATCGTCAAGCCGCATCATATGACGTACATCGCGAATAACCCTTTCGGCCGCTGCTTTGCTTGTTCGGCTTGGAAGATTCATGCGAAGGGCGCGTCGGGTTCCAGTTAGAGTTATTGTCACTGGAGAAGAATTACCGAGGTCTAAGACACGCGTTAAGGTCCAATTATCCTGATCAAAGGAAAAAGGTGGCAATGCACACCAACCATGACTAATAACAGTCCGCTTGTAGCTAAAAGTGCGAGGCGTGGGAATGGTAATTTGCATCATGACTATGAGTCAGAAGTCAGGAGACAGAAGTCAGGAGTCAGAAGAAAGAAAGGAGATAAACCCATTTTACCATTACCATTTACCATCTCCTGACTCCTGACTTCTGTCTCCTGACTCCTGTCTTCCGGTCTTCACCGCGAGCCCTGACTTGCCTTCACGTATGGTGGTTTCGCGCTACTTCCGGTTCGGCATTCGTCAGCGAAGCCAGCATAAGAGTCGGCATTGTGAAGACGTTGGTCTGGTGATAGGGCGTTAATCGTGCTGTCGGTGAACCAGCCTCTGCCATTGTCGAGTATGAATGTTCCCCCACGAAATCCGACAAAGTGGGCCATCTCATGCAGCATTATGAAAGAGCAGAATGCAGGGTCATCGATCGCAAAAAAAGCCCGCCGACCAAGATAGATCCTGTCCAAGGGAATGTCTCGGGCGGGATCTTTCTGTCCTTGCAGAAAGAAACCGTTTGCAAAGGCGAAGGCTATGCGCGGGTCTCCCGTAGGATCAGCTTCAAAGGCGCCTGCTCCCAAAGAGCCGGGCATCAGCAGAACTGAGGCGTACATGTTGTAGACACTCAGTATCCCCTCCATCGCACTCGAACGAGCGGATGGAGAAAGCTTATTCAAGGCGAAGTGCCGGTCGAGACGATCATTTGCTCTTGTCTGTCCCAGATCTATACCTCCTGTTGGCGACCCAGCTAATAGAAGCGCCGTCTGAGCGGCATGTGTCGCCTTGGCAACAAGGTTCAGATGTTGGACCACCTTTTGCCTGATCTCTAGATTGACATTAGGATCGATAGGCAGATTAGAAAACAGAAGTTGATTCATTCGATTAATAGTCTGTTTACCGGGCTCAATTAGTCCGTCAGCGCCCTTGAACTGAAAATGCTTAAATTGAAAGTCCCATATCGCCTTATTCGTTTTAGGTCCGCACTTTCCATCAACAACTAGCGGTATTGCAGGGCCTCCTTGCGTAGTCTTGATTTTGTTCAGAGATGCTTGAATAGTTCGAACATCTCTATCTAAGTTCTTTGCTTTTGGTCCTTGCCCAACCGGCAGGTCAATACTGATGAGTTGGTCTGTGTTGGGAAGCGAAGCAGACAATTCCGAAACACGGCAGAGACCGTCAAGGTGCATCACTAATGGTAGGGCCATAGCTTTAGTTTTCCTCCTAAGCGGATGCACTTTACAGTTTCCTATTGCCCGCAATCAACCCTGTGAAAAGGATGAAGGATGAGGGATGAAGGATGAAGACATTTTCCATTTTTCATATTTGATTTTTCATTTTTGCTTCGTCTTCTTCGCATCCGCGAAATGAAAAATGAGAAATGAAAAATCAAATATGAAAAATGGAAAATGTCTTCATCCTTCATACTTCATCCTTATATAATCCCTCCGATGAATCCCGAAACTCTTCCGACTCCATCACTCATTTTGGATAGCGAACGAGTCCATCGCAATGCTAAACGGATGGCAGACCGTGTCAAATCACTTGGTTCTCGACTTCGTCCGCACATCAAAACTCACAAGTGCATCGAAGTCGCGCGTATTCAGACGGCGGAACACAATGGTGCAATCACAGTCTCCACCTTGGCCGAAGCATCTATCTTTGCTGCTAATGGCTTTAGGGATATTACCTATGCAGTTCCAATCGAGCCCGGAAAATTTGAGACTGCAATCGCCATCAGAAAACGCTGCGAACGGCTCTGTCTCATCACCGACGCACCTGAGATCCCCCAACTTCTGAATGAAGCCGCCAAGACAGCCAACGTAGTGCTTGATCTATTTCTAAAAGTGGACTGCGGCTACCACCGATGCGGTGTTGACCCTAATTCAGAAATAGCAAAAGAGATCCCCAGAAGAATCGAAGGGTCTTCAAATCTTAAGTTTACCGGCATTCTTACCCATGCGGGACATTCCTATCATTGCCTCACGCTGGATGAAAGGATGGCAGTTGCGAAGAGCGAACGAGACGTGATGGTTGAGTTAGCCGAACAATTACGTCGGGATGGAATTGCTGTGCCTGTTGTAAGCATAGGTTCAACTCCGACAATGACGGCAATAGACAACCTGGCTGGAGTAGATGAGGTACGTCCCGGGAACTACATTTTTTTCGACGCCTTCCAGGCAGCGATCGGCAGTTGCGAGCTGGCCGACTGCGCATTAACCGTTCTAGCATCAGTAGTAAGCCGAGACCTAAGAACTGGCAAGGCCGTGATCGATGCCGGTGCAATAGCGCTTTCAAAGGATCGGGGTGCCGTGGGGTTTGATCCCGATTGCGGCTACGGCCGAGTACTGGATCTTGAAGGAACGGATTTGGGTCTGCGTGTGGCATCAGTCTCGCAGGAACATGGGGAAGTCGTTGGCGATGTAAGTCAGCTAAAGGTCGGAAGTCGCGTGCGGGTACTGGCAAACCACTCTTGTTTGACCTCGGCTCAGCATGATCGTTACCAAGTGCTGGAGCGAGGGACGATAGTAGATCAATGGCGGATCCACCGGGGTTGGTAGGTGAGGTTCTTCTAGCTTGTACGCTTCAAGTTCGGTCAACATGAATCTTGACAGTTTATAGCTTCAGGAATAGACTACGCGGTACTTGAAAACAGTGTGTGGAAGGCTGTAACTGACCTATCCGAATACTAGGATAGGGGCAGGAGAAGAGTCAAAACACTCTGGCTCTCTACAGTATTTCGGTGAACGTACGCACCGCTTCCGAAAATTAGCCGGAGCTCTCCGGCGAGCGTTCGTCGCCCCATTGGGTATTGCGCAGGGCAGCCCGTGGGGCGATGTCGTTTTTGGGGATGCAACCCTTTTTGTGCCCCCTCAAACTTGTCTCAACATCTTATTTACGTTACAACTACCTTACATAGATTGGATTAGAAATGATCCATGGCTGCTCGCTTACACGTCCTGGCAACTGTGACAGATAAACCTCAACTCGATAGCTGCCTCGCTCCGATACCAAAAACTCCTTGGCCTTAACCCCACTCTCCTCCTGAACAACCAACCCGTCCTTCAGTAGCACTACTCGAGCTGAGACGGGAACGCGGACCTGCAGGCGAACTCCGTCCTCAGCTAACGCCATTTCATCTCCCTGAACCCTGGTTCCAGACTTGTTGGCTCCAATGAAGCTAAATCCAGCAGAGTCACAAAAGAGATCAAAGCCGATAAATGCGTGTCCAGCCGCCAAAGCCCGCAGCAACGAGTCACTCGTGAGCGACTCATCTTTTGGTAGTAGAGCGTGAACTCGAACAAGCCGAAAACTTCGTTCGTATGGATCAAGCTGTATACCAGCCAGGCTCTTTCCAGAAGAATCAATTAAGGTAAGTCCAATGTTTGCGTGAGCATCATTGCCGGCTATCGCAACGAGCTTGGCGCCTCGATTCACGATTGCCTCGTCCCATCGTCGCAATGCCTCGGAGGGTTTTGTATAGAAAGTCGCAAACAGCAGGTCGGGATAGCTCCAGTACGCCCATAAACCGTCGAAGAACATTATCAAGGGATTGATTTGACGTGCATTTGTGTAGACGTTGTAGATTTCTATTCCGTCGTACGAGCTATCTTCCCAGCTTTTGTAGTCTTCCGGATAAGCTATGAATGAAAGTGCTCCTCGAGATCTGGTTTGAGCGAGAACATCCAGCACTGGCATTTCGCTGCTTGTCTGGCCTGACCTATCTCCCGGTATCAAAAGCAGCCGATCTCCATTGGCAGTACTCACTTCATTGCCGTTAATAAACAGAATGCCAGCATGTAAGCCTTTGAGCGTCATTTCTGCTGTATCGAAATGAGTTGCCTGGTGTTCAGTCATGACTACAAAGTCGAGGTCGTTTGCAGCCGCGGCCTTTATTATTTCGTCGAAGCTGCCGCGACTGTGACCGCCTAAGAAAGAATGGACGTGAAAAACTCCCTTATATTCAACAAAGGCATTACTCTGGAAGCTATCTTCAGGAATATTGTTACGCTGCGAGTTCAACTGCTGGATGGCAGCATTGAGAGTTCCGAGTTTATAACGGCGGTAAGCAAAGGGTATTTGCGACAGGAGGAG
>CAZNPP010000036.1:11750-13922 GCA_964574785.1 uncultured Chloracidobacterium sp. | reverse complement strand
GACGTGTCGTTCAGTAGTTCGAATATTGCCGATTGACAGTCGCAAGGTAAGTTTCCCATCAAGCTTTGTATGAGACAGAAAAGCCTTTCCTGTAGCGTTCACGCGATGCATGATGGCTTCGTTCAAGCTATCTAGCTGCCTTGCACGGATTTCGTCACTTTCGCCACTCACGTTGGGGCAAGCTCGAAAGCAGACTAACGAAAGCGGCACGGGAGCAAGCAACTCCCAATCAGGTGATTGCTTGACCCATGAAGCAAATAAACTGGCCAGGCGGCAATGCTCCCGAATACGCGCAGCAAGACCCTCATGCCCAAAATATCGGATGATCATCCAAAGCTTCAATGCCCGAAAACGTCTGCCAAGTTGCAAACCATAATCTGAACCATTCCGCACCGTCTCTTGTTCAGGTGTCCGCAGGTACTCTGGAACTAGAGCAAATGCACGTCGCAATAGATCTAAATGACGGCAATAGAGCACGGAAAGGTCGAATGGTGTGAACAGCCACTTGTGAGGGTTTACAACTAGCGAATCAGCGCGTTCGCAACCGTCTAAAATATGTCGTAACTCAGGCACTATGGCCGCCGAGCCTGCATAAGCAGCGTCTACATGCAGCCAGAGAGTGTGTTCCTCACAGATTCGTACAATTTCGGGAACGGGATCTATGCTCGAGGTCGATGTAGTTCCTACTGTCGCCACAACACAAAAAGGTACAACTCCATTGGCTGTGTCCTCTGTGATCGCATCCGCGAGTGCTCGTGGGTCCATTCGGAAGTCTGAATCTGCTGGTATCTTCCTGAGCGACCGTTGGCCCAGTCCCAACGTGATGATTCCCTTCTCTATCGACGAGTGCGCCTGCTCTGAAGCATAGACGCGCAACAGGGGAAGGTCCTTGCGACCGCTCATTCCCTCTTCGCGAATGCGCATCTCTACGCCTTCACGAGCTGCCGCAATCGCATGCATACTCGAAACAGAAGCGGTGTCGTAAATGATTCCATTCATTCCTGGATCAAGGCCCATCATCTGGCGCAACCAATCTAGGGTAACCTCTTCAAGTTCGGTTGATGCCGGTGAAGTTCGCCACAGCATTCCTTTGACATCGAAAGCTGCTGACAGGAGCTCGCCCAAAATTCCAGGAGCAGAGGTGGAAGTCGCGAAGTATGCGAAAAAGGAAGGGTGACTCCAGTGTGTGAGTGCGGGAACGATTAATCGATCGAGATCCCCGATAATATCTTCCATCGGCTCACCTGTTTGCGGCGGGGACGACGGTAACTGGGCCTTTAAGTCTCCTGGATCAATCTGGGCCAGGACTGGAAGCTGTTCGATATTATCAAAGTAGTCAGCAATCCAATCGATAAGTTCGTGACCAAAGCGCCGGAACTCATGACTACTCATATCGCCGGTTACTGGTGTTAACGTAGTGTCTGCTTGTTTCATGGCAGGGAGTTGATGTATTTGATTAGGAACCAAACCGCTCAATCAGAGGGAGAATCTTAGAACTATAGCCGTGATTAAGTCCACGTCGTGCAGTTGAGGTGGCTGGTTCTGTGAAGCGTCTGCGAGAATGAACTTCATGAAGGGGAACATTTTGCTCATTATCACCGTCATTGTTTTGATTTCATCAGGTTTGTTGCCTGCTGTTGAGGCCAGAACTGGTCAAGGCCAAAAACAAATCCACAGAGAGATTGCTATCACCCTTGATGATCTGCCCGGAGTGCAGAGCTGTCAGAGCATGGGAAGAATTGTAGGAGTTGTTTTGGATCGCAATGAAGCTCTAATCCCAAATGCCACTATTGCAATACAAGGCCAGAGAGGTAAGCGAAAGTTGAAATCAGCTCACGACGGCAGCTTTGAAGCAGTATTGCCAGCGGGCACGTATCGAATCATCGTTGAAGCGAGTGGGTTTCGTCGCTTTGTATCTTCACCGGTCGTCGTGAATCCTGATGCGACAGAGAAGATTACTATTCATCTTGAGGTTGCTGAGCCACCAGAGCTAGTGCCTGCTTTCGAGAGAGGATCGAGGCTTTTTAGGAAGAGAGAAAGACTGGCAGCTTGTCAATCTCAAACTCCAAAGGGCTTAAGAAGCTCTGTGACGAAGAGATCATCCAATGCTTCGCGTCGTCTCAAAGGCTTTTTAACGCAGAAGCCGCAAAAGATGTGAAGACGCAGAGAAGA
>CAZNPP010000036.1:0-11650 GCA_964574785.1 uncultured Chloracidobacterium sp. | reverse complement strand
GTAATCTGCGGATGCTCGCGTTAGACCCGCCTACTTATAAACCGGAAATACGCCTGCTTCTTTCTTCCGCCAATATTCGTCTAAAGCGCGTCTGACCTTGTTGCTTAGAATGACAACTCCCAGAATGTTGGGAAAGGCCATTCCCAAAATCATCAGATCGCCAAAATCCAAAATATTGTTCGACCTGATGATCGATCCGAGAAAGACAAATACTAAGAAGATCATCCGGTAGATCTGTGAAGTGAAATCACCGAACATCCAGGCCCAACAACGCTCACCATAATAAGACCAGGAGATCATTGTCGAGTAAGCAAAGAGAAAAACTGAAAGCGAGAGTATGTACGGAAACCACGTAATATGTTCGCCCATTGCGCGCGAAGTAAGTGCCGCCCCAGCACGTCCGTCAATAAGACTCTGATATTCCGGATTGTTGTAGGCGCCGGTGATGACGATAACAAGAGCAGTCATTGTGCATATGACTACCGTGTCAATGAACGGCTCGAGCAGGGCGACAATTCCTTCGCGGACTGGCTCTTCAGTCTTCGCAGCCGAGTGAGCGATGGCCGCCGAACCTGCTCCGGCTTCATTTGAAAAAGCTGCACGCTGGAATCCGACCACCAGCGAACCAATAAAGCCTCCATACGCAGCTTCAGGGGCAAATGCCTGCGAAATTATTGCTCCAAAAGCTGCAGGAATGTTCGCAGCGTTATCGAGAATAATGACCAGTGCGCCAATCACGTAAACAATGCACATGAAAGGCACTATCTTGTCGGTCACATTCGCGATTCGTCGCAAGCCTCCAATGATGACTATACCCACAAGGAAGGTCATGAACAGACCATAGGCCCATGGATAGTTGCCCAGGAATGGCAAAGTCTGCTGAATCGCATTAAGGGATTGATTGACTTGAAAGCTATTGCCACCACCCAACGAACCACCAATGCAGAGAATCGAAAACATAAAGGCGAGGAACATTCCCAGGCGTGGCCAGTTCCTTTCACCCAGACCTTTTGACAGGTAGTGCATCGCGCCGCCCATAATGTGCCCATCAGGTCGAACTTCACGATACATCTGACCAAGAGTACACTCGGCAAACTTGGTAGACATGCCAAGAAAACCAGCAACGATCATCCAGAATGTGGCCCCTGGACCACCGATGCTTACTGCAATGGCAACTCCCGCTATGTTTCCCAGCCCTACAGTTGCGGATAGTGCGGTCGTCAATGCCTGAAAATGAGATACCTCTCCCTTTTCTGTAGGTTTTGTGTACTTACCCCGTGTCACCTGAATCGCGTGTCCAAAGCCCCGAAGATTAATAAAGCCCATCCTGAAGGTGAAATAGATGGCTCCAAGCACTAACCACAACACAACCAGAGGCAAGGTTCGATCAGGATCCCAGAAAAGCACGTCGTAAAAGAAGAAAGCCGCGATCCAACTATTCACAATTCCCATGGCGCGGTCAGCCTGCGCCTCCAGACCCGTCGGAACCCTCTCTGCGGCCTCGGGCTGCTGTTGTGTGATCGGTAGAGGGCTTTCGAGCGTCTCAGGCGGGCTTATCTGAGCGGGTGTCGGTGATGTGTCTTGTGCAAGAACCAAGGTGCAAGGTAAAAGTAGTGAAAGCAGAAGCGCGATAAAGAACACGTGTGCAGACGGTGATTTACCCAAGTCTTGAACCTCACTTATTTGGTTTTTGAGACGATCTGCTCCCTGCAATAGAACGTTAAGCAAGGGGTTAGTAGAAAAAGATTCTCATTAGGAGCGGCTATTCTAGCAAAACCACCCCAAATGTTGTAAACAGGAGCAGGAACAACAAAGATCCTTCAAGCGTGAATCGTAAATTGTGAATCGTGAATCGTGAATCGGGTTTAGACCAAGAGGTAAATTTACGATCCAGCACCCTTCACGATTCACGATTAACTATTCACTATTTACGATTCACCATTCACGAATACGAGGTCCACAATGACAAGAAAACCATTTTCGCTTTTCCTACTTGGCGCACTAGCAATCTCTGTCGCCTGTGAGCGTCGCAGCACAAATGGGACACATAGCGATACTGGCCCTATCAGAGTCGGCTATTACGGTGATCTGTCGGGTAGAACATCGAGCTTCGGACAATCAACTAAGAATGCCATCGAACTTGCCGCTGATGAGATCAACAAGGCAGGTGGTATCAACGGGCGCCAAATTCAAATAATTGTCGAAGACGATCAGGGCGAACCAGCCAAAGCCGCCACAGTTGTTACTAAACTGATTAATCAGGACCGAGTCGAAGCCATTCTTGGAGAAGTGGCATCTTCGAATACTCTAGCCGCAGCTCCGAAAGCTCAGGAGAGTCATATCCCTATGATTACCCCTTCATCGACAAATCCAGCGGTCACAAAGGTCGGTGATTTTATCTTTCGAGTTTGCTTTATCGATCCGTTCCAGGGTGAAGTGATGGCCAAGTTTGCTACAAATAGCCTAAAAGCTAAGCGAGCCGCAATACTCTACGATTTCAATTCCGATTACAGTCGTGGACTTCAACAATTCTTCAAGCGCAGTTTCACCGCCTTGGGCGGAACGATAGTCACTGAACAATCCTATACACAAGGAGATCGTGACTTCAGCGGCCAGTTAACAGCTATTCGCGCGGCTAACCCCGACGTGATTTACGCACCGGGTTACTATGGCGAAGTGGGCGTAATTGCCAAGCAGACAAAGCAACTTGGTATTAAAGCTCCGCTGCTGGGTGGAGATGGCTGGGATGCACCACAACTATGGGAGCTTGGAGGCGATGCGTTGACCGGTTCCTACATCTCTAATCATTATTCGGTCGACGATCCTTCACCGGCAATCCAGAAATTTGTTAATGACTACCGCTCGCGATTTAACGCCGTTCCTGACGCTCTCGCAGCGCTGGGCTTTGACGCAATGAGAGTGCTTGCCGATGCTATCAGGAGAGCCGGAACAACCGAGCGGCAGAAACTTCGTGACGCCATTGCTCAAACCAGCAACTTCCCAGGGGTTACCGGCGCAATTACAATCAATGCAGAGCGAAATGCTGTAAAACCGGCCGTTGTGCTGAAGTTGCAGGATGGCAAGTTCGTTTATGAAACCACCATCGCTCCTGAAGGTATGACGTCCCCAACAGCCAGTTCATCTCATGCTCCACCCTCAGAGTAACTGAAATAATCATGGATACTTTTGTTCAGCAACTGATTAACGGCCTGAATATAGGCGCCATCTATGCGCTGATCGCCCTGGGCTACACAATGGTGTACGGGATACTTCGGCTGATCAACTTTGCTCATGGTGACATTTATATGGTCGGAGCCTTCGCCGGATACTTTCTCGCCTTTCAACTAGGCTATGCTGCTTCCCCAACCGCGCTCGGCTTAGGCATGGTCATGGTAGGCGCCATGCTTGTTGCAGCCTTGGTAGGTATGTCAGTAGAACGCTTCGCTTATCGGCCAGTCAGAAAGTACTCCCGGATGACTACCCTGATTATGGCCATTGGTGTGTCGCTCTTAATCGAGAACCTTTTTGTGGCGCAAATAGGAGCTGCGCCACGTGCGTTTCCGGATTTTCTTGGTTCGCAAAGTGAAGCACCCTACCAGTTGTTTGGCAACGCCGCAATTTCAAAAGCACAGATCGTGATCTTTGCAGTATCGCTTGGACTGATGCTCCTGTTGCAATGGATTGTTTTTCGCACCAAGGTTGGTACGGCAATGAGAGCGGTGTCTTTCAATTTGAATTCTGCAAAGCTGATGGGAATTAACACTGATGCCATTATCGCTCTAACCTTCGCTATCGGTTCCGCATTGGCAGCAGCAGCCGGTGTCTTAACTGCCCAGTACAACCCAAACATAGATCCACTGATGGGTATTCTGACTGGCCTGAAGGCATTCGTGGCTGCTGTACTTGGTGGGATTGGCAACATTCCCGGCGCAGTGCTAGGCGGGTTATTGATTGGGGCTGCAGAAACTTTTGTAGTCGGCTATGGACAAAGTATCGGTATTGCTTCTACTTACCGCGATGCTGTAGCCTTCGCGATTCTAATCCTGGTTTTATTGCTCCGACCTTCTGGCCTGCTGGGGTCAACAGTTCAAGAGAAAGTCTAGATATTTTAGATTGCCGATTGCCGACTTAGTAGCGGCCCAAGCGGAGGACTCCTAAAATTGAGGGGCAGCCTCATACCTAAATCCACAGATGCCAACCTTTATTAAACGGCTTCTCGGCATAATCCTAACTCTCCTCCTGCTTTACATCGGTAATGCGATGATGAGCAGAGACGGCCTCTTTGGTTTCGGTATTCCTTACTACTGGGCCGAGATCCTCGCGCTTACCGGTATCGCAGTCATTCTCGCAGTCTCCTTGAATTTGATTACAGGGTTTACAGGACAATTCTCGATTGGTCACGCCGGATTCATGGCAGTCGGCGCGTACTCATCAGTTTATTTAACCATCTACTACACCGAAGGACTTGAGGTTTGGCTCGCAGGAATAGTAGGGACCACGGCTGCGCAGTCCCTCGTGTTTCTAGCGATAATAATTTTTGGAGCCTTGTGCGCGGCTTTGGCTGGGCTTATGGTGGGAATCCCTAGCCTTCGTTTGCGGGGAGACTATCTCGCAATCGTAACTTTGGGATTTGCTGAAATAATTCGTATCGTCATTCTGAATATTGATCGAGTAGGTGGGGCAACCGGGTTTCGTGGAAGCGTAGCGCCCTGGGAAGGACGAGCGATTATTCCTGCTTATGCCGATTTCTTTTGGATTGGTGGCTTTGCGGTTCTTACAGTTGTAATCGTTTATAACATCGTGAATTCAGACGTTGGTCGTGCTCTTATCTCAATCCGCGAAGATGAGTTGGCGGCCGAAGCAATGGGCATAAATACTACGCGCTACAAGGTGATTGCCTTTGTAATCAGTTCGGCATTTGCAGGTGTAGCAGGTGTTCTATTCGGACACTTCAGACAATTCCTTCACACCAACGACTTTCAGTTCATAAAATCTATTGAGATCATCATCATGATCGTGCTCGGAGGCATGGGTTCGATAACCGGGTCGGTTCTTGGAGCTATTGTAATCACCTTCCTGCCAGAACTTTTGCGGCAGCTGCCTGGAGATCTCTACAGCTACCGGCTCGTTATCTATTCCGCGCTGTTGATATTGATCATGCTTACGCGACCACAAGGCGTAATGGGAGTAAAGGAGTTCGGTATCCATTGGCTTCGAAGAGCTCAACGACGCCCAGTCGGAGACAAGCCAGTTGGAGAGTCAAAAGGTGTTCCCATTGCTGAGAAAGGTCCGCCTTCAGCAATTGACATCGATAAAGAGGTTGAGAACAGATGAGCGGCGCTCCCGAACAGGATCCAGTATCAGCTACCAAGGAGGAATCAGTATTTACCGAGGCCGCACGGGCTCTTCGCCGATCACAGCAAACTATTGAGGAAGGCGCTTATCCGCTGCGGACAATTCGATGCACAATTCGTTTTGGCGGTCTTTGCGCGGTAAATGCCTTGGACATGAGCGTCCGGAAGGGTGAGATCTATGGTCTCATTGGACCGAACGGAGCGGGGAAAACAACCATCTTCAATCTCCTAACAGGCGTTTATCGACCGACGGAAGGTGAAATTTACTTTCATGGTCATCGTATCGATGGCCTGAAACCCTATGAAATTGCACGGCGCGGTGTCTCACGCACATTTCAAAATATTCGTTTATTTCCGAGCATGTCCGTTCTTGAGAATGTCATGACCGCCTGTCACCGCCACGCCCATCAAACTTTGCTGGACGCTGTGTTGCGACTGCCTCGATTTCAGCGCGATGAGAAAGAACACCGTGACTTTGCGATGGAATTGCTTGAGATTTTTGATCTCGCCGGCGTCAAAGATGAAGGTGGAACGGGCCTGCCTTATGGCAAGCAGCGCCGCCTCGAGATTGTGCGCGCGTTAGCAACGAGGCCAGAACTATTGCTACTGGACGAACCAGCTGCCGGAATGAACCCATCGGAACAGGAAGATCTGATGCACCTAATCCAACAGATTAGAGATCGCTTTGGACTCACGATTTTGCTGGTGGAGCACAACATGAAAGTTGTCATGGGCGTGTGTGAGCGAATACAAGTAGTTGATTATGGCAAATCGATCGCCCTTGGTCTTCCTGAGGAGATAAGGAACGACCCCAAGGTTATCGAAGCTTACCTGGGAGACTAGACCAGACGCAGTTGCAAACCTCTTCTATGCTTACTCTGGACAATGTCTCTGTTAACTACGGTGCGATTGAAGCACTGTGCGACGTTTCAATGCAGGTTAATGAGGGTGAAGTTGTGACCCTTATTGGAGCAAATGGCGCAGGTAAAACAACCACACTCCGCACGATTACTGGTTTGCTTCAGGCACGCAAAGGGCGAATCATCTTTGAAGGCAAGGAAATAAGCACTGAGCCAACCCATCGTTTGGTCGCCCGTGGAATTTCGATGTCGCCTGAAGGGCGCGGCGTATTTGCGAATCTGACGGTGCGCGAAAATCTTCAAATGGGTGCTTATCTAATCAAGGACAAGAAATCCGTCGGTCAGGACATGGAACGAGTGTTCAAGATGTTTCCGCGACTGAAGGAACGAGAAGCACAGAAGGCTGGCACTCTCTCAGGCGGGGAACAGCAGATGCTCGCAATGGGGCGAGCTCTCATGGCAAGGCCGCGCTTGCTTCTCCTGGATGAACCCTCGCTGGGCCTTGCTCCGCTTGTAGTGCATACAATCTTCGAGGCAATCGATGAAATCAGAAGTAAAGGCACCACAATCCTTTTGGTCGAACAAAACGCACATGCAGCGCTGGGTCACTCTGACCGCGCATATGTTATGGAAACCGGAAGAATTATTATGGAGGGTCCGTCGAAAGAACTCGCAGCTGACCCTAGAATCAAGGAAGCTTACCTTGGAGAATAATCTCCGATAATCAGATTAGTCTGCACTAGCAATGCGACCACGTAAAAGGTTAGTTAGCAAACTACTTCTAATCTCGGCATTGCTGACCTTAATCTTCTCGGAACTCTCCTGTTCGCGCGAGCAGGAGCAAGAACGTGAAGAACGTACAATCACGATCGGCTATTTCGGCGATCTTTCTGGCCCCACTTTCAATTTTGGTCAATCGAGCAGGAACGGGGCGGTAATGGCAGCCGATGAGATTAATCAAGCGGGAGGAATTAATCGCCGCAGAATCGACATTGTTATCGAAGACGATAAGGGTAGTCCTGAACAGTCCGCAGCGCTTGCCTCCAAGCTCATTTATCACGATAAAGTTGTCGCAATAATTGCTGGAGGTGCATCAGGCAACAGCTTAGCCGCGGCGCCAATAGCCCACGCAGGTAGAGTGCCGATGATCTCACCCTCGGCTACAAACCCCGCTGTAACTGAAGTTGGAGAGTATATCTTTCGAGCCTGTTTCATCGATCCGTTCCAGGGCGAGATCATGGCCAGATTTGCCGCCAACACGCTGCAGGCAGAAAAAGCTGCCGTCTTACTGGACTTCAATAGTCCATACAGTCGCGATCTTAGAGAATTCTTCGAATCAAGTTTCATTCAGTTAGGAGGCAAGATCGTTAGCGAACAGTCATATCACCAAGGGGATCGAGATTTTCGAGGACAGTTGAGCGCCATTAGAACCGCTGCTCCGGATGTCATCTATATCCCAGGTTACTATGGTGATGTTGCCGTTATCGCCAAGCAAGCTCGAGCTCTCGGCCTAACTCAGCCTCTACTTGGGGGCGATGGATGGGATGCCCCTGAACTCTGGGAATTGGGTGGTGAAGCACTCAATGGTTCCTACATTACAAATCATTACTCGATAGAAGATCCCTCTCCCACAACTGAGACTTTTGTTCGTGATTACAAACACCGATATGGTGGTTTGACGCCTGATGCGCATGCTGCTCTTGCCTATGATGCTATGCGAGTTTTGGTTGATGCTATTCAGCGAGCAGGCACAACTACATCACCGGAAATTCGTGAAGCTCTAGCCCAAACAGAGAATTTTGGCGGTGTAACCGGGGTGATCACTGTCAACGAGCAGCGTAATGCCATTAAACCTGCCGTGATCCTTCTCTTGAAAGACAAGCAGTATATTTATCAAGAGACCATTCAGCCGGAAGCTGTACCGACAGCTACGCCGAAACCCTCACCATCTCCCACCAGGGAACGCCGGAGACGTCGCGCTAGCTAAACACCGCCTCACGCCTGTCGCAACGGTACTGGCTCCTCTTTCATCGTAGCCAGACCACTGTTTGTATAGATCAACAGTATCATCGAATCAAACGGCTTCGGACTGCGAGGTGAAATTAAATTCCTTCAGTTTTAGCGCCGGCAGCAGGGCCGCATTGCCGCCTTGTCCCTCGGAACTGCCAACGCGTTCCGGCGAACCAATTAGTTCTACATTGCCCGGAGCAAGCATCTGCATCAAACTTTGATTGAAGCGGAAATTACTGATCGGATGTTTGATCTTCCCTTTCTCAATGTACCAGATTCCATCGCGCGTCAACCCTGTGAGCAACGCTGTGCGCGGATCAACTGAACGGATGTACCAGAAACGCCCTACCAGCAGAGCCCGGTCACTGTTAGCAATCATCTGTTCTATCGAAGCCGGTTTGTCAGAACTTTCAACGATGCTGTTGACAGGACCTGGGGTGGGTTCCTTCGCTTTCTCTTTCGCCCAGAACCGTGAATAAGTCAGCGTCTCGAGTATACCGTTGCGTACAAGATAAACCTTCTGAGCCGGTAAGCCAGCCTGTGCTGCTCTCGAACCGGGTAAGTCCGGATGCCACGGATCGCTGTATATGTTGATTCGCTCATCAAAAATCTTTTGCCCTACCTTCGTCTTACCCCCCGGAGCAGAGAACGGGCTTCTTCCTTCGTCAGCACTACGGGCATCGAAAGTGAACGCAAAAAATGAAAGTAAGTCGGCTACGGCTTGCGGCTCGAGAATTACCGGATAGGAACCAGGTGGGAGCGTGCGGGGGTTGCGCGATTCCAGTGCTTTCCTGATAGCTTCGTTTGCGACACGCTTCACATCAAGCTTCGCAACATCGAAATGATTGCGCAGAAAGTAACCCGAACTGCCGCCGTCTGGAGTGCGTGCCGTCATAGACAAGCTCACCAAACTCGAGCGGTCGTAGTTGAAGTTTCCGTTCTTTGTTGCCGAAGCTCCTGCGGCTCCACGCGCCTGATGAAAACCAGCTCCTATCACTCCGGCTTTTTCGCAAGCTGAAATAACGTCATTGATTGCCCGCGCGCGGTCGCCAAGTGAGACGTTTAATGTTGCTTCAGCGTAGCCTGCGACTGGCTTATAAGTCTGAGGTCCAAGCGAGGGCATGTACTCACGATCGACTGGTGAAATCCGGGCAAGCTGTTCTGCTTGTTCGACAACTGCTTTGAGAGAGGCTTCGTCAATTTCATTTGTCGAAGACGACCCGCGCTTCTTGTCAATCCAGACGGTAACGTTTACGTTGACGTTCTCGCGGGCGCCAGAGGTAGTAAAGCCGTTGGCGGCAAAACGAAGGTGAGAGTAGGTCTCGCTGTTGATGGCGACAGTCGCATCATCAGCCTTGACGTAAGACAATAGTTTTTCAGTTATAGCGCGTGCGTCTTTTTCACTGAGTAGCATAGAGTCTCCTCATTGTGCCGGTCTTGGGGCTTGGCCTTGGGGCTTTGGTCTTTGGTCTTTGGACTTGGGCCTTGGGCGATTTGACAAAAAAGGCCAAAGATCAAAACCAAAGACCCAAGGCCAAAGGCCTATTTCGCAGTATTGAGAACGTTAACGTTCCGGAAGCGAGCGACAGGACAACCATGACTCACAGCGTTCGATTGCCCGGGTTCTCCTTTACCGTCGTTAAAGCTGCCGCCCAGACCATACGTCGCCTCTCCACCAATACCATCGCACGAGTTCCAGAAATCTGTAGTACGCGACTGATAAGCCACATCGCGCAACATTTCACCAACTTTTCCATTCTTGATTTCGCGGAACACCTGACCCCCGAACTGGAAGTTGTACCGTTGCTGGTCTATCGAAAAACTACCATTTCCATGTATCAGAATTCCTTTCTCGACACCGGCAACAAGGTCGTCCAGACTAATCTTCTCCTTCGCAGGTTCGAGCGAAATGTTTGGCATACGCGGAAACGAAACACTGCCCCAACTATCCGCATGACAGCATCCATATGACTTTTTCTGTCCGATAATTGGAGCCAGGTCACGTGTGGTCTGCCAATCGACAAAAACCCCGTCCTTGATTATGTACCATTGCTGACCAGGAACCCCTTCATCATCGTAGCCAACGGTTGCGAGTGCTCCGCGTTGAGTCCGGTCAGCAAAGAAATTGACGATCTTCGAACCAAACTGAAGCTTGCCAGTCTTATCCGGCGTTAAAAAACTCGTTCCAGCGTAATTTGCTTCCCACCAGACGGCTCGGTCCAACTCAGTCGGGTGGCCCACAGATTCGTGGATCGTTAACCACAGATGTGATGGATGCAGCACAAGGTCATACTTCCCGGGCGCGACGGATTTCGCTTTAAGTTTTGTGATCGCATCTTCCCCAGCTTGCTCGGCTTCCTTTAACCAGTCGTGCTTCTCAATGTATTCATAACCAAGACCTTGCGGGCCACCGAAAGAGGAGCGAGACTGAAAGTCTCCTGTTGAGCGGTTGACGGCGGTCACGTTGAAGCTCGGATTTCCACGAATGATGTACTGATCAATGCGAGAGCCGTCTGTCGAGGCAAGGAACTTCTGCTCGTTGACCCAACTCATCGAGGAATTAACAAAGTTCACTCCCGAAGTTTTAAGTGCAATCTCATTAAGCTTCAGCAGGAACTGAATCTTGTCATCAATAGACACATCGAATGGATCTTTCTCAAAGGAACTCTTCCAGTCCGCAATGACCTTTGGGGTCGGAACCATCCTGACCGGCTTGCGCTGATAAACTGAATTGGCTCGTGCAATATCCACTGCGTAACGCGTGATTCGTCGCACTTCTTCCGCTGTGACGTTGCGGCTCGAGGCAAATCCCCAGGTTCCCTTAAAGAGCACACGCACTCCAAAGCCGAAGTTTTGACCTCGTGAGACGTTCTGAACCTGCTTTTCGCGAGTCGACACAGCCTCAGTGCGATAACGATTGATTCGAATATCAGCATAGGAGACCCCAAGCTTGCGCGCTGTGCTCAGAGCTATATCGGCGAGGGCATTCTTATTAACTGTGGCAGCAGTTGCGGCTTCAGCGGCATCAACTTCGCGAAGCCATGCCGGTAGATTCGACACTGCAACTGTGCCGGCAGCCAGTCCCGCAGTTTTGAGAAAATCGCGTCGAGAGCTTGTCATTCTTTGGACCTCACTTCTGGCTTTTGGCCTTCGGTCTTTGGCCATTCGCTTTGCCCTTTGGCCTAGAGCCTTTGACGATTGGTTTGATCTGGCTAAAGCTGAGATGTGTTTCTGGTTTAAGAGAGCGTCACTCTAATACAGGAGGAAACGGGTTTCAAGTGATGGGTGATGAGTAAAGAAGTCAGGAGTCAGGAGTCAGGAGTCAGCGTAGGACCGCCTACGGGCGGTTGCGAGAATAAGAAACTCCTTTCCTTGGACACCGTAACATCGGGCTTAAGTATAGATACCCTAAACTTCAGTTTAGGG
>CAZNPP010000035.1:22167-31412 GCA_964574785.1 uncultured Chloracidobacterium sp. | reverse complement strand
TCATCCTTCATCCTTCCGGACACCGCTACAATCGCTAATCTTCCATTATCACCAAGAACTTCAGCTTGTATCGAAGCCAGTTTAGTTAATTGTTCAGTATGTTCCACAGGAGTGATTACGAGTAGAGTCCCTTCAATACTCCTTGCCGTATTGGCAACCTGTTCCGGGCCTTCGACTTTCAGCGGATTTCCATCTTCTCCATAGACCAGTTGTCCGGCAGCATAAAACTCGGCCGTGCGATCGACTTCGTGCAGCATGTACAAACGTGAGGCACCGTAACCGTGTTGCTCTGCGATCTTAATCAACCTGCGAACAGATTCACGATTGGCTAACCTCTCAACTCCACAGTTGAGAGTGATTGCCACACCCACTAAGACTGTAAGGACGAGAATTATCGGCCCGGTGGGTCGCAACTGGGGCTTGACTAGTGCAAACAACCCTGCGGCGGTTAAAGGCAGAGCTACTGCGAAGGCGCAAGCAATAGAAGGCATTCCCGATTTTTGCGCGAACCCAACACCCCCTAAAGCAAACAGGATAAAAATTAGTCCCGTTGCTTGCACCGAACGAATTCCTGCAGGGTTTCCAGAAATAAACCTTGTCAAACGGTCACCCGCGATTAAGGTGGCTCCTGGTATGGCAGGAAGAATGTAGCCAGGCAGCTTTGATTCTGAGAATGAGAAGAAGACCAGAGGCAAGAGCAACCAGGCAAAACCGAACACACGAATCCTATCCTCAGGAAGGACTGATCGCCATTTCCAATTCCTGGCATTAATTAATCCGTCAATAATGAAGGCAGCCCACGGGAGAGTCATTGGCAGAAGAATCGCAGCATAAAAATACACCGGCTGGGAATGTCGATACTTGTCGGATAGATAGCGCCGAAAATGGTGGTTGAGGAAGAACTCCTCGATAAAATACCAACCGTGTCGAGCAATCACTGGCCCATACCAAATCGCAGCCACGAGAATCGCTAATGGTAATCCCCACCAAAGACTGTAGAAAAGATCTCGCCCGGGCAACTCGCGACGAAGAAGATAGAAGGCTCCTACTACTCCAAAGGGGACAACGAAGCCAACCAGACCCTTAGCAAGAAGTGAAACGCCCACAAAGACATAGAATCCGATGAGGAACCAACGGCTACGCTCAGCTGGTGCCTGAAGTTCCCAAGCAAAGAAGAAGCAAAGTGACAACGTCACAGTCATTGTCACCACTATGTCGAAACTGGCAGCCGAAGAGAATACAATGATGGCTATAGCCGTAGCAGTAACTAGCGCCCACCAAGTACCGAGCCCGCTCACTTCCGAATCTGAGCTTACTCGTTCTACACGCCGCCCCAACCAGTAGACGCCTGCGATGGTGAGCAAGCCCGAAAGCGCTGGACCTAACCGAATCGCCCATTCGGAGTCGCCAAACAATCGGTAGCTCACCATGATCATCCAATATAGCAGGACCGGTTTTTCGAACCACAGATTCCCGTTGAGAGTGGGCGTTATCGGGTCACCGCGCAAAAACATTTCGCGAGCAACCTGTGCGTAACGTGGCTCGTCTGGGCCAACTAAAGGCAAATGCCCTAAACCATAAAGATAGAGTGCGATGACGGCTAGAAAGACGAGCAACCAAGTGCGCTTGGCAAGCGTTAAAGGTAGCAAGTATATTCACCCCGCAGAAAGGTAGGCGTAGAAGCAAGCAGTGGAGGAGATTCAGTCTGCGGTTCGCGTCGCCTCATCTTGATTCCTAAACCTAAAGCAAAATCGGGAAACAGTAAACTGTGACGCTACGAACGGCAGTAGTCGGGGTGGGATATCTCGGTCGCCAACACGCCCGCATTCACTCACTTTTGGCAAAGGAAGATCTGGCAGACTTTAGGCTCGTATGCGATCTCGACGAGCACACGGCCAGTAGTGTAGCAATTGAGCAAGGTACTGAATGGACATCTAACTGGCGCGACTTGGTTGGAAAGGTCGATGCCGTCAGTGTAGCTGTCCCAACAGAATCGCACTGTGAGATCAGCTGTGGCCTGCTTGAGGCTGGAATCCATGTACTGGTCGAAAAGCCAATCTCTCGGACTCTCGCGGAAGCAGATCAAATGATTGCAGCGGCGGAGAAGGGTGGCGCGTTGCTACAGATTGGTCATCTTGAACGCTTCAACCCGGCATTGGTTGCATTGCGCCCTCACGTGCGCAACCCGGTCTACTTTGAGATACATCGCGTGGGCCAATTCACCGCGCGGTCTCTTGATATTGATGTTGTTCTTGATCTGATGATTCACGATCTGGACATCGTGCAATGGCTTGTCGGTGAGGAGGTTGAGGTTACTCAACTGCATGCAGTGGGTATTCCTATCTTGACCAACAAGGTTGACGCGGCAAATGCGAGGCTTGAGTTCGCCTCAGGAGCCGTCGCTAACATTACGGCTTCGAGAGTAGGAACTGAAAAGATCCGCAAAATGCGTTTCTTCCAACCACGCGACTATATTGCCATCGACTACACAACTAAAAGGGCATCCATTAGTAGTCTGGCGCCGCCAAGCACTGATGGTCTATGGCCCGGAGTTCATGTTCGCAATCTCGATATTATTGATGTCGAACCATTACGTGCTGAGATCATGGCCTTTCTTAACGCGGCCATGGGTGGTTCCGCTTCCCCTGTTTCTGGCCGTGATGGTAGGAATGCTCTGGCCCTTGCCTTAAGAGCTTTGCAAGGGATTGAGGAGCATGCGGCACATCCGGGCGTCAGTAAAACCTTGGGGGGCGATGGTGAGAAAAGCGCCGGCAGGCCGGCGCACTCCAAATGAAGCCAGATCCGACAATTTCAGTCTTCCTTGACACACGCATTGCTGCCGGTGATTTTCCTTCGGCGGTCTATCTCATAAGCGAAACAGGTGAGCCGATCTTTGGAGACTCCTTAGGTTTAAGCGTCGTTGAACCACAAAATATCGCCGCCTCAATTGAAACAATCTATGACCTCGCGTCACTAACTAAGCCTCTAATTACCGGACTACTTTGCGCGTTGAGAATCGAACTGGGCGAGTTGACTTTGGACAGCTCTGTTGCACAGTACCTGACAGAATTTGATCGTCCCGATAGACACTCAATAACTCTTCGTCACCTGTTGACCCACACGTCAGGTTTACCAGCCTGGCGTCCCCTTTACAAACTTACCGAGTCAGAACAAGACCGCACGGTTAGCGTCATCGCAAGTGAAAAACTGGAACATGCACCGGGTACTGAAGTGGTTTACAGCGATTTAGGCTTTATCGTGCTTGGCCGATTACTTGAAAGATTGACAGGCAAGAGCATTGCTGAGCTTGCCCAAGCTGAGATCATAGAACCGCTAAAGCTCATGCGGACCTTCTTCAACCCCAACATTTCACTACAAAAATCAATTGCGGCCTCTGAGCGAGGTAACCAGTACGAAACGGAAATGTGCCTAAATGGCGGCCATGATAAGGATAACTTTCGAGCGTATCTGATTTGGGGCGAGGTTCACGATGGTAACGCATTTTTCCTTGGGGGTGCAGCCGGTCACGCCGGTCTTTTTTCGACCGCATACGAGACTTCAGCCCTTGCTCAACAGTTCCTTGCAAATCAGAGCCAACTGCTGAAGAGGGAAACTTGTAGTTTATTCTCTCAGAACATGACTGAGGGCTTGGGACAAGCGCGGTCGCTTGCTTGGCAACTCGCGGCCACGCAAGACTCGACCGCTGGCCCGCAACTGCCGGCTGACAGCTACGGGCACACAGGGTTTACAGGAACAAGTTGCTGGGTGGATCCACACAACGAAAGGGTATTTGTCTTACTCACTAATCGCACACACAATCGGAAGCCTCCATTCACAAACATCAATCCGATCAGGCGTGAATTTCATAACCTTGCCGTCTCTGCTCTTAGCCGGACGGCCCTCTAATCAGCGTTAGCGCCTCTTCAGCAACACTGGTATGATTGCCCACCCATGGTCTTATTCCGGGAATTAGAAAGCCTTTTTTCTGGGCCTCGTTTGCTGGTGTTCGCGGTCCTGCTTATGAGTCTGTGCTTTTCACCGAGCGAAGGCATACACCTACTACCGTTCCCTGCTGAGACAGAGAATAGTTCCTTACTTCATTTTTCCGGTGATACTTCTCTTGAATATGAGCCCTCACTTCGGAACAGTTGGCACAAAGGCTCGGATCGAAAAGAAAAGCTGGGCGGAGCCCTTTATCTGGTTACGACCTCAGATGCTTTGAATGATCCGGCGGACACCCAACTAACCATCCCTGGCGATTATTCCAACAATCACGTTTCTTGTTTTGAAGTACAGACCCCCGGTCGCGCACCCCCTGCCGTTTAAGAACGAAAGCTTCACACTTAACTTACCAAAGACCTTTACTGACACAGGGAAGCTTCGGGGTCCTGAACTCATGAAGCTTTGCTGCTACTTATCCCCTGATGAGATGAGATGATGGACGAGAAGAGCGTCATAAATGGGAATACAGCCGATCACCTGCATGAGCCCATACTGAAATATGCGCGACAAGATTTTCCAATTATTCGGAACACATTAACCGTCGGTGAGGCGTTGGGTGTTATTCGACGGACTGGTGTGGGCGAACGGATTATTTATTTCTATGTCGTCGACGACGACGGACGGTTAGTAGGCATAATCCCCACCAGACGTCTCTTAACCTCGCTTCCTGACGTCAAAGTCGATGACATAATGGTTACGAATGTCATTACCATTCCTCACAAGGCAACAGTTCTTGATACTCTCGAGATGTTTGTAAGGCGGAAACTTCTCGCTTTTCCAATTGTAGATGAGCAGAATCACATACTCGGTATCATTGACATTGGATTCTTCACCGAAGAACAAATGAGCATAATAGAACGCCAACACATAGAAGATATTTTTCAACTAATTGGGTTTGGTATCGAGCAACTCCGAGGGCGTTCTGTATTTGGTGTCTTCCGCTACCGCTTTCCCTGGTTACTTGCCACAATTGCCAGTGGCACCACCTGCGCCATACTGGCAGGTTTCTACCAAACAACTCTGGCCCAGACAATAGTTCTGGCATTTTTCCTGACATTGGTATTGGGCCTTGGCGAAAGCGTCAGCATTCAATCCATGACAGTCGCTTTGCAGAGGCTTCACTTTGGCAGGCCCTCTCTGAACAACTATCTTAGATGGTTAAGATTAGAGATGTCCTCAACGGCCCTGCTTGGCTTGGCTTGCGGAACTTTCGTTGGGCTTTTTGCTTTTCTCTGGCGTGGCGAAGGAGGGCCAGCGATGGTCATTGGGCTGAGTATCTTTCTGGCGATCATTGCAGCCGGCGTGATTGGGTTAAGCATTCCGACGATATTGCATGCGATTAGGGAGGATTCAAAGATCGCCGCCGGGCCAGTAACGCTGGCGCTGGCTGACATAGCAACCATCCTGTTCTACTTGAATGCAGCGACTTGGTTGCTGTAAGAGTCTATGAATTTGTGTAATCTGTGGATGGAGATGCGCTTCTCTCGAAACCAAATCATCGGCTCGCTTCTTTTACTGGCAGTGATATGGCTAGTAATCATCTACCGGGTACTCTCCCACCCTTGAATGAGAAATCCGAAAAGCGTCGAGTAATCGCTGTTGGTGGACCAACGGCATCTGGGAAGAGTGCTCTTGGTATCGAGCTGGCGCTAAAGCTAGACGGAGAGATTATTAATTGCGATTCTGTGCAGGTATATACCGGCATCGAGATCGCTACCGCAAAGATTCCACGGGCCGAACGTTGCGGCATCCCTCATCACCTGATTGATTTTGTGCCCCCGGATATGAGTTATACGGCAGGCGATTGGGCCAGGGATGCAGCCAGAGTAATTGATGAGATTGAAACACGTGGACGAGTGCCAATTCTTGTAGGAGGTTCTGGCTTTTACCTAAGAGCTTTGCGTCAACCATTATTTGAAAGCCCTCCTACCGATAAAGATCTGCGGAACCGACTCTCGCAAATCCGCAAAGCACGAGGCCCGGAATACCTATTTCGAGTTTTGCAACGAGTTGATCCGGCAACAGCCATGGGGCTCTATCCCAAGGACTGGCCGAGAGTTCAACGAGCGCTCGAGGTGCGATTGCAAACTGGTCAGCCTCTCTCGGAACACAAGCGCCAACATCCCTCGCCACCTGAAAGTGCAGGCCGTCTTGTCGTAGTTGCTCTAAACCCGCCTCGTGCTGAGTTATACAGGCGCATTAATGAACGCACTGAAGCCCATTTTGCCGCTGGTTTGGTAGACGAAGTCGGAACGTTACTAAAACAGGGGGTTCCAGCGGAGTCTGCTGCGCTTGGTTCTCACGGTTACCGTCGAGTCGTTGAATACCTTAGGGGAGAACGCGATCTAGCGAGTGCCATCGTACAAACAAAGCTCGATGTTCGTCACTATGCAAAAAGACAGTTGACTTGGTTTCGACGCGAACCCGGAGTGCTATGGTTTGAGGGCTTCGGTGAAGACAAAGAGGTTCAAAGTCAAGTACTAGCAAACCTGAAAAGCAACTTGTCCACAAAAACAGAATAATCTCTACTTAGTATCGACATCTAACTCTTGTCACTATTTGGGCGCTGTTGTACTCTTGGCTCCCAAGCAGCCCAGAAAAATCGACTTCTCTTATCAAGGCGGGATCATGTCAGACGGGAAATCAGCGCCACAAAATATTCAGGATGCCTTCCTGAACACAGTGCGTCGAGAGAAGACGACCGTGACCATCTATCTTTTGAATGGCGCGAAACTGATGGGCCGCATCAAGAGCTTTGACAAGTTTTCTCTTCTGCTGGAGTCTGGGGCTCAGGAGCAATTGATCTTCAAACATGCAATTTCCACCATCTCACAAGCTCGGCGGGTAAGTGGTGAACTGCGAGCCCCGACGAATACGGAAACCATGACAGGTGAGCCTGCTGGTGCTCTCAGGTCGTCCGAACAGTGAAATTCGACTACACTGTTGACTGTAATTTTAATGAAGTTTAGGAGTACGTGTGACCGGAACTCTAATCACGTTCGAAGGGATAGACGGCAGCGGGAAGTCTACACAAATGCGGCTACTCGCAAGCTCGCTGCGCATGAGTGGCTGTGATGTCGTTGTTACTCGAGAACCGGGAGGTACTCCATTAGGCCTGCGGCTTAGAGCGGCCCTTTTAGACTCGCAGGAACAGGTCGATCCCCTGACAGAACTGCTCGTTTTTGCTGCTGATCGCGCACAACATGTGCGGCGTTTGCTGCTACCGGCGCTGGAGTCTAATCGTATTGTGCTGTCCGACCGTTACTACGACGCTACAGTCGCGTACCAGGGCGGTGGTCGCGGCTTTTCACCAGATCTAATAGCAAAAATTATTGAACTAGCCACCGAAGGACTCAAGCCGGACCTGACCTTGCTTTTTGACGTGCCCGTGGCGGAGTGCACAATTCGCACGAGCCGAAGATCTAATGGCAAGCATAAAGGTGACCGCCTCGATGCTGAAGATCCCGAGTTCCACGCGCGGGTTCGGGAAACCTATCTTCGCATTGCCGCTGAAGAACCCGAGCGAGTAAGGGTCGTGGATACCAGTGGTTCGGTAGACGAAACTCACGCGGACGTAATGAAAATAGTAAAACCTTTCCTTGAGAGTCGTGGTTATTTACTTACCCGGACTTCCAATCAGCGGCGGGCCTCATCCACCAGCTATCCATAACGAGAAACTGAATGTTAGACACACTTGTCGGTAATGAGCGGACAAAGCAGATCCTAAGGCGAATGTTCGAGTCGCAGCGCGTCCCAGGGGCGCTGCTTTTTACTGGCGAAGAGGGTGTTGGGAAGAGACTATTTGCACTCGAGGTTGCTAGAGCTCTTAACTGCAGAACTCCAATACAGTTTGAGGGCTGTGGCAAATGCAGCATCTGCGTCCGCATTGGTCAGTTTAGTTTTCCAGCAGAAGACAATGACGAAGCTAGAAAAGAGATAATTTGGAGTAACTATCCAGATGTTGGATTCGTTCTCCGGCCAAAGCGAGTACTACTTGTAGATCAGATGCGGAGAGTCGCAAATGAGGCGAACTTTCGACCTTTTGAAGGCAAGCGGCGCGTCTTTATCATTGAAGAGGCCGACCGGCTTAATGACTCTTCGTCAAATGCGCTGTTGAAGACGCTTGAGGAGCCTCCAAAGACTTCTCACTTGATTCTGTTTACTTCGAGACCGGCCATCCTCCTGCCGACGATCCGTTCCCGCTGCCAGACAATTCGCTTTGCCCCACTGACGCCCCAGGAAATAGGGGCTTACCTAACAAAAAACAAGATCGAAGGTACGAGCGACGTGGGTCTCCGCAGTCGAACGGCGCGTGGGAGCATCTCGCGGGCCTTGCAGACGGATCCTGAGGAATACAAAGAGCAGCGAGAAATAATGCTGTCGATTCTTAACGCCTTGACGGTCGCGCCCGATCGCACTCAACTCTTAAGATCGGCTGAAGTCTTGAATGACGCTCGCCACAAGGACCAATTCGAAGAGCGACTGGACCTTCTTGAAGCACTTATCCGAGATGTCTGGCTACTGATACTAGGAGTGAGCACGGAACAGATAGTGAATATCGATCTTCTTCCGCAGTTGACTGAGATAGTTCAAAGGACCGACAGTGCTCGCGCCGCATCATGGATTGCGCAGATTGAAGAGCTTCGCGAGCAGCTCGCAGTAAACATTAACCGTAAGATCGCGACTGATGCGCTTTTTGTTTCGATGGCCGCTGCTTAAAAGGGGTCCCGTCTGCTCGCTTGTTCGCCTCACCGAGGATTGAGGGTACGAGCATGAGCTGCTTCGCGTTAATCAACTGCAAGATAGCCGTGACTAAACCCACTTTTCATGATGGCTGCTATTAAGGCTTTTTTTCGAAAGATGCGCGAAGATCTGGATCTGTACATTGTTCGATCACGAGCAATCTGGACAGATGACCCAAAGTATGATGTGGTGTGCTTACGCAATAAAATCACTGATTTAGTTGACAACCGAATTAGCGAAGTTACCGGCATTACTGAGTCTGAAGAGTTGTACCTATTAACTCCAGGAGAGGACCGATACGCTTTAGCGCGAATCCGTGGGGGGCTCATTATTGAAGGTACTTATTTCGAGCGAGGGTGGCCTGGTAATCTGAGGTCCCGCTTCCCTGACTTTCGTGTCACACCTCGAATGCTAGAAATTCGAGGCAAGCCATACAGGATCACCAAGAGTGTGAATCTACAACTAGCCCAAGTTATCTTTAGGGTTGAAAGCTAGAATCC
>CAZNPP010000035.1:16588-22067 GCA_964574785.1 uncultured Chloracidobacterium sp. | reverse complement strand
CCGTTAGCTAGAAATAAAGATTTCCAGGTAGAAGAGACTTGTCTCAAAAGTAAAGACCACCAACGGCAGCAGTTGGTGGTCTTTACTTTTGCACACGGCCTTAAGCCCAAGGGTACCATTGGGTCGCGTAAGCACAGTTTCAGCCGAGGAGGCTCATCCAAGGGCCAAAGCCTAAGACCTATTTGATCGTGACGAGTTCCGGTTCTGGCGTAAGATCTGCTTGCGCACCTTCAGCAAGAAGCTTTTCTGTCTCCATGACGAAAGCCTCTACGATATTCTCTCCCGACACCTTTCGCATAGGCACGCCATTCTTAAAGATCATACCCACGCCACGCCCGAAGGTAATACCAAGTTGCGAATCGTGAGCCTCGCCTGGCCCGTTTACTGCACAACCCATTATTGACAGATGGAGCGGCTCCTCGACATGGGCCAAACGCCGCTCAATCTCTGTAACTATTTCAACGAAATTGTCCACGTCAAGACGCCCGCAGGTAGGGCATGCCACTACCGTTACGCCGCGAGTGCGCAGTTCGAGGGATTTAAGGATCTCCCAAGCCACGCGTACCTCCTCCTGCGGTTCCGCTGCAAGCGAAACGCGAATGGTATCGCCGATACCTTCGTGGAGAAGGATGCCCAAACCAATTGAGGACTTCACGGTACCAGTGAAGGCAGTGCCTGCCTCAGTCACACCAAGATGAAACGGGTAGTCGACTTTTTGAGCGAGAAGGCGATAGGCGGCAACGGTACGATGGACGTCCGAAGCTTTTAGAGAAATTATGGTATCCGTGAAACCTAGATCTTCCAGAATTCGCGTGTGCCGGAGCGCAGACTCGACCATTGCCTCAGGAGTAGCCGTGCCGTATTTGCGCAACAAATCTTTTTCCAGAGAGCCGCCATTTACTCCTATACGGATAGGGACTTTCTGCGCCTGGGCTGCTCTCACAACCTCTCGAACTCGTTCGTGAGCGCCAATATTGCCCGGGTTTAGACGAAGCTTGTCGATTCCAGCCTCGAGGGCCAATAGGGCCAACTTATAATGAAAGTGAATATCGGCAACAAGCGGAACATCCGGAACAAGTCTGCGGATTTCCTTAAGAGCGATAGCTGCTTCATTGTCCGGAACTGCAAGTCGTACTATCTCGCACCCGGCCTTGACCATCTCCTCGATCTGCTTGACAGTTCCCGCGACGTCGGCAGTGTCAGTCTTCGTCATAGACTGCACGACCACAGGTGCTCCGCCCCCGATCTGAAGGTGCTTAATTTTTACCGCACGAGACTGCCGCATAGCTCTATTTCGCGGTTTCCTCTGCAGCGGGTGGATCTACCGACCCCCGCCAAATAGAAGCCTGTTTTATGAGATCGTTGGTGATGACGAATACCATCAGAAGTATCACCATTACGAAACCGACTTGCTGAATTCGTTCGCGTATTGCGGTTGAAAGCTGAAGCCCAATCATCGCCAAAGCGCCCTCAACCAGCAACAGGAAGATTGCGCCACCATCCAATATTGGTATAGGCAACAGATTGAAGATGCCTAGATTCAGACTCAGGAAACCAAGCATTGCGAAGAATCCACCCCATCCCAGCCTCTCAACGGAAGTTGAAGCGGCGCGATAGATTCCAATCGGGCCTGAAAGTGTGTTTCTCGCTGACCGCTGACCACTGAAGAGCTGCCCGAGGGCCTTTCCGGTGAGTCTCAGAATCTCGATATTTGCTCGCACAGCGTAAACAGTGGCCGCCCCCATGCCGACAGAGTGAAGAGGAATTTGTTCATCTGGCCTGAAACCCAGTCGCTCTCTTCCATCAGCGAGCTTACGGGCCGTGCCAGTAATTTCCATGCGTCGTCCGTTGCGCTCAATCGTGAGTGTTACCGGCTGTCCCTTATTATCACGAACAAACTGCGTTACATGCTCGGCGCTTCGTACCTGTTCGCCACCAATTGCAAGAATAAGATCGCCCACCCGAAGTCCGGCTTCGGCTGCCGGCGTATCAGGTTCGACATCCCTAACCACAACTGGCAAATCACCATAGTCAGGAATAAAGTCGAGGAACCCAACTGTTTCTCCCTCTTCTGTGTGTGCTGTCGGGACGATGGTGAGCGGAATCATCTCGCCATTGCGTTCAACCACAACCGGCAAACTGTGCCCTGGAGACAGCAGCGCATCTCCTCTGATAAGGTCCCATTTGGGGTTCTCAATACCGTTGAAAGAGACGATCCGGTCGCCAGGACGTAGCCCAGCCGTTTCAGCCGCGCCACCTCGCGAAACGGCGCTCACTACCGGAGCTGGAGTGGCAGGAATGCCATAGATGAGGGCCGCAGTTAAAGGAATCGCGATGGCGGTGAGTATATTCATCACCGGTCCGGCCAGCGCCACTAAAATCCTTTGCCATCGCGGGCGGAGATTAAACATTTCCTCCCGCGGAATATCCGTGGCACCGGCTCCCTCGAGGGAGGCATTCGACTCGTCCCCACCCAGCTTTACGTAGCCACCCAGCGGTATGGCCGAGACCCGGTAGTCGGTGTGGCCAAACTTTCTCCCGAATAATCGCGGCCCAAACCCGAAAGAGAAGGTCTCAACCCGGATTTTAAAGAGCTTAGCAACAATGTAATGTCCAAACTCGTGCAAGACTACGGCGGCGCCGAGGATGGCAATAAATGCGAGGATGCCAATAAGAATGTTCATGTAGAGTTTGTCTCTTTCCTGTTTTTCATAATAAACGCGTAATAATGCGACGAGTTTAGAGTCTAATGACTCTATTCAGGTTGCCGCATGGAGTTTACGCGTCGACAGAATGGGCGTCAAACAGTTCTTCCGGTGGCGAGATCAGCACTTCGGCTCAATTCTTCTACTTGAAACGCAGCCAAAACGCGGGCCTCTTTATCTGCATTGAGTACTGTACCAAGATCTGAAGCCGGTCGTGTTTCGTGTCGATCCATTACGGCCTCGATCACTTGAGGTATCTCGGTCAGGGAGATACGTTCGTCGGTGAATGCCTTTACTGCCTCTTCGTTTGCTGCATTCATGGCGGTAGGGAGGGTTCCACCCTCACGTAATGCTCTGTAAGCCAGAGCGAGGCAAGGGAACCGTTCATAATCGGGAGCTTCAAAATGAAGCGCACTCAAGGCTGCCAAGTCCAACGGAGGAAGTTCACAAGAATGCCGTTCTGGATATGTGAGAGCGTATTGAATGGCGTGACGCATGTCTGTCACACCCAGCTGAGCGATTACGGAGCCGTCGATCAACTCTATCATGGAATGCACTACAGACTCCGGATGAACCAAAACCCCGATCTGATCCGCCTCATAACCGAAAAGCCAATGCGCCTCGATTACCTCAAGTCCCTTGTTCATCAAGGTGGCCGAATCTATGGTTATCTTTGCGCCCATGTTCCAAGTAGGATGGCGGAGTGCTTCTGACACAGTTGACTGCCGCATCTCTTGAATATTCTTAGTGCGGAAAGGTCCGCCAGATGCCGTCAGTATGATCCGGCGCACCTCGGCGCCGCGCTCACCACGCAAGCATTGGTGAAGGGCGTTGTGCTCTGAGTCTACCGGTAATAGTTCTGCGCCTGATTCGCGAGCGGCGCGGGTCATCAATTCTCCTGCCATCACGAGCGTCTCTTTATTGGCAAGGGCGACTCGTTTACCCGCCTCGATTGCTCGCAGAGTTGGTACAAAACCAACTGCACCTACAGTTGCCGACATAACGCAGTCGGCATCGCGGTGAGTAGCCACCTCTACCAAGCCCGATTCGCCGATGAGAATCCGCGGCAGGTCAACATTGCGGTTGAAAAGATGTGCACGAAGCTCTTGTGCGGCAGATTCTGTTTCCACAGAGACAAGTTCGGGAAGGTGCCGTGCTATCTGATCTGCCAGCACTTCAACATTGCGGCCTGCTCCCAGAGCTACCACCCGAAAGCGCTTACCATCGAGCGATTCAATAACTCTTAGTGTATTGCAACCAATCGATCCGGTGGATCCCAGGATTGCGACCCCTTTTTGTTTCATCATTAAGCAGCCAAGGGAGGTTTAAGTTTGTGTGCCTCATACGCACCAAGCAAATCGACAATATCACCAGCTTCGTTCCTATACGAAGCTCCAGTAACCCTCCAGGGACGCCCCGCTCGATAGGAGAGTTCGACCGTTGTATTCACAGTTCCCTTTTCGCCTATTACTTTAATACTCAAACTCGCTTCCCCGTCGTTGTTTCTAATGTTGATATTGCCAGTAATAAATGAGCCGAAGTCTCTGACTTCACCAATGTCCTGCGTTAGCCTCTCATTGCTCCGCAGGAAATCTTTCGCAGTAGCGGCAGCTTCACTATTCCCAATTTGATAAAAAACAAAACCTACAATGCCTGCAACGGCTACTGTCACGAGCAAACCAATAGTGACCATCACGCCGATGACGATCATGAGAATTTTCTTTGTAGTCATAGGGAGATTATCGGGGCAGAAAGCAATTAAAAATACACGCGACCAAAATAGTAGATGACTGGTGCATTGAAGAGCAAGCTATCGAGTCGATCCAACAAGCCGCCGTGTCCAGGAAGAATCTTTGCCGCATCCTTTGCGCCTGCACCACGCTTAAGAGCGCTCTCCACCAAATCCCCGAAGATTCCAATGATGCTCATCACGATCGCTAAGGGAATGGCCCACTTTAGCGGTAGTTCGCGAAAGAACCAAAAGTGCGAGAGTACGGCGAACGCGATTGCGAGAACCAACCCGCCAGCAAAGCCCTCCCAGGTTTTTCCCGGACTTATTGTGGGAGCAAGTTTATGCTTGCCGAAGGCTCGTCCAACATAAAAAGCACCCGTGTCTGAACCCATTATCACTAAGAAGAAAAATGATAGGAGGTCTGCTGAAAGTGCCTGTTCAAAGCCGGTGCGCACAGCGACAAGATGGCCACCAAGCAATACTACATATAGGACACCCAAAACAGTGGCGCCCGACGATGCGATCATCTTGTCGTAAGGCGCCCCGCGCACGGTAGCAGCTATTAAGACACCCACAGTGAGGAGGATGATGACCCACTGTATTATCAACGGTTCAGGCACTTCGCCAGGAGTGTTGAGGTAAAAGACAGTGAAGATGGCGGCGCTCGCGAGGTAGCCAGCTGTGACATCAGGCTTCAAATCACGGCGCTTCGCTAACAACCAGAACTCGTAAAGAGCAATCACCATGGCTGCGCCAGCCATCACAACAAAGAGAGGCTGCAACCAGGGAATTAGAATTGAAGCTATGAGAAATGGAAGGACAACAATTGCTGTGACGAGCCGAGACATTAAGTCGAACTATTGTTCCTTATTCTAAATTTGAAATATTTGAAATTTGAAATACTTTGCGACCAATGGAAATGAACCGGTTATGCGTGGACCTAAGAAGTAACAGGGACCACAACCAACTGCCATGGACACGAGAGACCGCAACTTCTTCAGCGATTCGCGACCAACAGGAAGGACTGGTCGTGCGTGGACCT
>CAZNPP010000035.1:10740-16488 GCA_964574785.1 uncultured Chloracidobacterium sp. | reverse complement strand
GGAAGGACTGGTCGTGCGTGGACCTAAGAAGTAAAAGAGACCACACTCCAACTGCCATGGACACGAGAGACCGCAACTTCTTCAGCGATTTGCATTTACCACCAACTGCAATCCTCCAAATCGCCGGTGTCGACGCTGATAGTCAATAGTGGCTTCAAGCAAATGCATCCGTCGGAAGTCTGGCCACAGCGTTTCCGTTACATAGATTTCGCTGTACGCCGCCTGCCATAGAAGAAAGTTTGAAATCCGCAACTCACCGCTGGTCCGAACCAGGAGATCCAGATCAGGGAGGTTCCAGGTATATAGTTCTCTGCTAATCCTCTCTTCAGAGATCTCATCTGGAGAATTGCCCTCTGCAATGAGCCGGCGGACGGCAGCGCGGCAGGCATCAACAATCTCCGCTCGCCCTCCATAGTTCAATGCTACTGTCAGAACCATTCCTCGGTTACCGGCGGTCTGTTCTGTCGCTCTAAGTATTTCTCGGCGTACGTTCTGGGCCAAAGCCTCGGTGCGGCCGATTGTTTGGAATCTAATTCCCTGGGAGTGAATCTCATCCAACTCCAAGCGCAAATATCGCCGCAACATTCGCATCAGAGCGTCAACTTCGTAGCGTGGTCGCTTCCAGTTTTCGGTAGAAAAAGCGTACAAAGTAAGTGCTTGTAGACCGAGACGCGCCGCCGTATCAACTGCGGCTCTAACAGCTTCTACTCCCGCGCGATGCCCTGCGATCCTTGGTTGCCCCCGCTGAGCTGCCCACCGGCCATTGCCATCCATAATGATCGCTACGTGCTTTGGAAGGCGATCCCATGCAATTGAGGCGAGTAATCCCTCTTCGCGAGATCCCTTCTGTATAAGGCCAGCAAAGTTGGAAAGCATAGGTGATGGGGTCGGGTTAAATAGGTCTTACTAGCGAAAAGTTGAGCTATGATACTTGGTTATAACGCTCACATTCTTGCCCTATAGCTCGGTCATGTCAAACTCAGGGCCCTTGCAAGGCCAGCATTTCCAAAAACGTTGGCGGTGACTCGGATTCAATAGTGAACGGATAGGAGTGTTAGCCCACTTGCTGGCGCAGTGGCAGCCACGATGGAACGATCCTGACTTTCGATGGCACGGCGCGGAATTTCGTCATCCACCTCGCCCCGACCAATAGCCAGGAGTGTGCCAACTATCGAACGTACCATATAGCGAAGAAAGCCATTGGCGCTAATCATGATTTCAACCAGTTGACCATGGGCAAGATCATCGTGACGCGCTGATGTTTTTAGTTGAGTAATTGTGCGAGTACGATTTCCGACATCTGATTGAGCCGCCGAGAAGGCGGTCCAATCGTGAGTTCCGCAGAAAATACCAGCGGCGGAATTCATAGCTGCTACATCCAACCTTCTAGCTTCCATATGTGCATACCGGACCCAGAAGGGTGAAATAAAAGACTCATTAATAATGCGATAGACATACGTTTTCCCTTTAGCTGAGTAACGTGCATGAAACTCATCTGGAACTACCTCTACCTCCATGATCCGAAGGTCGCGCTCGACATTGCCATTAATTGCGGCACGCAGTTTCTGAGGGGTCAGAGCTCGCGCGAGCTTAACGCTTGCCACTTGACCTTGAGCGTGTACACCGGCATCGGTTCTACCTGATCCATGCACGATAACCTCGCGACCCTCGATTAATGAGAGGGCGCGATGCAGTTCGCCTTGAACAGTCCGCAGCTCACCCTGCATCTGCCACCCGTGGAAATCAGTGCCATCGTATTGAATAGTGAGCTTATAGTTCATGGTCTTTGGTCTTGGGTCTTTGGTCTTGGGTCTTGGGTCTTTGGTCTTTAGGTCTTGGAACTTTGGACTTTGGACTTTGGACTTATTTCCGGCTTCCCGGCTTCGTAGCAGGGATCCCTTGCTTACAAGCCGGACACTCCATCGGATCAACTGCTGGAACCGACAAAGTTGCCAACGATATTCGCGATGTCCCTACGTCAGCTTTTCCAGACGAGCGATCGATAATGGATGCAGCAGCAATTATCTCAGCGCCAGCCTCGCGCAGAACAGATATAGTCTCCCGTGTTGAACCACCCGTTGTAACCACATCTTCAACAACAAGTACTCGTTCTCCTTCACCTACTTTGAAACCACGTCGTAGCCGCATTTCGCCATTTTCCCGCTCGGTCCAAATGAATCTACTTCTCAATGCTCGTGCTACTTCATGTCCTATCACAAGACCGCCTATGGCAGGAGAAGCAACGACCCGAATATCCGAATCGAGGAAACGCTCGGCAATTGCCCTACCAAATTCCTCAGCCTCGTTCGGATATTGCAGGACAAGCGCGCACTGCAAGTAGACCGAACTATGTAAACCGCTCGAAAGGATGAAATGGCCTTCTTGTAATGCGCCCGTTCTTCTAAATCGCTCAATAACATTTTCTGGTTGCATGATCATAAGAATATTCGGCTCGAATGATTTAACTCGCAATTGGTCCCACAGCCAAGGTGCGTTCGCTCGATTATGCTACAATCAAGTTCCGATGGCTCCATTCCCAAACTTGGTTTCCGACTCAAGTCTTATTGAAGAAACAATCCATCTTTTGCGCGATAGCGGGGGTCGCGCCGCTGCAACCGAAATAGCAGACGTAGTCTTCAAGATTTCCCACCTCGATGCAGAATTAGCGGGACTGCTGGTAGCAGATCTCGTTAGAGACGACTGTCGCTTTAAACTTGTCGACGGCCATACTGTTGAACTTCTGGCTGATATGGCTGAGGCTAGCCTGCTCCAGGATCTTGATTTTGTCGTTGTTGATGTGGAAGCCACTGGCGCAAAGACGCCCCCTAACCGAATCATCGAACTCGGCGCTTATCGTGTCCGTGAAGGACACATAGTAGATAACTTCCTTACGCTCGTGAATCCCGGCATACCAATTCCTCGTTTTGTCGTCAGCTTAACAGGAATAACCGATGACATGGTGAAAGACGCCCCAATCTTCGAGCATGTTGTACCGCGATGGCTCGAATATGTAGCGGACGCGGTTCTTATCGCTCACAATGCACCGTTCGACACCAGCTTTCTAAACCATGAGATTTCTCGTGTGTACCCTGGACATCGAATGATCAACCCGTATCTTTGCACTGTCAATCTGTCGCGCCGCGCTGTGCCGGGTCTTTCAAATTACCGTCTTGATACAATTGCCGAACACTTCTCGATCCCAATTCTCGCTCGCCATCGCGCTTTTAGTGATGCGCTAGCCACAGCCGAAATCTTCCTTCACCTTCTCTCGCGACTTAAAGAACGAGGTGTTAACAGTTTTGCCGCGGCACGTTCATTTCAAGCAGGTGATTGCACCCCAACAGAAAAAGTTATGACACTACTACCGGGACTCTAAAGCTGTTCAACCTCACTAACGCTCCTGCGTCGCCAAAGCCTCCGTGCAATAACCACAAAAACTATGGTAATGGCCAATCCCAAACCGATATAGGGATAGTACTGCGCAAGAATTTGTTTGGCATCCTCGCCATATCTAACGGCAAGATATCCGACGAGCAGGAAACGAAATCCCCGACCGACGATAATCGCGATCATGAAGCGTACGATGCCGAAGTGAAAAACCCCGGCGGATACGACAAAAAGCTTGAAAGGAAATGGCGGCGGCAGGAGCGATGCTACTAGAACTGCCACGACATCATAGCGATCAATAAGGTCTTTAACTCGCCGCTGCTTGGATGGGGAGAACCGTGCAAGGGCCCGGCTGCCGGCCCGTCGTGAGATTCGGTAAAGAATATAGCAACCTAAAGCCGATCCCGCCGTTGCCATCAACGCATAAAGCAACATCCAACGAGGGCGCGCCGTCGCTAGTAGTATCGTTAAGGCATCCGCACTACTTGGTAACGGCACAAAGGTCGAATCAAGTAAGGCAACTGCGAATAAGCCGAATGGTCCAAACGCAATTAGGAAATCTGAGACTTGGGCAAGATGGTCTGTGATCCTCTTAAGGAAGGTCTTCAAGTGTGATCCTTTGAATCAATATTGAGGCGCCTAGGCCGGCTCGATATCCGTGTCGCTTGTCTCAACCAGTAAATCTTGGCGAGCTTCCTTATGAGCAGTAATTCGATTTGATTTCCAGCGATTTACGAGTAGGTAAACAATGATCCCGATGATCACTATGGAGCCGGCAATGCTCACAATCACCAAGCCATTATCTTTCATAAACAAGAGCACGCGCCTTCCGTAAAACACCGCCAGGATTCCTTCAACGTAGTATCTGAAAGAGCGCGCAATCATGATTGTTGTTAAGAACTTCCACTTTGGATATTCGAGGGTTCCGGCGGTGGCGACAAAAATCTTGAAAGGGGAAGGTGGTGGAAGAATTGCTGGAATCGCCAAAGCAAAGACCCCATAACGCGCGTAAGCTCGTTCTACTTTCTCAATACTTTCTCGCTTAAAGCGCTTGCGTAGCAGAGCCTGACCACCTTTACGCATTATCGTGTAGAGCAAGAGACAGCCGAGAAGTGATCCCGCGGCAGCAAACAGAGGGAAATAGAATACGGCAGTCGGGTATTTGTAACACCGGCCCACAACTAAGTAATCGTTGATCTCAGGAAGTGAGAGCAGCGATGAATCGAGCGCGCCAATCAGTACCATCGCTGGCGCTGCGATGTATAAGGGGACGCTGATTACGTACTGCTCTAACCAGCGGCCAATAGAAATAAGCCAATCAAACATGAGGTGATTCTAAGGCGAAACCGCGGTAAGCGCATCTTCGGGAGAAAAATGGAAAACTTTTTTGAGAGATAGCGGAGGTAAGTCGGATTGTCGATGCTGGGTTATTTTGCGGGAGCAAAGATCGCAGGGGTGTCGTAGGTTACGCCCACTGTCAGGCCTGAGTTGGGGCTGAAATTGGTGAGGCCTTTTATACCGGCAAAGTCAAACCGCAGCCCTGAAGCGCGAATTTGCATGCCGAGGCGGGCTTCCGCTTGAGATTCCGTGCCCAACGGCCCATCGCCAGGTCGTGTGTTGGCACGACCATTTATCTCGCCCGCGATGCTGAACTGGCGATTCAACCTGTAGATCCCGGCCAAGCCATAGGTGAAGACGTCGTTCTGAGTGAAGAGTTCAGTCGGAGCAGTCAAAATCGCAATTCCTACATTCCCAAACGTGTTGAAGCGTCCCTCTTCACCAAACTTTTTTCCGATCAGAAAAGATCCGAAAGCATTGGTCTGGTTCAACCCAATCCCCCGAGTTTGGTCGGAATTAGGGAGCTGAACGCCGAAGCGAAAACCCAAGGCTGGGCCGCCTGGGGTCTCGTTGCGCAGTTTAAATTTAGCCCACAACGTGAAGTCGCCGACGCCATTAGTAGAATTAGCGCCAGGAGAAATAGAGAGCGGAATTGCACCCGGACTCATCGAATTAATACTAAGAAAATTATTGGCGACGCCCTCGATTTGAAACTCGACGTTAGAAGCAAAGCCAATATGCACGCCAATAACGCCGACGCGGGTGAGATCACCGGTAAGGCCGGATACAGGAAACTTCACACCTTGCAGGAAATCGATTCCTGTTTCTATGCGTAACGTACCCGGGGGAATGATATCTACGTCTTCTGTGATCAGCGGGCGCTGTTGAGCCGTGGCCAGAGAGACGCAGCCAAGCATCAGTACCAGTAACAAACTCTCCCGCAAACCTATTTGGAATGGGTTTCGAATGATTAATCACCCAGCGGCGAAATTCGATTAGCGAGTCGGATTCTAGGTGCTTACC
>CAZNPP010000035.1:0-10640 GCA_964574785.1 uncultured Chloracidobacterium sp. | reverse complement strand
AAGTCCAAAGTCCAAGGTCCAAAGTCCAAAGTCCAAGGTCCAAGGTCCAAAGTCCAAAGTCCAAAGTCCAAAGTCCTAGATCCAAAAATTATCGGTGAAGTGTTAAGCGCACCTAACATTAGACTTTGGACCTTGGACTTTGGACGTTGGACTTCGGCGGACCTTGGACTTTGGACCTTGGACGTTGGACGTTGGACGTTGGACTTCGGCGGACTTTGGACTTCGGCGGACTTTGCCTTTAGTATTTTTTCTCTCCCTGAATTCTCGAAAGACGAGGTTAGTTAATGCGACGAAACTTCACCGCTCTGGCGGCCGCCGTAATAAGCGCACTTTTGGTCCTGACATCTATCCACCGACTTGAAGCCCAGCAACCAGCACCACCCGAGCCGCAAGTAATCAACCTTCCAGGGCTGCGCGAACGTGTCACCATCATTCGTGACGAGCGCGGAATTCCTTATATCAAAGCCAACTCTGATGAAGATTTGTACTTCGCTCAGGGCTATGCAACCGCCAATGATCGGCTTTGGCAGCTGGACCTATTGCGCCGCACGGCTCGAGGAGAGCTTTCAGAGATCTTTGGTAGCACCACTCTTGAAGAGGATAAACGACGTCGAATACTTGGGTACACCCAGGTGGCAGAAGCCGAAGTTGCCGCGGCTTCCCCCGAATGGCGCCAGCTACTTGAAGCCTATGCTCGTGGGGTAAATGCTCATATGGATTCGCTAGACGAGAAGAGCTTGCCCCCTGAATTCAAGATCTTACAGTACAAGCCCCGTCCTTGGGTCCCGGCAGATTCTCTCGCAGTGGTTAAACTGTTTTTTGAGACTCTTTCAAACACCTGGCGTTTGGATCTTATGCGCGAAACCTTTGCCGGCCTTCCTCCAGCAAAGCGAGCCGCTTTACTACCCGAGACTTCCCCCCTTGACGTTCTCGTCGTAGGCTCAGATCGCAAGAGCAGAAACGTCTTCCTTCCACGATTCAAATCAAATGGAAAACCCTGGATCAACTCGCACCAGGCAGCAACTCTAAAGGCAATCGCGGAGGACAGTGAGAGCGGGGCCAGATCCCTTGCCCGCCTGGGATTGCATGCTGAAGATCTGGCAGCGAGTAATAACTGGGTAGTTAGCGGAAGACATACCGCATCAGGACGACCTTTGATTGCAAACGATCCCCATCTCGCTCCGTCAGCGCCACCGATTTGGTATTTGGTTCATTTAAATGCTCCTGGGATTCGCGTGGCGGGGGTTACCGCGCCCGGTCTCCCTGGAGTTGTTATCGGACACAACGATCATATTGCCTGGGGGTTTACAAATGTTGGACCAGATGTCCAGGACCTCTATATCGAGAAGTTCGACCCCGACAATCCGCGACGGTATATGACACCAACTGGTTGGCGGGATGCTGAAATTCGTCGTGAGGAAATCAAGGTGCGAAAACTATTGACTGACACTACGTCGGAAACAGTCAGCATCGATGTTACCGTCACGCGAAACGGACCAATAATTTTTGAGCGTGACGGTAAGCGTTATTCTTTGAGGTGGACCGCTCTCGATCCAAAACTAAACAACGGCGACCTGAGTTACTTGCTCAATCGAGCACGAAACTGGAAAGAGTTTACGAAGGCATTACAGGGTTTCACGGCGCCTATGCAGAACATAGTCTATACGGACGTTGAAGGAAACATTGGCTATTACGCTGCCGGGAAGGTACCCATAAGGAAGTCGGGTGATGGCAGCGTTCCCTATGATGGGTCTACCGATGCGGGCGAATGGGTCAGCTATATTCCATTCGAGAAACTACCGCAGGTGTACAACCCCCCGTCGGGAATAATAGTCACCGCTAATCAAAGGATAGTTGGCTCGGAGTATCCGTACTTTCTTACTCGCGCCTGGAACGCACCTTATCGCGCTCGTCGAATAATGGATCTCCTCGAGCAAACTAAAAAGATTTCTCCGGAGGATTTTCGAAAGATACTGGGAGATACCTATTCCATTGCAGGTACAACCTTCGCACGAGAAGCCGCGAAGGTTCTCCGCGATGATCCTGAGGCAAAAGGCGATGAGAAATTGCAACAGACAGCAGCTGCTTTTGAAAAATGGGATGGAAGGCTTGACGCAGAGTCCACCGTAGCCCCTTTGATTGCGCGTATGCGTCTGGCTTTTCGCTCGAAAATTCTCAATAGCGCTTTGGGTGAAGGAACGAAAGTGTTCGGCTGGTCTAATTTTGAGACCACTCTTGACTGGATAGTAAGAACACACCCGGGTGAGTGGTTGCCTCCGGAGTTTAAGAGTTATGCTGAGCTATTCCGCCTTAGCTACGAGGAAGGTCGAGAGTCATTAACGCAAACGCTGGGAACGGACGAAAGCAAATGGAAGTGGGGTGAAATGGTCAAGGCTCGATTTAATCACCCCCTGGCCGTTGTGCCTCTCATCGGGCAAACGTTTGCCATTCCTCCACTACCACAAAATGGCGGCGGCGGTGGCTCTGGTAGTGGCGCTTCTGTGAATGTAGGAGCCCCGGTATCCATGAGAATGATTGCTGACCCTGGTGATTGGGACAATACACAACATGGCATTACAGTTGGGCAGTCAGGCATTCCTTCAAGCCCACATTGGCGTGACCAACTTGCTGATTGGCAGGCAGTGACTCCCCGAGTATTTCCATTTAGCGATGGCGCCATTACAAAGGCGGCTAAGCACACTTTGGTTATCGCTCCACGGTGATGGTGATATCTCGCTCCTCTTTCGCTTCAGGCTCAGGCGTTGATTCCAGTGGTGAGCGCTGGCGGGTTTTTTGTGCGGTAGGGATGCCTGAGCAGATTTCTACAGCGTCAAGCAATTACATAAAAAGCCTCCGCACTAAGTTTCCTGATGCGCCTGCCAGTTGGAACCGTAATGGAGTGTTTCATCTTACGCTTAAGTTTTTGGGTTCAATAAATCAGCAGCAACTTAGCGCGCTAAGCCAAGCCGCTGCGCGGGCAGTAGTGAATCTTTCCTCCTTCAAGATCGTAGTTAAGAAGACCGGCACCTTTCCTAAGCATGGCCCGCCTCGCGTATTGTGGCTTGGAATTGATGACGTGTCTGGTGGGCTCGCGAAACTTCAAGCTTCTTTAGAGTACCAGTGTGAGCGTGAGGGGTTCGCAAAAGAGGAACGTCCATTTCATCCCCACATTACGCTGGCACGAATACGCAGGCCTCAGGGAATGCCTGGGTTGGCGGTCGCACATCGTGAGAAGGAGTTCGGACCCATTGAGGCAGTGATCTCTGAACTTCTCGTTTTCCGTAGTGAATTGAAAAAAGAGGGCTCAGAATATTCGGTGATCTCACGTCATCCCTTGACGGGATGAGAAGTCAGAAGTCAGGAGTCAGAAGCCAGGAGCCAGGAGTCAGGAGTCAGAAGTTAGAAGTCAGAAGTCAGAAGCCAGGAGTCAGAAGCTAGCGTAGGACCACCTGGGTCACTCTAACTGCTGTCCCTGACTTCTGACTCCTGACTTCTGACTTCTAACTTCTAACTTCTAACTTCAAGTTATTCTATTTACCTTGGTAGTTGCCGGGGACGCTCAGGAGCGCTTGGACCATCATCGGAGCGTTTCTCACCGGTTTCGGCAAGCACTTCCCTGATTGCCCCCACACTGGCGAGCATCGCCGAGGTCTCCACAGGCATGAAGATCACTTTTGAGTTATTACTTCGGGTCATGTCGCGCAGACTCTCGATGTAGCGGGTCGTGATCAGATATTGAGCGGGATTTCCATGATCGAGGATTGCTTGCGACACACGCGAAATGGCCTCAGATTCCGCCTCGGCCGCTTTAAGCCGAGCCTGAGCTGCGCCTTCGGCCTGAAGTATTGCTGACTGTTTCTCACCTTCGGCACGAGTGACAGCGGATTGCTTTTCGCCCTCCGCCCGCGTGATTGCAGCCTGCCGTTCACCTTCAGCCTGTAACACCAAAGCTCGCCGGTTGCGTTCAGCCGTCATCTGTTTTTCCATTGTTACGCGAACATCTTCCGGCGGTGTGATGTTCTTGACATCGACGCGAGTGACTTTGACTCCCCATTTATCAGTTGCCTCGTCAAGAATAAGCCTCAGTTTGGCATTGATCTGATCACGCGATGAGAGTGTATGGTCCAAATCCATTTCGCCCATCACTGCACGCATGCCTGTAATCGTTAATTGGACGATGCCTCCTATTAGATCATTAACCTCGTAAACTGCCTTCACTGGGTCGGTAATCTGCCAGTACACGACAGAGTCAACGTGAATGGTAACGTTGTCGCGCGTGATCACGGGTTGCGGTGGTAGATCAATGTACTGTTCGCGCAGATCTATGGAAGTCAAAGGCCCTCGCGTGTTGGTCCAATAAACCGCACGCGGTTTATCGAGGAATGGGACAATGATATTCAAGCCGCTTGAAGCGACCTTATCAAATCGCCCCAGTCTCTCAACCAACATCACTGTTGCCTGGGGAACTATCTTGATTGTCTTGGCCGCAATAACAAGCAGTACAATTGCAATGAAACCAAAGAAAAAGAGGGGGATTATGATCTCCATCCGTTTGCCTCCTAGATTTTGCTGGGTCAGCGCGCGAGTAAGTAAACTAGCTTTGGCACAGACTATATAGGATTACCGCCTTTTTGAGTAGCCAACAGGGTCAATCCTGCCTCATCAACAACAGAAGCCGCTGCCAGAACCATATCCTCGGCGAACGGCCGACCGATAATCTGAACACCGATAGGCATTCCGTCCGGTGACCGTCCAGCAGGTACAGTCACAGCAGGGAAGTCGAGGACGTTGTATGCGCGAGCATAACTGAACGCACGAAAAACACCGATTGTTTCCGACTCAACATGCACCTGTTTTGAACCATGAACGAACGCGGGCGTAGCGCCAGTGGGTGCAAGTATAAGGGGCGTCTTTTCCATCCAACTAAGCAATTCCGATCGCAGCCGGTACCGTTCCAAAATCGCGCGCCTTTCAATCTCTGGCGCATACTCGATGGTGGAATCGATGACTTTCCTTACTAGCGGGCCCGCTTGCTCTATTCTGCCGGCGTACAACTGACGAGCCTGGGCAGCAGCTTTACCCATATACAGATCGACCCACAGATTCGCAGCGAGGTCAATTCCCGGCGGTCTTGATTCAACCGTTTCCAGACCAGCGGTTCTCAATGCATCGCCAGCAGCATTGACTGCCAGCGCTGTCTCTTTCGTTACTGGAGAGACACCATCGTGGGAGTACCACGCCACTCGAAGGTTCTTTAACTGTGACTCAGGAAAAGCTGATTGCGTTTCGGCAAGGACGTTGAAGAGCAAAGTCAAATCCTCGACACGGCGAGCCATAGGACCCAGGCAAGCTCCGTCAGCAAATGTGCCTGAGGCCGGTGGAAAGTGACCATCCATTGGAATACGAGCGCTGGTAGGTTTTAGCCCCGTAATGCCGCAGAAGTGAGCTGGTACTCGAATGGAACCCGACAAGTCGCTTCCCAAACCCGCAGGAGACAATTTAGCTGCTATCGCGGCAGCTTCCCCCCCACTGGAACCTCCGGGGGTGAACTTGAGATCAAAAGGGTTCTGTGTAGGACCAAAGACGGGGTTATCTGTTTCGTACGGGATGGCGAGTTCGGACGTATTCGTCTTGCCCAGAATAATCGCTCCCGCCGCTTTCAAACGCATCACAGCGGTAGCATCAGTCGTAGGAATGTAGTGTTCTCTGAGGCGTGACCCGCTGGTTGTCCTTAGACCTGCAGTCTCGATGGTGTCTTTGATAGTTATTGGAACTCCATGCAACGGACCTAGATTGTCTCCTCGTAAAAAAACTGCAGCTTCGGCTTCCCGGGCCTTTGCAATCACATCGGGAGCTAGCGTGACGACTGCATTCAATGTGGGATTTAGTTCATTGATCCGGTGCAGATATGCTTCTGCCAAATTAACCGGTGACACAGCACGGGTACGAATCAGTCTCGCGAGTTCCGTTGCGGTTTTTGATGTAAGGTCGGCGTTCATCACTAATAAGTCATTTGCTTTTCCAACACTTAACACTATAATTTCACTGCTCTGATGAAATCTCTCTTTCTTGGCCCGCCTGAATCGATGACACTAGCTCTCGTGCTTAAGCTCTACGGTAAAGGAGTGCATTCTTGGCGATTCATATGAGCAGGACCTTTATCCTGCGCAAGCTGCACCAGCTTTCTGGCATTGTCCCGCTGGGGATCTTTCTCTTAGAACATTTTTACACGAACTCAAAAGCACTTACCGGCCCTGAAGATTTCAACAACGCTGTCCGCGACCTGCAGTCAATACCTTATATCCTCTTCATCGAAATTTTCGGGATCTTTATACCGCTCATCTACCATGGCGTCTATGGGTTGGTGATTACGATGGAGTCACGACCCAACAATCTGAGTTATCCCTATCCACGGAACTGGTTTTACCTGGTCCAGCGTCTTACCGGCGTCATTCTCTTCTTCTTCATATTTTTCCATGTATTGAATTTTCGCTTTGGACTGATTCCTGGGCTGAACACTATCTCGGTGGCGCATCGTCCAGACCTCGCGTTCGATATTGTATCCCGCGAGTTTCACATGGCGCCTATTTTCACTGTTTACATGATTGGCATCACAGCAACAGTGTGGCATTTGGCTAACGGAGTCTGGTTATTCCTGGTGGATTGGGGGATCACAATTGGTGAGCGCGCCCAGCGAGTGACTGGCTATGCTTGTCTGGCGTTTGGAGTGGCGCTGCTACTGGTTGGCATCAATGCTGCCGTTGCGTTTATCAGACCTGGGGGGCTCCTCGGAGGTATCCTTTAGAAATGGCTGCTAACGGAATCAAGATAGCAATTGTTGGGGGCGGACTTGCCGGACTTGCAGCCGCAATGAAGATTGCTGAAGCAGGTTACAAGGTCGAGCTTTTCTCAGTAGTGCCGGTGAAAAGATCACATTCAGTGTGCGCGCAAGGTGGCATCAATGGCGCAGTTAATACAAAGGGCGAAGGCGATTCACCGTGGAAACACTTTGACGACACTATCTATGGCGGTGACTTCCTCGCCAACCAACCTCCGGCTAAGGCAATGTGCGAGATGGCTCCGGCGATCATCTATTTGTTCGATCGCATGGGGGTACCATTTTCGCGAACTAAGGAAGGATTACTTGATTTTCGGCGCTTTGGAGGAACAAAGCATCACCGGACCGCTTTTGCTGGCGCATCTACAGGACAACAGTTGCTCTATGCTCTCGACGAGCAGGTGCGACGCTTTGAAGAGGATGGCAAGGTCAAGAAGTACGAACATTGGGAGATGTTATCGCTGGTACTCGACGACCATCAGGTTTGTCGCGGCTTGACCGCCATGAACCTACAGACACTGGAAGTGAAGGCATTCCCGGCTGACGCAGTAATTATCGCAACGGGTGGACCGGGTTTGATTTTTGGTAAGTCGACCAACTCAATGGTCTGTACGGGTAGTGCTGTCTCTGCTTGTTATCAACATGGAGCCCGATATGCCAATGGAGAATTTATCCAGGTTCACCCTACCTCCATTCCCGGTGAAGACAAGCTGCGTTTGATGTCCGAGTCGGCGCGTGGGGAAGGTGGGCGAGTCTGGGTCCCGCGCCCTAAAGGCGATACTCGGCCTCCGTCGCAGATTCCGGAAAATGAGCGTTGGTATTTCCTTGAAGAAAAGTATCCAGACTACGGCAACCTTGTGCCTCGCGATATTGCCACTCGAGAGATCTTTCAAGTCTGCATTGATGGCTTCGGTGTGGGCGGAGACAATCAGGTATACCTTGATCTTACCCATATTCCAGCAGAGGTTCTCGATCGCAAGCTAGGCGCAATCTTGGAAATCTATGAAATGTTTGTGGGTGACGATCCTCGCCACGTACCGATGAGGATCTTTCCGGGAGTTCATTACTCAATGGGCGGGCTGTGGGTTGATTATCAACAGCGCACGAACATTCCCGGACTCCTGGCTGCCGGCGAGTGCGATTACTCAATTCATGGAGCAAACCGGCTTGGCGCAAACTCACTGGTCAGTTGTGTCTACGGCGGCTTTGTAGCCGCGCCAGCAGCAATCGAGTACGCCGAAAATGTCGAACGAAACGGGGCTGACTCTTCACGTATTTACGATCAGGAACTCTTGCGGCAAGAAGAGATCAACACCAGGTTAGTAAAGCAGAGTGGATCTGAAAACCAATACGTCCTGCACGAGGAAATGGGACGCTGGATGACCGACAACGTCACTGTTGTTCGCTACAACGAAAAGCTTAAGGCCACCGACAACAAACTTCTCGAATTACTGGATCGTTATCAACACATCTCAATAAATGATTCCAACCTCTGGGCGACGATGGCGCTTCCGCATGCCCGTCAACTAAAAAACATGTTGGAATTGGCGAGAGTGATTACATTGGGCGCTCTCAATCGCAATGAGTCGCGGGGCGCACATTATAAGCCAGACTTTCCTGAGCGCGATGACGAGAACTTTCTTAAGACTACAATTGCCGAATATTCTGGCGAAGGACCAGTTTTCTCTTATGAGCCGGTCGACATTTCATTAATAAAACCCCGGAAACGAGACTATGGTAAGGGCACCCAAGCTAAAGGATCGGCAGTGTCTGGAAAAGCGCCACAAGTGCCGCTCCCTGCGGAGGAACAGAAGCCTCCGAGGTTAAGTCCACCACTTATCTGGGCCCAAAATAAAGAGCGAGTGTCGGACCCTCTCGAAGATGACGCCACGAGGCGCGAACAGGGGAAATCGATTGAAGATGCCGGAGGTAAATCAGACAAGCTATGAGTTCGCTTGAAGCCAGAGCCTCAAGAACGCAGGCTGTTGAAATTCATATTAAGCGTCGTGCAAACCCCGACTCCCCTGCCTATTGGGAAACTTTTGAGATCGCTTATCGCCCTAATCTCAATGTTATTTCCTGTCTAATGGAGATTCAGAAGAACCCCATTACTAAGGAAGGAAAACCAACAACTCCGCCTGTTTGGAGTATGAATTGTCTCGAGCAGGTCTGTGGTATCTGCACCATGGTAATTAATGGACGGGTACGCCAATCTTGTTCCGCGTTGATCGACCAGTTGGAGCATCCCGTCAAGCTCGAACCGATGTCGAAGTTTCCCACTATTCGTGATCTAGTCGTAGATCGTTCGCAGATGTTCGAGCATCTGAAGCGAATTCACGCTTGGATAGAGCTGGATGGAACACATGATCTCGGCCCTGGGCCACGAATCGATCCCGAAGTGGCGCAGGAGCGTTATGCTTACTCCCGCTGTATGACTTGTGGATGTTGTCTTGAAGCTTGTCCGCAGTTTGAAGGCGATCAGTATATAGGCCCAGCAGCAATTGCCCAGGTAAGATTATTCAACGTCCACCCGACTGGAAAGATTACCCGCAACGAGAGACTGGAAGCATTGATGGGTTCTGATGGAATTACGGTCTGCGGTAATGCGCAGAATTGTGTGCGCGTATGTCCGATGAGTATCCCTTTGACGAAAGCGATTTACGAAGAAAATCGGGAAACAATGCTCCACGGCTTACTCGGCTGGTTGAAGTATTAGATTCTTAGGACATTCACTAACTCCTGGACTGCAGCGGCGCTCTTTTGTAAGGCGATACGTTCCTCAGCCAGTAAATTGATTTCGATGATTTGCTCGAGCCCGCGAGCCCCGAGCTTACATGGCACTCCCACATAAAGCCCATTGATCCCATACTCACCTTCAAGATAAGCAGCACAAGGCAGGATCTTCTTCTTGTCCTTCAGAATAGACTTGGTCATCTCAACTGCTGCGGCAGACGGAGCGTAATACGCTGAGCCGGTCTTCAAAAGCGAAACAATTTCGGCTCCACCATTTGCTGTGCGTTTTACAATGGCATCGATCTGATCTTTAGGAAGCAACTCTGTGACGGGAATACCCGCGCAGGTCGAGTAGCGCGGCAGTGGAACCATCGTGTCGCCATGACCACCGAGTACAAATGCAGTCACATTTTCTACAGAGACATCCAATGCTTCGGCTAAAAAGCAGCGCATTCGAGCCGAGTCAAGTACCCCAGCCATTCCAATTACACGATGTTTCTGAAACCCTGAGCGCTTCAGCGCAACTTGACACATTGCATCCAGGGGATTGGAAACAACGATCATAATGGAATCTGGAGAGCGCTTCACGACTTCATCCACAACGTTCGAAACTATTTCGGCATTTGTTTTAAGTAGGTCATCCCGGCTCATACCGGGTTTACGCGGTAAACCAGCAGTTATGATTACGATGTCGGAATGCTCGGTTCCTTCGTAGTTGTTAAGTCCCAAGAGCCGAACATCAAAACCTTCTATTGGGGCCGCTTGGGCAAGATCGAGGGCCTTTCCTTGCGGGACACCTTCGACAATGTCGACCAGCATGACATCGCCAAGTTCTTTTGCAGCCAGCCAGTGGGCGGCAGTTGCGCCAACGTTACCGGCGCCGACAACCGTAATCTTCTTTCGTGAACCCATTTGAGTCAGTCCTTTCAGAGGGCAGGAAGAGAAAAACCAGTTGTGATTCCTGCAAGATTCGAAATCGAATGTTAGGATTTAGAAGAGCGCGAGTTTACAGGCGGGTCATTTAGAGTGTCAAGATGAGTAATTAGAATTAGATGAAGTCAGAAGTCAG
>CAZNPP010000034.1:0-31784 GCA_964574785.1 uncultured Chloracidobacterium sp. | reverse complement strand
CTTTAAACTCGACTAAAGGCAATGCGGCGGTGAGCAGATGATCCGCGACAAACCCCGTGTCCACGCTTACCAGTCGGTTGAAGCTTTTTATCAGGAGTCCCGCCCCGGTCAGGACCACTACCGCGAGGGCAATCTCAATGGCTGCAAGACCGTTTCTAAAGCGGCTGCTTCTAAGATTACCGAAAGCGCCGCGGCCCCCTTCTCGAAGGGTGCGATTGAGATTGCCGCGTATAACCTGCCAGGCAGGAGCGAGGCCAAAGATCAGTGCCGAGAGAACGGAAACCCCTACGGTAAACAGGAGGATCGGGGTATTGACCTGAACGCTTGTCAGGCGGGGCAGATTGTCGGGGTTATAGGCAATTAGTAGATCAAGGCTCCAGATCGCCAGGAGCAAACCGACCAGGCCCCCGATTAGTGAGAGCAGCAAACTTTCAGTCATCAATTGGCGTAGCACTCGCCATCGTCCCGCTCCGAGCGCCGTTCGGATCGCCATTTCGCGTTCGCGCACGGCCATTCGTGAAAGTGAAAGATTCGCGACGTTGGCGCATGCGATCAGTAAGACGAATCCTACGGTAGCCAGAAGTATCCATAAGGCCCGCTGGACGTCACCGACTATGCGTTCGTACAGCGAGGTGAAACGAATCTGGATTCCGGAATTCGATTCCGGATACTCCTGCTGCAGTCGCTGCGAGATGGCGTCCATTTCGGCCTGCATTTGGCCCATGGTGACGCCTGGTTTTAAGCGAGCTACCGCGCGAAAGATCCGGAATTGCCGGTTCTCTGCCTGCTTTGGCGTTTCGGCCATTGCAGCGCCAAAGGTGGTCCAAAGCTTGAAATCACGGCTGGGATATTGGAACTCAGGAGGAACAACACCGACGATCGTGTGGGCCTTGCCGTACAGCGAAATCGTTCTGCCGATCACGCTTGCATCGCCGCTGAACCGAGTTTGCCAGTAGTCGTAGCTGATGACACAAACGTGAAGCGAGTCTTCTTCAGGTTGCCAGAAGCGGCCAAGCAATGGTTGGGACAGCATTGGGAGAATCTCATAAGAAACAATAGCTCCTGTGACCTGCGTTGTTTCTCCCTCGATCGTAACGTTGTACAAATTTGATGCCCAGATCGCCATCTGATCGAAACTGCGTGCGCCCTCTTTAATGTCCTGGAAATCCGGCGGCGATACGTTAGCTACCACGATACGATCAGCATCTTTGTAAGGCAGGGGTTTTAGCAGTACCCCATAAACCACGCTAAAGATCGCGGTGTTCGCACCAATACCCAAAGCGAGAGTGATTACGGCAACCAAAGTAACACCCGGCTTCTTCAGCAACATTCGCGCGCCATACCGCAGGTCTTGAAGCAGGATTTGCATTTCACACCCTTCGTTACTCGCACCTCAATGCAATGATCGGGTCAACTTTCGTCGCGCGGCGTGCTGGTAGGTAACAAGCGATAAGAGCGACGACGATAAGTACAAGGCTCGTTATCACAAGCGTAAACGGATCACGAGTCGGTAGAGACGGAATCACAGCGATCAGCAACTTACCTACCGCATAAGATCCGGCGCCACCAATTAAAGCACCAATCAGGATCACTACTGCGCCTTTCCTCAATACTAACCAGAGCACATCGCGACCTTGCGCCCCGAGCGCCATACGAATTCCGAACTCGCCCGTCCGTTGGACCACTACGTATGAGATAACGCCATAAATTCCAATCGCAGCCAGCACGAGCCCCAAGGCCGCAAACGCGCCCAACAACTTCCCAAGCAACGAAATAGATCCTATGCCTATATCCACAGCGCTGCGCGCGGTGCGAACTCGGTAAATTGGCAAACTAGGATCAAGGCCTGCCACAAGGCTCTTTAAACTTTTCTCTACTGCTGCGGGCGATTGCTCAGTGCGCAGCGCAATGGTGATAGAACCGGGAACCCATTGAGGCAGTGGTACAAAGTTTTGGTAGCGCGTATAAGGTTCACCCAGACCGCCAGGAAACTTCAGGTCTCTAACTACACCAACAATTTCTCGCCATTCCTGCTGGCGGGGATTACTAATCCGCTTGCCGATAGGATTCTCGTTGGGCCAAAAGTGTTGGGCCATTGATTCGTTTATGATCACGACCAGCGGTTGCTCACGCATGTCTCCGTTATTGAAAGTGCGTCCTCGCAATAATTGAACTCCGTACGTGGCGAAGTAATCGGTGGTCACTGGCTCGATAAACGCTTCAGGGTATTGATCGGGCGGCGGTGCTGGCCGGCCCTCAATTACGAACGAATCACTGCTGTTGAAACCATATACTGGTGGTGAGTCACTAATCGCGACATGGCTGAAGCCGGGCAAAGTCTTTAATCGATTCTCCAGCTCCGAAAAGAAGGCGATACGCTGCGCATTCTTGGCATATCTTTCTCCGCGCACGCTCAATTGCGCCGTCACCAGTCCATCGACGCTCCAGCCCGGATCCGAATTAATAAATCTCTGCAGACCGCGGAGGAATAGACCTGCAGCAGCCAGTAGGATCATCGCGAATGCGACTTCACCAATTATTAGTGCATGTCGCAAACGATGCTGTGAGCGTCCCGCGGTCGTGCCACGTGCGTTCTCGCGTACCGCCTGATTTATGTCAGTGCGTGACGCGAACCATGCAGGCAGAGTTCCAAACAACACTCCAGTCAATAAAGAACAAGCAAAGGCAAAAGCAAAAACCTTCAGATCAAGTTCGACTCGAGCACCGGGCAAGGTGGGGAAGAGCTGATTGCTGATAAACTTCACACCCCACACCGCCAATCCCAGACTCAACAACCCACCAATTAGCGCGACCACGATACTTTCCGTCAGCGACTGGCGCAGAAGCCGCAGTTTGCCCGCGCCCAATGCAGCACGCACGGCGAGTTCGCGTGAACGTGAAGCAGTCCGGACCAACTGGAGGTTGGCAATGTTTGCGCAGGCGATTAGCAAGACAAAACCAGCGAGGCCAAAGGTGAACCACATCACCTTTCTGCCGATGTCGTCAGAGATTGAGCGCTGAAGCGGTTCAAGCCGAACACTGTCGGGATTTTGCTTGTTTGGTGAGTTTTCTTTGTTAATGTTAGCGACGAGGGTAACGAGGCTTTGCTCGGCCTGCTCGATCGATACTCCAGGTTTAAGCCGGGCTAACGATTGTAGATAATTAGCGGTCGTTTTCTTTTGCTCAGGGGTAAAGGCGAGCGGTTGCCAGAAATCAATTTCTCCCCAGAGGATGGGATGATCAAAGCCCGGAGGCATTACACCGACGACGCTCACTGTCTTGCCATCCAGTTGCAGCTTGCGACCCACAACACCTTGATCTCCTCCAAAGCGACTTTGCCAAAAGCGATCGCTGAGCACGATGACGTTGTCGACGCCGGGCTCAAATTCCTCCGGGTTGAAAATACGACCTAGCGCGGGCGCAACGCCGAACGCCGGAAGGAAGTCGGCCGTTCCCGCCAGACCAATCACACGTTGAGCTGTCTGACCCTGCTCAACAAAGCTGCGGCTGACATAAGTGTAGGCGGCCATCTTCTCAAACACCGTATTCCTCTCACGCTCAGCCAAGAAGACGGCAGGGTTATGCGGCCAACTCTGGGAAATAGGCGAAGTTCGAAACACGCGCACCAACTGCGACGACTGCGGATAAGGAAGGGAGCGAAAGAGAAAAGTGTTGAGCACGCTAAACATTGCGGTGTTCACGCCAATTCCCAGCGCTAAGGTGAGTGCCGCGACGAGCGTAAAGCCTTTATGCTTGCGCAGCATCCGAAAGCCGTATCGCACATCCTGAAGCAAGCTGGTCATGGTTAACTCCTTGGTTCGTAGCCTGTCGAGGGTATAGGTTCGTGACGTTGAGTAAAGTTCCCCCAGACGAAACCCGCCGGTTGATTGCCGAATCTCGCCGGGAACTCTCAAAGACCACCAACGGGAAGTTGGTGGATCTATTCGACCCGGCCTACAAAACAGCAACAACAAGGAAGCGAGCCAAGACCATCAACGCGGATACAGGTTTTCTCAACAACTAGGCTGGGTCGAACAATCTCCCAACTCCAGTTGGGGGTCTTTCCTTTTTTTGCACATTTGTTTTAGATCGGGGCGAAACATGCACCAACCGCCGTTGGTGGACTTAGCGCAACCAACCAGCTTCACCATTCGACAATCAACAATCGGCAATCAACAATCGACAATCCCTTCACTCGTAGCGCAGCGAAATCACTGGATCGACCTTGGTTGCGCGTCGACCCGGCAAATAACAGGCAACTAGCGCAACGGTCGTAAGCAGAACGGCGATGACCACAAACGTGAGGGGATCCGTGGGCTCGACTCCGAAGAGCATCGTTGTCATTAGTCGCGTCAACCCAAAAGCGCCAACCAATCCCAGAACAACGCCAATCAACGCCAGGGTCATTCCCTGGCCCACTACCATTTTGAAGACGTCCTTAGGCTGGGCGCCGATTGCCATTCTGATCCCAATCTCGTGTGTGCGCTGCGTGACGGAGTAGGACATCACTCCGTAAATGCCAACAATCGCAAGGACTAAGGCAATCCCGGCGAAGATGCTCAGCAGAGTGAGATTAAGCCGTTCGGGCGCTACCGACTCGGCGCGAATCTCATTCATCGAGCGGATGTTGTAGATTGGTTGCTCTGGATCTTGCGCTTTAACCTGCTCACGTACAGAACTGATTAAGTGATTTGGATCGGTAGAGCCCTTGATGATCACGGTCATCCCGCCCGCTGGTAGCTGCGCAAAGGGGAAGTAACCCTGCACTCGATTTGAGTCCTGGTTGAGACCTTCCATCTTCACGCGACCCACTACTCCGAGCACGGTGAGAACTGAGGCGCGCTCGTCAGTCCCGAGTTTGATTCGCTTACCAACCGCATCTTCATTGGGCCAGTGCCGGCGCGCAAACTCTTCGTCTATGATGATCGAATTCACGCCCGCTACCTCTTTCTCGATTTCGTTAAGCGTGCTCAGATCCCGTCCAGCCAAAAAAGAACGATCGTCACGGTCATCAAAATAGCGACCCTTTAAGAGAGGGATATTCATCGCTCGAAAATAGTCTGGCGTGACCAGGCAGGCTTCCATGAGCGGTATTTGGGTAGTAGGCGGGATTGGCTGACCGTCGACCACAAATGAGGTCTGCCAACCATTGTTACCGAGCGGCAAGCCGGACGCGGCCGCTGTTGCCTCAACACCGGGCAGGCTTCGAATGTTCTCGAGCAATTGTCGGAAGAACGCTTCCCGCTGGTCGATACTCGAATACTTCGTACGCGGCAAAGCGATGCTGAAACTAGTCAATCGATCGTAGGAAAATCCGGGATTAACTTTTTGCAATTGATAAAAACTGCGAATCATCAACCCGGCGCCAACCAGTAACACAAGGGTGGTGGCAACTTCCACAACAACCAACGAGCTGCGCAGCCAATGTCTTCTTGTGGTGCCACGTCCAGTTTCTTTTAGGGTTTCATGGACATCTACAACGCCGGACTGCAGCGCCGGCATTAGACCAAACAAAACTCCAGTTATTAGGGAGACGCCGATGGTAAAAGCTAAAACTCGCCAATCAAGACCAATTTCACCTGAGCGGGGAATTGCCTCCGGACTCATGTAAAGAATGAGATCGACACCCCAGCGCGCTAAGAGGAGTCCTAAAGTGCCGCCAACTAATGCAAGCGTGACGCTTTCTGTAAGTAACTGCCGTGCGATGCGCCAACGTCCCGCCCCCATGGCTGCACGAATCGCCATCTCTTTCTGTCGTGAGGTTGCGCGAGCCAGCAGCAGGTTAGCAATATTTGCGCAGGCTATGAGCAGGACAAATCCGACTGCGGCGAAAAGCACCCAAAGTGTTTGACGAACGTCGCTAACGAAAATTTCGAGGAGCGGTTGAATCTTGACGCGATTGCCTGCGTTCGTATCGGGATACTGCTGTTCCAGGTTTACAGCAATGTTCTCCATGTCGGCCTGGGCTGCCTCCAGAGTTACCCCCGGTTTCATACGCGCCACACCATAAAGACCCGGATGGTTGCCGCGGCTCTGCCAACTAGTTTGGTCCGAGAGTGGACCAACGGGTACCCACATTTCGACGCGACTTGGAAATTGGTATCCCTGGGGCATTACGCCAATCACGGTGTAACTCTTCCCGTTAAAAGTTAACGACTGGCCGATGATGTCAGCGCGTCCCCCAAACCGGCGTTGCCAAAGTCCATGGCTCAAGACCACAACAGGTGTTGCCCCGGGCTTGTCTTCATCATTGGTGAACACTCGACCCAGCGCGGCATTGACTCGCAAAACAGAGAAAAGATCAGCCGACATTTGAGCAGTGGTGATACGTTCGGCCTCGCCAGCGCCTGTGAGGTTGTAATTACTACGGTTGTAGACTCCTAACTTCTCAAATACTCGATTCTGTTCCCGCCAATCTGTAAAGTTTGGATAGGATATTGACATGCCCTCGAGCACTTGACTGCGCTCGTTTAGAAACACCAACTGCTCCGGTTGGTCGTAAGGTAAAGGTCGTAGCAGGACCGCATTAACGACGCTGAAGATGGCTGTGTTGGCCCCGATACCCAATGCCAGCGCCAGTATCACGATAAAGGTAATTGCGGGATTCTTGAGCAGCATGCGCACGCCATATCGCAGGTCCTGCCATAACGTCATTTGCACTTCTCCGTTCTTATCCTTACTCGTATCTGAGAGCCTCAAGCGGGTCCGTTCTAGTTGCGCGCCGAGCTGGTAAATAGCAAGCCAAAAGCGCCACTAGCAGCAGACCAACTGAGACCACAGTTAGTGTCAATGCATCCGTTGGGCTGACTCCGACGAGCAAGCTCTGCATAAGACGCGTCAAAAGCCACGCGCCGCCTAGACCAGCAGCAATGCCAATTAGTGCCAAAGTCATTCCATTGGTTACGATCATCCTGAGGACGTCGCTGGCGCGCGCACCAAGCGCCATGCGGATACCAATCTCGTGAGTTCGCTGCGTGACCGCATAGGCCATGACGCCATAAATGCCAACTGCCGCAAGGATCAATGCTATTCCCGCAAACACTCCCAATGTCACGGACGAAAACTTATAGAGGAACACTGAATGCGAACGAACTTCTTCCATTGTCCTAATCTCAAAGACTGGTTGATCCTTATCGATGGACCATACCTCCTGACGTACCGGAGCCGCCAATGCCATTGGCTCGACCTTTGTTCGGGCGGCTAGCACCATCGAGTTCCAGGGTTCCTGGGCATGCGGCAGATAGAAATCAGGTGTGATTGGAAGATTCAATTCGTGCCTAACGTCTTCAACTACACCTACCACCTCCCGCCATGGACTTCTCTCGATGGGACCACCTAAACGCATACGCTGGCCTACCGGATCTCGGCCGGGCCAAAACCTGCGAGCGAGCGTTTCGTTGACGATGATCACGCGAGGTGAGTCTGCGTTATCTTGTGCAGTGAAAGCGCGTCCCTTGATTATGCGAATGCCCATAGTTTCGAAATAGCGAGGCGAACAGACCCGGTAGCGGCCATCCGGCACTTGGCCCGGCCCCGGCTCAGGCTCTCCTTCTATTAAAAAACCGGTAGATGAGTTACTTCCTCCCAGGGGCAAGTGATTGACGATTGCCGCGGACTCAACACCCGGGAGTGACTCGACTCGTTGGATAATATCTCCGAAGAATGATGCGCGTTGCGGACTATCGGTATATTTCGTGGAGGGCAAAACAAAGCTCATGGTAAGAACGTTCGCGGGATTGAATCCCGGATTCGTCTTAAGCAACGACAAGAAGCTGCGCATCAGTAAGCCCGCACTCACTAACAGCATCAACGACAGAGCAACTTCCCCGACTACCAGAAGGCGGCGCAAACGATGTGAGCCAGAGGTTGTTTGTCGCCCACCTTCCTTAAGGGCTTTGTTTAGATCTGGTTTGGAGCCCTGCCACGCGGGAGCTAATCCAAAAAACAGGGCACTTAACATTGATAACAGAAGCGTGAAACCAAGAACCGGCCAGTTGAGTCCGAGCTGCTCCCACCCGGGTGTGAACCTCGCCATCTCGGGCGGATTAGCGGTCTTCATCAAATCGACGCCCCATACAGCAATCAATATCCCTAAGCTGCCGCCTACAAGAGCAACGATTACACTCTCCGTCAAAAGTTGACGAATGATGCGCCAGCGGCTAGCCCCGAGCGCTGCCCGCAAAGCAAACTCTCGCTGCCGTCCCGCAGCTCGCGCCAACATCAGGTTCGCTACGTTCGCGCAGGCTATTAGCAGAACAAATCCAACGGCGCCCATCAAGATCCAAAGCGCCGCATGATAGAGTCGCACCGTGTCTTCCAATAGCGGATAAACGACAACGCCCCATCCTTTGTTTGTTTCAGGGTATTGACTCTCAAGTCTCTGTGAGATAGTCGCGAGGTCAGCTTGTGCCTGAGCGATAGTGATTCCTGGCTTCAATCTTCCTATAGCCAGATATGCATGGCTCCTTCGGTTTGCTGATAATTCCGGAGTGAAGCTGAACGGCGCCAGCAAGTCGACGCCACGAGGAAAGTTATACCCTCGAGGCATGACGCCAATTACGGTACGCTGCACGCCATTAAGGGTGATGGTGCTGTTTACTATGTTTGGATCGCCACCGAACCGTCGCTGCCATAAGTTGTAAGTGAGAATCGCAACAACATCTTTACCAGGTTGATCTTCGTCCGCAAGAAAACCTCGCCCAATTTGGGGTTTTACCCCGAGAGTATCGAGAAAGTTCGCTGTTACCAGAAAGCCTTGCAGGCGTTCAGGAGTATCAACTCCGGTAAGATTGGCACTCCACCAACGATAGAGGCCAAGTTGTTCGAAGGTTTGGTTCTGCGAGCGCCAATCAAGGAAGTTTGCAACTGTTGTTTCGTTTCGTTCTACTCCACGCTCGGGTACATTCTCCCAGACCGCAACGAGACGCTCGAGTTCAGGAAAGGGCAGCGGATTCAGTAACAACGCATTTACCGCGCTGAAGATCGCACTATTGGCTCCTATCCCAAGTGCTAGCGTAACCACCGCGATAGCCGTAAAGCCGGGCCGCTTCAGCAAGCTTCTTGTCGCGTAACGGATGTCCTTTCCAAACGTACCCATACGTCAAGTCATCCTTCGTCGATTCGAATAGCGGGAGCAACGGTCAGACAGACGTTCAGTTGTTTACAATCCAGCCGTCTTCAAGTCGCACGATCCGATTTCCATAAGCAGCGTTAGTCTCGGAGTGCGTTACTTGAACAATCGTCGTACCTTCATCATTTAGGCGTTTGAAAAGGTCCATGATCTCTTTGCCTTGGCTTGAGTGGAGGTTTCCGGTCGGTTCATCGGCAAGAATTAGGCGCGGCTTCGCCACAACCGCTCGCGCGATGCCAACCAATTGCTGCTGTCCTCCTGAGAGTTGGGTGGGATAAAGATCTTTCTTGCCAACGATCTGAAATCTGTCCAAGGTGTCGCACACAATGCTTACGCGATCTTTTCGACCGACGTCCCTGTACGAAAGTGGCAACTCAAGATTCTCGAACACAGTCTGATCGTCGAGCAGGTGATAGCTCTGGAAAACAAATCCGATGTTGCTGTTGCGAAGCGCAGCACGCTTCTTATGGTCCAGAGCGTGAACAGCTACATCCTCAAAGTAATATTCACCGGACCAGGAGTGGTCGTGCATACCAAGGATGTGTAAGAGAGTTGATTTGCCAGCTCCAGAAGGACCCATAATCGAAATGAATTCACCGGGCTTGACGTCCAGGTCTATGCGGCGCAAGACGTAAGTCTTTGTCACTCCATGGGAAAAGGATTTTTCAACGTTTCGCAGGCTAATCATGAGATCATTCCGAAGCCACTCTCTTTCAATTCTCGTTCTGCTTCCAGCCGCTGAGCCCCTGTCTCCTCTTCAACGATAACGCCGTCAAAAAGGTGAACGATCCGGTCGGCGTGCTGCGCGTAGCGAGGGTCGTGAGTCACCATGCAAATGGTTGCGCCGCCTCGATGTAACTCTCGCAGTAATTCCATTACGGCTTCGCCATTTGTTGAATCCAGATTTCCAGTCGGCTCGTCGGCCAAGAGGATACTCGGCTGGCCGGCTACCGCGCGTGCTACAGCAACCCGTTGTTGTTGACCACCTGACAATTGACTGGGCAGATGCTTCGCTCGATGGCCCATGCCGACGCGCTCGAGCGCTTCCATGACGCGCTTCTTACGATCTGCCGAACTCATGCCGCGATAAGTAAGCGGTAGCTCGACGTTCTCATAGACAGTTAGATCGCCTATCAAATTGAAGCTCTGAAAGATGAACCCAACCTCGCGGTTACGGATGCGGGCTCGCTGAGACAATGAAAGATTTTCAACAGCCGCATCGTTGAGGATGTATTCACCTTCTGTCGGTGTGTCGAGCAAACCGAGAATTGAGAGGAGAGTAGATTTGCCACAGCCTGAGGGGCCGGCTATCGATACGTACTCGCCCTTTTGGATATCGAGGTGAATTCCAGATAATGCGTGAGTCTCGACTTCATCGGTGTAGAAGACTTTCTTTACGTCTGAAAGGTGAATAAGGGGTTCGGATGAACTCATCTGGGGCTCCTTGTACAGGTCCAATAGGTCTTATAGGTCCAATAGGTCTTATAGGTCATCTCAACCTAATTCGATTGTAGTTATCCCACGCAGCGGTGTCGGATAAGATGACCTGGTCACCCTCCTGCAGGCCACTAATTATTTCGATTGTGTTTACAGAATGCCGCCCAAGAACAACTGGTGTCCTTGCAGCCTCACGCCCGTCTTCGATAAGGCGAAACATACTCACCGTAGAATTTCCCTGTCCAAATGCCGGGCGACCGACATAGAGAACATTATCCAAACGCTCGAGCTCGATTGTTCCATCGACACTTAAATCCAGCCGCGCACTTGCTGGCAGTGGTCCAATTAGAGCTGCGTCGACAGTAAAAGTACCCTCACGTGCAGCCGGATCGATCCGCGACACATGGGCCTGAATAACACCGTTACGAGTATCTACCTCAACACGCTGCCCCAGTCTGACGTCTTTGATTTGCGTCTCCGCAATCCTTAATTCGGCCTTGAGAGAGGTTGGATCAGCTACTCGGGCAATATCGAAGCCAGGTGTCATCTGCTGCCCTATCTGAACGGAGATCTGTTGAACCACTCCGGGTGAACCAGCACGCACCTTCAAACTTTGAACTTGTTCGTGCTTGAGTTTGGCAAAGGCGCGAAGCTGATCAATGCGACTACGCTGTGCATTGAGTTGAGCTTGTGATGATTTTGAGCTAATCGCGAGCCTTTGCTGTTCAACTTTGAGCCGGTTCGCAAGATCTTCAACTTGTACACGAGCAATCCTGAGGGTCAAATCAGCAACCAGACCCTGCTTGCCCAATTCTTCGTTGCTATCGAGTTCAAGTTTTGCCTGACTGTAATCAGCACGGATACTTGCGATGGCAGCCTGTTGGGCCATGTTCTCGCTCTCAAGTCGAACTCTTAGGTTCTCTTCATCAGCCTCGGCCGTCTTCAATTGAAAATCCGCATCCATCGCCTGCTGTTCCATTGATGGATTCGAAAGCTCGACGATAACGGAGTCGGCCCTGACTTCCATGCCCACCTGAACGAGAATCTTTTCGACGGTTCCCTCTGCTGGCGCAGGAATACGACGCGTCAACTCCGGAACGAGGGTACCTATGCCCCGAACCTGTCGCAGCATCTGCCCTCGCTTAACTATGTCGATAACTACGGTGGATCTCTCAACCGCTGGAGCTGCTGGTTTAAGCTTCGCCAGGCCAATGGTAATGGCTCCGACTGCCGCGATAGCCAACGCCAAAATGATTCCTGTCCGAACTTTTTTCTTGAGTCTGGACTTGGGGGGTCTTTTAATATCCATAACGACAATGACGAAGCTGCCTTAGAACTCGAGGAGAACTGTCAAAGTCCTTTGAGAGCGGTAGACTTGCAGCGGAAGTTTGCCAAACGGACAACAGACTTCTATCGCTTGTACAGTTCTCCTCTAAATTGCGAATCAAAGGTTATGCCAACGTTGAGAAGCTTCGGCCAGTTGGCATTCTTCAACCTAAGAAGCCAGATATTTCCGAGATTTCTAAGAGGTTGTCAGTGATTTGAGTGGAAGACTTCTGTCGCTCACGTGCATGGAAGTTTCACTTTTGGGATCGAGAATCCCATTTTCGATAAGTGCAACGAACTTTCGAATGAAGGTCAAATAATTCGTTGCACTATTTCAAGGAATACCGAACTTAATCTTCGCTCGGCATCGGTTCGACCTGAGGGAAGAGACGAAATACGAACTTAGCATCTTCTGGTGAAAGCACCGGATGGTAGGTCTTTCCATAGCGAGCGGCGATCACACGTACATAGTTACGGGTTTCGTTGTATGGCGGCACCCCTTTGAATTTGTCAACTGCGCCTTCCCCGGCATTGTATCCGGCAAGTGCAAGCGTGACGTCACCATTGAATCTCTTTAACAGCCAGCTCAGGTATTTAGTTCCGGCTGCCACGTTCTCCTCAACGTCATAGGGATCAGTGCAACCAAATCTTTTGGCCGTTGCCGGCATCAATTGCATAACCCCTTGTGCGCCTGCATGAGAACGTGCGTTTGGATCATATTTTGATTCTTGCCAGATCACCGCATGAATAAAACGAGGATCAACTCCCTCGCTACCGCCTGCCTTGAAGATGATCAGGTCCAAATCGCTGTCGCCTGATGTCGGAATGTCTCTTGGTATCGCGTCAGCCAGGCTCCTGGCATCGACTGACGGTGCGAACGCGCGTGTGAAAAAGATGCCTGTGAAATTCGTGAGAAGGAAGAAAAAGATAATTGCGAACGGTGCAAATCTTACAGTCTGCAGCGGAGGAAACTTCAGGGGAAATTTCATTCAGTAGATTCTCCATGGCGATGACCCAAGGTCATCAAGTTTTGTAACGTTGAGCTACATGGTGGAACCGATTAACAAAGAGCTTGCAACCGAGGACCGGAAGTCTGATGGGACAGCAGTGTTGGACGTTGCTTTTGGAGTTGAAATCAAAATTCCTCTAACTTGTTCGTAATGCTGTATTTAAAGCAGTCACACATAAACTCCTTTTTGCAGGTACTCACGCGAATCTCATTCAGATTGAAACCTTTGGTATCGTTTACTGTGGGCGCTGTTTCGTACGCAATCGGTGCAGAAAAAATTTGTTTTGGTCTGCAATTAATTCTGCTCAGGTGGTTTTAACCAGTGCGTAGTGTGCTCAGTGACGCTTCCAGCGTTGAACTCGGGGCTCGTCGGTGGTGCGTACAGATTCGTGCCTGAGTCTCCGGAAAACTTTCCCGGTAGCTCCGGGAGACGGGAAGGACGAATTAGAAGTCCCGCTACTATGTGTCCAAAGCCGGACAATGCAGGTATCAACCCAAGCAGCCACATAATGCGCACAACTGGGTCAAGCTCAAACGGTATTTGGGCAATCACTTCCGGGGGCAATTTCAACACGAGCGCTGCGGACAAGTAATAGAGAAAGATCATAAGCCCAACACCGCTGAACATCGACACTGTACCCTTAGTAAGATGGTCCTCACGGCGTTCAGCGGCTGTCTTTTTCTCTCTCTGCCACCAAGCTTTCCGCGGCCGGCCCTCCTCCGCAGAGGAAGACTGTATTATCTCTTTGTTCATTCTTTCGAGAGCACGTGACACTTCTTCAGTAACCTGATCGATTTTAAGGCTTCTGACCATCTCTTTAAGCTTGGGCAGCGGGCCACGATCACTGCGGGCAATTGCCTCGCTGAGTGTTAGGGCCTTGCCGATCACCTTAAGATTGGCTCCGCACAACCGGCAGTACTGTTGACCTGAAGAAGACTCAGTGCCACATTGCGGGCAAAACATAGTGGCAAGATTCTAGACTGGTAAATGGTAAATGTTAAATGGTGAAGGGTGAATAGGACGAATAAGACGAATAGGTCCTATTAGTCCTATTAGTCCTTAGTCTTATTCACGATTCACCATTTACCATTCACTGATTTTGCGAAGTAGCCAGGACGATAACGGAGCTTCAGTCTTCGTAATTCAGGATTAATGATCTCTATTCGCATTTGGCGGTATGAACCGTCTCTGTTCTTGTTGGTGGACGAGTAGGCAAGCAAGTATTGCGAACGCAGCTCTTGCTCGATTTCAGCGAAAGCTGCTGTGAGATCGGCTTCCTTACGTGGAAAGAATGCGCGTCCTCCAGTTCTCTCGGCGACTGTACGAAGGGTGCCACGATCGACCCCTTCATACCTGCTGTCGCCAATACCGATCGCATATATTATGGCCTCCGCCTCCAGAGCTCGGTCTATTGCTTCACTCCGGCTCAACCGACTACTGGTATCTACACCGTCCGTTAAGAGAATGATCGCACGTCTTCTTTGTTCACCTGTTTGCTCACCTGTTTTTGCCAATACTTCACTTGCGGTCACAGCAATGGCGTCCCAGATCGCCGTTGAACCGTCACGTGGTGGTGCCTTCATTCCTGGGCCACTTGCGATACCTCCGATCGCTCGACCTGACCCTGTATAGCCAGGCATTGCTACTTCGACACGCTCGAGAGCTCGAAAGATGCTGATGACATCTCGAGTCAGAGGTTGTTCAAGAAAAGCCGAGCCACTAAAAGGAATTATTGCTGCCTGGTCCTTACGTGAATGAATAACATTTTCGATGAATGAGCGTGCTGCCGCCTTCTCTTGAGGGAGTGTGCGTTCCTGAGAACCACTGATATCGATGAGGAAGGCAACTGATAGTGGTCGATCCGTCTGGTGTTGAAAAGTAAACAGTTGTTGTGGCGCCCCATCTTCGAGGACACGAATATCCTCCTCGCGAAGGGTTGTAATGAAACGCTGGCGCTTGTCGGTGGCAATAAATACTAGATTAGTAAGATCTGCTTCGACTCGGATGACGTCATCCTGGTCAGAAGGCGTCTGGGAAGCTGCAACAGATACAAGGAGGATTATTAAGGATGTGGCTAACAGCAAACGCAACTCCTTCAAGACAGGTGCCATGGGCAAACCTTTGCCCACGGCACTCTGCCCTCCCCTACAGGGAAGGTTATCTGTTTTTTCTCTCTTATCTTTCTAGATTCTAATTAAATACACCCTGCGTCAGCTTAATGCCCGACACCATGACCTCGTCCGCTGTTGCCGTCTATCTGGCTTCGGATTTCACCACCGGGCCACAGGGTGCTGTGCACATTCACATAAGTAGCCCCAGCACGGATAGCTGCAATCAACTCGTCAATCTCTCCAGTATTGATTCCCTGCGTTCTCGCTGCTGCTGTGGCCGGAATATTTGGACTGACGTCAGCCGCCATGATTGTGCCCGAGATCGTTGCAGGCGGCGCCGGACAAGGTTGAGTACCAGCGGGCCCGTTGCCGAGGTTGGTGCAGAGAAAAACCGTGATACCGCCGTTAACACCCTTCTGACCAAAATGTATATGAGCTTGCTGTACAGCCCCCTCGAGATCCGAATAACTCAACTCCCACTGAATGTGAGATTCATCGTTACTGATCCGTGCGTGAAATTCGCCGCTAGCTTGAGTAGATACCGACGGTACCTCTTCATACCCAGTCAAAAACTCACGAATCCGCTTGAACCCTTGCGGAAAAGCCACGGCGGAAGCTGCGACGAAAGCCAAAAGGCAAAAGACCACCAACACCTTTTTCATGGTAAGACCTCCTGAAAGATAGTCACTAGGAATTAATTGGGGGGCCACTTATATCACAAGAAGAGTAGCCCGGAAAAGCCACATGTGGCGTGGCGTTGGCTGTCGATGGCGGTGGCGGGGAGTGCGGTAAGAAGAAGTAGATAAGGGCTACCCGGACCTGCGCGAAGCATCAACCTCGTAGGGTGGATGTCTATAGCCACATGTCACCCTACGGTGGCATCCTAACGCTATCCACGATTCACGATTTGCGATTCACGACAAATAAATCACTGATTCGCCTTGTACGCCTCGATTATGCTGAGAGGCGTTTTAGTCGGCACTATCCGCGTCAGTTCAAAGCCAGCTCCGGCCAGCAGTTCGCGATACTCCTGTCCGGTTCGTTCAATTCCCCCAGGTGAGACCAGCATTTCCAGATCCTGAAGCTTGCTAAAGTGCGCCTCATTGCCCTCGGGCACAACCATTTCAACCAACAGCAATCGCCCGTGGGCTGGCATTGCACGGTTAATGTTCTTCAGGATCTTAATTGCCCGTTCGTCATCCCAATCGTGAATGATGAACTTCATCAAGTAAGCGTCGGCGCCTTCAGGAACGGACTCAAAGAAATCCCCCGCTACCAACTCGACTCGCTGGGCCACTCCCTCTTTCTCCAAAAGAGCTGGAGCACCTTCAATTACTTGAGGTAGATCGAACAAGAGTCCCTGCAGCTCTGGATTAGCTCGTAAGAATCCTGCCAGCAGGGTTCCATGGCCACCGGCAATATCCGCCAACTTCTTGACGCCGCTGAAGTCATATGCTTCAACAATTCCCGGTAGAGCATTGTTCGACAAACTTGTCATCGCCCGATTGAAGATCTCGCACTCTTCGGGGTGTTGCTGAAAGTATGGGAATACTTCCTGTCCATGGACCCGTTCCCAGGCAACCTTGCCGGTCTCCACGCTGTAGAGCATCTGACCATAAACGGCCCAGTGCCATGGTTCACCCATGAAAATTGCAGCGTCGCGCATGGAGCCAGGCACATCCGATCTAAGCAACTCTGCAGATGGTGTTAAGGCAAAGATTTTCGTCTCGGTTTCGGCAAAAACCCCAACGCTGGCTAGTGCGCGCAGTAGCCGATAGAGAGCACGTTCGTGGGAGTTAGTATTTCGCGCTAGTTCTGTAATCGTGAGTGGTTTGTCTCGTAGCAGGTCGGCGACACGGAGCTTAGCCGCAACGTAGACTGCCTGAGTTAAATAGCAACCTGCAGCGAGCTGCATTAAGAGTGCCTCTGGCGGGGTTTGAGCGTTTGCCGCTGTCGCTGATTCGCTTTGAATAGTCATTTTTGCCTCCTGAATTTGTTTCTCTTCCAATCTGAATACGCGAGGGGCAGTCGTATTTAATCCCCTGATGACCTGACCGCTAGAATTCGAGTTTCAGTTCTAAACCAGAGGGTTAACTACTTTCAATTCCGAGAAGCGTGCAAAATCTCGATCAGTAGTAGCCAACGTCGCACCATGCTCGATAGCCAAAGCTGCTAGATGACCATCCATGACAAGGGCTCCAGTGGCCTGACCTTCGATAAGCAAGCGCGCGAATATTTCCCAGTGCCGCTCTGTGGGTAGTAGGATGGTAACATTCGGACGTTCTAGCCATTCTGTTACGGCGGAGGAAGCCTCCTTGATAGACATAGGCTTAGGGAAAGCCCTGATGTTCGTACTAATTCGGATGAAAGCCGTAATCGTTTGCCATGAAAGAGCAAAGGGGCTGACAGATGATATTGTACTTTCCAGCCAAGCCGCCGCTGATTTGTGCTCAGGCGCGTCAGTGTTGTAAGCATATAGCAGGAGATTTGCATCAACGAGGATCACTTGTGCTCTGCGCTTTCTATCGCTTCGAGCAAACTGCCAATGTCATCATAGTTGAGACCCTGTCGAAGACCGAGAGAGCGAGCGCGAACTTTAAACTTGGGAGCCTTTCTCACTAGATGTCGTGAGTGAATTCCTGCTCGTAACAGGTCATTGACGACCTCTTTGTAACTGCTCCCAGGGCGGTGGCGCAGCTCTTTGTCAATGGCTGTCACTACATCATCATCGAGTGTTAATGTTGTTCTCATGACAGGATGCTAAGGTTCAAGGCATCATGATGTCAACAGCTAGGCATCAACAAGCAAAACAACATTATCTGGAGCCCCCTGATACATGTCTAATTGGGTTGTTCATAAGTTTGGCGGTACGAGCGTAGCTAACGCTGAACGCTACAAAGCCGTCTCTCAGATCATACTCAGTCAACGTGAACCGGAAGCGCGTACTGCCATCATTGTATCGGCTATGAGTGGCGTAACTGATTCACTAATAAAACTTGTCCACCTGGCGGCCCGTCAGGATACGGCTTACCTGGAAAAACTCGGCCACCTCGAGGAGCGCCACCTTTCGAGTACAAAGGACCTCTCTTTTGCCCCGGCACGCGCGGAAGCAATTAAGCAGAGTTTTGCCGCGGATTTTCGTGATATTAAGGAAGTTTTAAGAGGTGTCTGGGTAGCAAGATCCTACTCCGAGCCTATCCTTGAATTCATTTCCGGCTATGGCGAGCTATGGTCCGCACAACTGCTTCAGGCCACACTTGAAGCTCAAAAGGTCTCTGCAACATGGCTCGACGCACGGCGTGTTTTGGTCGTTGAAACGGACGAAAGCGTCGTCAACGTTGATTGGGAGCTCTCGCGCAAAAACCTGAATGACTGGCTCGCCGAACAGCCGTATGACTTTATAGTTATAACCGGCTACATCGCGTCTACTCACGAGGGACTTTACACAACATTGAAACGCAATGGCAGCGACTTTTCAGCATCTATTTTCGGTGCTTTGCTGGAAGCCTCGGCAATTACAATCTGGACAGATGTCGACGGCGTGCTTAGCGCCGATCCCAGGCTTGTTCCGGACGCTCACGTGATAAGAGAGTTGTCTTATCAAGAGGCCAGCGAACTGGCTTACTTCGGTGCGAAGGTCCTTCATCCTCGTACAATGGCACCGGCAATCGCTAAGCGTATTCCCATCTGGATAAAGAATACTTTTGCACCCGACTCGCCAGGGACCAAGATCACGCTCACTTCCACCACAAGTCAACCAGCCAAGGGCTTCGCGACAATCGAGGAGATGGCGCTAATCAATGTCGAAGGCACAGGGATGATTGGTGTGCCCGGCTTTGCTCATCGGCTATTTGGCGCGCTGCGCGAGGTTGATGTCTCAGTTGTCATGATCTCGCAAGCTAGCTCCGAACACTCGATCTGTTTTGCGGTCCCAGGGGCTCAAGCGAGGGTTGCAAAGGACACTATCGAGGAGGCCTTTTTTGCAGAGATGCATCACGGACAAATTCAGAGTGTTGACGTAACAACTGACTGCTGCATCCTTGCAATGGTTGGCGACGGCATGATCGAACAGCCTGGAATAGCGGGAAGCTTCTTTACGGCTCTTGGTCAGGCTGCCGTCAATGTTAGAGCTATTGCCCAAGGATCATCGGAAAGAAATATCTCGGCCGTAATCAACCAGCAAGAAGCAACGAGAGCACTGCGCGCCGCACATTCTGCGTTTTATCTCTCGCCCCAAACGCTTTCGATCGGAGTGATTGGTACTGGGCTGATAGGAGGGACTTTTCTCAACCAACTGAGTCGTCAGCTACATTGGCTTAGGACAGAGCGTGGGATCGATCTGCGTGTTCGAGCGATTATGAATTCGAGCCGGATGCTGATACATGATCGCCATCTAGATCTTGATTACTGGAAGGATGGATTAACCGGGAGCGGTTCTTCCTCAAACCTTGATGATTTTGTGAACCATGTACAAGCTAGTCATCTGCCACACGCGGTAATCATCGACGCGACTGCCAGTTCTGAGGTGCCGCGACACTATACGGATTGGCTCTCGCGTGGTATTAACGTCATCACTCCTAATAAGAAGGGGAACACGGGAAGCTTTGGGTATTACCGGCAACTCCGAGATGTCGCGCGTCAGAGTGGAAAATATTATCTTTACGAAACGACAGTCGGAGCGGGACTTCCCGTCTTACATACTCTTCGAGACCTAATCGAAACGGGCGATGAAGTTCTTGAGATAGAAGGTGTGCTTTCGGGAACACTCTCCTACATCTTCAACTCATTTGACGGACAAGAGGCTTTCTCGCAAATCGTCCGCATAGCCCAGTCAAAGGGCTACACAGAACCCGATCCTCGTGACGACTTATCTGGTACAGATATGGCTCGTAAATTAGTTATTCTAGGCCGAGAGTTAGGACTAAGTTTGGAATTGGAAGATGTGCAAGTCGAGAATCTTGTGCCTGATAACCTGCAGGGTTGTGCCGTAGGTGATTTTCTGAATGGACTGAGTGAATACGATGACAGTTGGGATAACAGGCTTAAAGCGGCGGCTGGCAAAGACGAGGTGTTGCGCTACATCGGAAAAATTGATGTCAACGCCAAAGCCTCAGTAGAATTACGCACGTATCCAGTCAAGCATGTTCTGGCGAATCTGTCGGGCAGTGACAATCTGGTGAGCTTTAGGACTAAGCGTTACAACGCTCAACCGATGATTGTCAGGGGACCGGGTGCAGGACCCGAAGTCACAGCAGCCGGTGTTTTCGCGGATCTCCTTCGATTAGCATCATTCCTCGGAGCTCCGCAGTAGTCTGTCCGACAAACTTCAGTTTGTCGCGCCGGATTACTCGTGACTCGAAGTGGAACCCAGAATTCCAGGCCCTAAAACGACAAACTGAAGTTTGTCGGACATTGTTGGAGAAAACCATGATCAGATTGCTTTCTATTATTCCGTTGCTATTGCTTGTTGCTCCAGTTGCTTCGCCGCAAGAGGTTCCCCCGATCAGAAACTTCATGCGCATTAACGATCAGTTCTGCACTGGAGGACAGCCAAGACTTGAGCACCTGAAACAACTGAAAGATGAGGGCATCAAGGCCATTATCAATCTAAGGCCTACTGGAGAACATCGAGCTGCCGAAGAAGAGGAAAAAGCGCGCGAGTTGGGTCTGCGTTACTTCAACATACCAGTTGTTTTTCGCGACCCAAAGGAAGAGCAGGTGACAGAATTTTTGCGGGTTACTGATAATCCGGAAAATCGTCCGGCTTTTATTCATTGCGCCGCAGCAATCCGAGCCGGGGCTTTCTGGATGATCCGCCGAGTGTTGCGAGATGGATGGACCATCGATGCCGCCGAGGAAGAGGCAAAGAAAGTGGGGCTAAAGGAAAGTCCGCATCTCAACGAATTCGTAAGGCAATACATTGATAAGCACCAAGCGAAATAATCTGCGCCTTACCTGTGACCAGAATGCCTGACGCAAAGACCACTTCACTGATATTGCTATGGGCCGTGGGCGTCTCAATGGGTCTATTGAATGCCTGCTCCCGGCAGGCCCAGGTTAATCAGGAACAGGTAACTGTAAATCAAATCACCGAATCTCAGACAGAGAGTCCTCTGCCTCCGCCCACCGGGTACGTCAATGACTACGCCAACATTTTTGATCCTGAATCTAAACAGCGACTTGAATCAGTCCTATCACAACTGCGTGACAAGGCCAACATAGAGTTCGCTGTGGTTACAATCGATAGCACTGAGGGACAGCCAATTTTTGATTACTCTCTCGCCGTTGCGCGAGGATGGGGAATAGGGCCCAAAGACGATCCAGATGGAGGAGGACTATTGTTGCTGTATGCCATCCGAGATCGTCAATGGAGACTACAGGTAAGCCGAAGCCTGGAGGAGGACCTGCCGGATGATGTCTGCAAAGCTCTTGGTGAGAAATCTGCGGATTCTTACCGGCGGGGGGACTACGTTAAGGGTATCGAACTGTACGTGAAAGAGATAATTAGTAGGTTGGAAAAAACAAAAGGATTCTCCGTGTGATCGCGGTCTCAATCTGTGTGGATAACATGGTGACGATTCGATTTGAAATCAGGTCAGATTATGAAACGGTCCAGAAGGTGAATCAGTTGGCATTTGGGCGGCCCGACGAAGCTGCATTGGTCAATGCGTTACGATCTCAAGCAGCACCGTATGTCTCACTCATTGCCGAAAGAGAATTAGAGATTATTGGCCATATCTTCTTCAGTCCGGTTTCTATAGAGAACTCTGGACCAATCCAGCTTGCTTTTGGTCTTGCGCCTATGGCAGTGACGCCAGAGCACCAACGACGTGGAGTCGGTTCCCTTCTCGTTACTGAAGGATTAAAGGAATGTAAGCGACTGGGTGGAGATCTTGTCGTTGTTGTCGGACATAGCCATTACTACCCACGGTTTGGATTTCGACCTGCCGTCCAATTTGGATTAACGTGTGAATACGAGGTTGCACCTGAAGAGTTCATGGTTAAGGAACTGCACCAGGGTGCGTTAACCGGTGTTCAGGGATTGGTAAAGTATCACAAAGTCTTCGGAGGCTTTAGCTAAAGAACATGTTTGAACAAATTAAAGAGTCAGACTGGAAAATATTGCGTAAGCTTCACCCGATTGCGCTGGAGCGCTATTGTAAGCACGTGATTGAAGAGCTTAATCGAACGACCTCTAACCGAAAGCAGGATTATCACAAATGTTATCTCAAGGTTTGGGATATCCTAGGTAAACGTGATCGGAAAATGACTAAACTTTTCGACGACCTCAAACGTTCGAATGCTTTAATTCTGCTCGCCAATATCAAAGGGAGTAATCTGCTAACGGATGAGGAGTTTTCACAGTTCAGTGAGGAGACACAAGAGAGAATCGCACTGATACTCAATCTCCGTCGTCTTTAATCAGTCGGGTGGCATGCGCACTAGACCGATAAATGGCAACCTACACAGCCCCTTCAACTACAACCTCCAAAGAATCGCGTTCCGGGCTTGAACCCTGGAAAGTAACCACCTTACCTCAACCACCTCACGCAAAAGGGCTAAGTCTACTGGCTGTTATCGGTCCGGGGGCAATTGTTCTTGGCGCCTCGCTCGGCAGCGGCGAGTGGTTGCTTGGACCAGCAGCGTTCGTTAAATACGGGGTTGCCCTACTCTGGTTAACAACCGTCGCCGTTTTCCTTCAAACCGTACTAAATACCGAGCTTATCCGTTATACGCTCTACACTGGTGAGCCTGCTGTTACCGGGTTCATGCGAACGCGGCCTCACGCAACATTCTGGGCCTGGTTCTATGCTGTTCTTTTTATTCTGCAAACCGGATGGCCTGCGTGGGCGGCAACTGCGGCTGGCGCCATCTTTTTTTTGATTGTCGGCAGGTTGGCCGATACTGGCGATGCCGCGATGGTTTATTGGATCGGTTGTGGCACCTTTATCGTATGCGTCGGCATTCTTGTCTTTAGCGGTAAGCGCATCGAGCGCACACTCGAGCTATTAAACGGGGCTATGATCGTCCTGATCCTGGGCGCTCTTGCTGTGCTTTGCCTACTTTTTGCCGCTCCCGTGTACTGGCTTGCGGCTACCGTCGGACTAGTAGGATTCGATCTGCACGCGGGTGAATTCAAGTTCTTTCCTGCAGATGCTGACTGGCTCTTGTTAGGTGCCTTTGTGGCCTATTGCGGTATGGGCGGGGTAGGAAATCTAATGGCATCGAACTGGACCAGAGACAAAGGTTACGGGATGGGCCAGGTGGTTGGCTTTATTCCAGCGGCCGTTGGTGGTCAGAAAGTAAAGCTGGCTCATACTGGCAGCATCTTTACTGTTTCGGAAAGTAGTTTAATAAGCTGGCGTGGCTGGTGGCGGATTGTGCGAGCTGACCAGTGGGGAGTGTTTTTTATTGGCGCAATGCTGGGAATGCTCTTGCCTGCGATTCTTTACACATCCGCATTAGAGCCCGGGCGGGATATTCGTGGTTTAGGTATCGCCGCCGAACTGGCAAACTCCATGGCAGTTCGTGGGGGCGCGATAGTTACGTTCATACTCGCTATGATGAGCGTCTGGGTTCTATTCAAGACTCAACTCGATATACTTGAAGGAACGGTACGCGGAATCACGGATATTCTTTGGAGTGGCAGCAGAAGAATTCGGGATTGGCGCGGCGGGGATGTAAGGTTCGTTTACTATTCGGTGCTCGCCGTCGCAGTGGTATGGGGACTCATCGCGTTACAGTTGACCCAACCAATCATCCTATTGCAGATCGGCGCCAACATGGCGGGTGTGGTTATGGTAATTAGTTCGCTTCACATTCTTCACATTAATAAGAAGTTCTTACCGCAGGAATTACAGCCACCACTTTGGCGCTGCATTGCTCTCGTATTTATGTCAGTCTTTTATGCGTTCTTTGTGTACCTGTGGTTGATGGGAGGGTTGATACCAAACCAGGAGAGAGGATTTGTTTTTGTTCTCTTAAGGTCCATCGGGATTGGTTAGGTTGTATGTATACCCACACCCGCGTTTTATCAGTTGGTACTTTGAGCTGGAAAGGAAACAAAAAACGCAAAGGCGCGCAAAGCCGCATTGAACAAAGGAAGTTCTTTGCTTCTTTGCACCTCTGCGACTCTGCGTTTGGCTCTCATCAAGCTCTATTAACTCGAAACTGCTTTGAATCCTTTCAGGAGAGAAACTAATGAGTTGGCTAACGTCTCGATTAACTTTGGCAATCCCCATTACAATTGGTTTGATTTCATCATCAGTCCTGCACAGTTATTACTCGGAGACATGGCCTTCTTCTTCTGACAGCAAATCAGTGTCTTACCGAGGTGTTACATTCAGTTATGATCCATCACTGGCTACCGAGATAAAGGGGAAAGTGTTACCTGCAATCGTACTCGAAAACGCAGACGATAAGCCGGACGGTATTATGCCTGAACACATTGCCTTCACACTCGTCGGATCTTATACATCAGGTCACAAGTCTTCATTCTTTGCACCTGAGATTCATATTTATCCGATTGAGGCATACAAAAGGGCGCTAATAATTTCAGAGAAATACGTCCAGCAGCTTGAAGGTGATGTTGAGAAATTGAAATCATTGCTTTCTGAAGAACCAACAGCAGTGAATCAGGCGATTCCATTTCTCCCTTTTGGCATCGACGCGACACAATCCTTTCGAGCACACGTTAAATTCGTTGAGTTCAAAGATGGCAAAGGGGTATTGTTTGTTACTCAATACGATATTGAACCTTCTTTGGTTAACAACAGTGGCTTGGTCTATGTATTCCAGGGAATCTCAAATGATGGTGTCTACTATATTTCCGCAACCTTCCCTATTACAGCGCCGTCTTTGAACCTGCCAAAGGAATATGAGACCGGAACATACGAGGATTACAAGTTACCCACTGTCTTTGGTAAAGACGATGAGAAAAACTATTCAGAATATCGTGCCAAGATGGTTCGCAAGTTAGAGGAACTGCCGCCGGATAAATTCGAGCCAGGATTAAACAAGTTTGAGGAGTTAATACGATCCCTGTGTGTGAGCAGCGGAAAAGCTTAACGTTTCGGTCCACCAAATCACACAAATCCGACATTGAACCTGTGTTAAGAGTTATTGGAAACTTGCTAATTAAGCAGAATGAAAACTCCACCAGCTAAAGCACGCTCATCTTTCGGCACGGGATTGCGGGATTGGAAACATTAGGTTTGAAAATAATGAAAGCTCTTAGACTAATAATTATTTTCGGTGCAATCCTGATGACGCCGCAAACTGTTGCAGCATGTTTTTGCGGTGCTGAGGAGGAGGCAAATCCGGAAGGCGTTTATCGGACACACTTGTTCAAATCAATAGTCAAGGCGGGAGCTATCTTCACGGCTAAAGCAAGTAAGGTCTCGTCTGATAGTGTGGTATTCGAAACAGAAACGCTCTGGAAGGGACAAGTTGGGGAAAGATTTGTCCTTCACAGGAGTGCTGGCTCATGCGACCTAAACTTCGAGACCGGCGGGACGTATCTTATTTATGCTCGTAGATATAGGGATGTGGTATCTGGACAAGAAAGATGGACCACAACCCGATGCGATAGGTCGAAAAGACTGGTAAACGCCAGCGAAGACATAAAACAACTGCGCAGTTTGAAATTGAAGAAAGGTGCCTAAAAGTTACAGTTCCGCAGTACGGCCATTGGATCATAGGAGTGCCGGGATGGCAGGCTGTTGCTCATCGCAGATCCTCTGAGCTGATAAAATTCTTTCACAGTTGAATAAACAATGAACGAGCGACTGGAACAAGCCTTATGAAAATCATCTACAGGCCAGTGCAAGACGATGATTACGACAATGTGCGACAGTTACTAATTGCTGCTGGTTGGCAAAAGCTTGTTGATGATCCCGAGCGATTCGAGGAGATGATTCGAGGCGCCAGTCGTACCGTTGGAGCATTTGAAGGCGAACGTATTATCGGTTTTGCCAGAGCGTTGTTCGATGGCGCATCAAACGGCTATATCTCAACAGTAGCAGTGGCCGAAGATAAACAGAGGCAGGGGATCGGTCGTGAGTTGGTGACAAGATTAATGGATGTTGACGAACCGGAAAAGATTACCTGGGTGCTAAGATCTGGCAAAGGAAGTGATCAATTCTGGGAGAAGATGGGATTCAAAAAATCAGAGATCGCTATGGAGATCGTTAGAACAGAATAGATGAGGTCTCTTCTATGATTCGGGGTCGGCGGACGTTCTTAAAACTCTCGGGAGCATCACTTGCACTCTTGAAGGTTGGACCAGAACTGAAAGCAGTCGAAATACCTTCTGACGAAAGCAGAGAGCGCCTCGCCAAAGCGCTGTTTGAACTGAATGAGGCGGCGGGCATTGGCCTGAGTGCCGAAGAGTTCGAGCACTCGAAAGATTACGTCACCGGTGTCTACCAGGAGGTTAGCAAAAAACTGCGCCCGATCATCCTGCCAGAAGAACTTGATCTACCAATCCATTTCTCAGCCAAAAGACGACCATGAGCTTCAGCGGGATTGAAATCGCCTACCTGTCGGCTGTCGAACTCGTCGAACTCTACGCAACCAAGAAGCTGTCGCCCGTAGAAGCTGCCAACGTACATGCAGATCGGATCGAAAAACTAAATCCGCAAATCAACGCCTATATCACACCAACGATCAAGCTGGCTCAGGAACAGGCCAAGGCCTCGGAACATCGCTATCAAAGAGGCAGCGCTTTGGGCCCGCTCGATGGAGTGCCGTTTGCCGCCAAAGATATCTTCGCCACTCGCGGCATACGCACAACTCACGGATCTAAGCTGGGCCTAAACAATGTCCCTTCAGAAAACGCTTCTGTAGTCGATCGCTTGTTGAGTGGTGGGGCGGTGCTTCTCGGGAAATCTAACCTGATGGAATTCGCTACGGGAAGTGGAACCGACTCCGGCTTTGGACCAACCCATAATCCCTGGAAGCTAAATCACGATCCCGGTGGCTCTTCAAGCGGCAGTGGCGCAGCTTTGGCAGCAGGCATGGCAACACTTGCGCTAGGCACTGATACCGGAGGTTCGATCCGCAATCCTGCGAATCGATGCAGTATCGTCGGCCTGAAGCCCACGTTTGGGCGTGTTAGTCGGCACGGGGTTACTCCTCTTGCCTGGACGCTTGATCATGCTGGCCCAATGGCACGAACGGTGAGGGACACAGCGCGTATGTTAACTGTCATCGCTGGCTACGATCAGAGTGACCCTGCAAGTGTCTCAGAGCCGGTACCGGATTTTGAAAAGGACTTGCTGCGAAGCTACAACCTGCGTGGTAAACGTTTTGCCCTCGCCAAGGAATTGATGACGCCAATCGAGCCTGAGATCGTAAGTGTAGTTGAGTCAGCACTAACTCACCTTGAAAAATTGGGTGCGCGGCGCACTCAGGTGAGTATTCCCAGCGCTGTCGCCGCAAATGTAGCCAGCGAAGTCATCATCGACTCTGAAGCGGCAGTATTTCATGAGCAGAATCTCCGCAATGTCGAACGGAAGAAGCTTCTGGATCCCTTGATTCCTTACTACCTGAACAGTGGGCGACTCTACCTCGCAACAGATTACGTGAAAGCCCAGCGGCTGCGACTTCAACTCCAGGCGGAATTGAATCACGCTTTGGCAGACGCAGATGTGCTTGTCTGTCCGACAGACCCTACTCACGCGCCTCGATTCGGCGAGCCCACGTTGCTGTTGGGCCGGTCTGTGGAGTGGTACGAATACGGCAACGTAAATCTCGCGAATCTAACCGGATTTCCTGCTCTATCGCTTCCGTGCGGTTTCTTAGCAACTGGTCTGCCGGTCGGGTTGCAGATCATTGGCCGGGCTTTCGATGAATCGACGGTGCTGGCATTTGCTCATGCGTATGAGCAGTCAACGGATTGGCATCGACAGCGTCCGCCCTTGAACGGCATGTAGACCACCCACTAAGTCACAAAGATGAAAAAAACTTACGCTACTATTCCGGTTCAGTTTTCTTAATAGTTTTTCTCACTACTACTTTTCACCCGTTTTCTTTGGGTAAAGACCACCGCCTGTATCTCTGGACGGCGGTTGTTGTTCCTAAAGCATCTCTGCTGGTGGGGTTTGCGGAATAGGTGCGACACTTTATATTCTTTTGATCTGAATTCAGCCCCCAAGAACTTGACCACAATAATTGGATTAGACCGAATCGCAGGGGGGAAAAGATGTCAAAAGAAAATCTTGCGGTATATCTGACCGACCATCTTGCCGGCGCTACGGCGGCGGTGGAACTGCTTGAATGGTTGGAATCGAACCATCAGGGAACCGATGTGGGCCAATTTGCTCGTGACATACGAACTGAAGTGGAAGCAGATAGAGATGAGCTCAGGACGTTAATGAAGCAACTGAACATAAGCGAAAGCACCACTCGCAAGGCATCGGCATGGTTAGGGGAGAAGGCAACTGAACTCAAGCTCTGGATTGATGATGGAGGAGGTGACGAGTTGCGGCTTTTCGAATCATTCGAAGTACTGTCACTCGGTATCGAAGGCAAACGTTTACTTTGGCTATCCTTGGCCACAGCCGCTGAGAAGAACCAAAAACTTCAGGGCTTAAACTACATGCACCTGATTCAGAGGGCTGAAGAGCAACGCGCTAGCGTGGACAAAAAAAGACTAGAGGCCGCCTCGCGTGCCTTGCGATGATTAACTGTTGGGGCATCCCTCCGTGGATGCCCCTTGATGGTAAATGGTGAATCGTGAACCGTGCGTGGATCTTTAACGATTCACGATTCACTATTCACTATTCAAGATCTCGAATCAGATTTTATGGCAACTCCCGTTCAAAAGCGCCCCTTCTGCAACAACCAATTCCCGCGCCGAAACTTTCCCGGTAACGCTGGCCGTTGGGCCTAACACAAGCTCTTTGGTTGCGTTAATATCACCTTCGACAGTTCCGTTTATCTTCGCAACAGCAACATTGATTACTGCCTGAGTCACTCTTGCACCACTACTAACTATGAGCGTGCCGTCGGAAGAATTGACCTGACCTGAGAAGTTTCCGTCAATGCGTAGCATAGATTTAAAACGGACTTCGCCGGTAAATTTGAGGACATCTCCGACGAAACCAAGCCAATTATCCTTAACTTTGCCGACTTGATGGCCACGCTCATCACTTTTCGCAACTGCCTGTATGCCCACCGCGTGGTTCCTTCTTTCTGTTACTTGAATTTTGAGACGAGGCTTCTAGGATTGGGGCGCCTCAGCCCTTGAATCGGGGAGAAGAGATATTACTCCAATCAGTTCGGCACTATAACACCCGAGGCATTGTTCGCATGTTACGATTACATTACTGTTCAGAGACAACCTCTTTAGAGTGCGCTGACCTGTCAGCGCTTTATCTCTACAAGGCTCGGTGTGATAGATTCAACCTCCACACAATTTTGCCTGATGGCTCGGTGGAAGTATTAAGAGCATGCATTTGTCTGTAAATCTTTTAAGACGGAGAAGAGTGAGTTGGATTACCAACAATACGTAACCTTGGCCCACCAGGGCTCTGAGCTTGTAGAAAGCGGTGATTACGAGGCAGCTCTCACTATATTCCGCAATCTGATTGCCAGCGATATTTCTGACCTGGATAAGGCCTCAATGTGTTACAACGCAGCATTCGTGCTGGAGAAGTTAGGTCGCGAGGAAGAGACGCTGTCCACTTATGACCGCGGGATGAGCTACGAACGTATGCACGGGCGCAATTTCGTTGCCGAACACAAAGCCGCTTACTTGTCTCGCATTGGCAAGGATAAAGACAGTCTCCGCCTCTATGAGGCGTTACGGTTGCGCGCCTCACTAACGGAAGAGGAGAAATATCGAATCAGACATAACATAACTACCTTGAGGAATCAGGTGAATGGTGAATCGTGAATCGCGAATGGTAAGACTAGAGAGTTCCGCTCAAACCAGAACACTAATGACTATTCCCATTCACCATTCTCCATTTACCATCCCCTGCCCCTACAAAAAACTTCATGTACTTGTTAGACTCTACCCACCAAAACAATTCTTCAGCCCGACGCTTTTCTAGTTAGGAAAAGCTATTCGGCTTAAATCCTGTAATTTTTTGACGAACTCGAGGAGGAGACGAATGAGAGGAATAGTTTTTGTTTTTATTTTGGCGGTTTGTGCCTTTCCCACGCTTGCTCAGCACCAACACGTGGGAACAACTAAAGCAACCGAGTTACATCCCGGGCTAGGTAATTACCACCACCCAATCACTACAAAACATCCGGAAGCGCAAACATACTTTGATCAAGGACTTACACTTCTTTATGGGTTTAATCATGACGAGGCGGCTCGCTACTTCCGGCGCGCGGCAGAACTCGACCCTGACGCAGCAATGCCATATTGGGGCTTAGCACTTTCTATTGGTCCAAACTATAACGACACCGAGGTTGATGAGAACCGTGCGAAGGCTACCTATGAAGCCCGGCAAAAAGCCCTTGAGCGCTCCCCAAAAGCAAGTGCTCGTGAACAGGATTACATCCGCGCCATAGCTAAACGTTACTCGTCTCCTGATCCAAAATCGGACTGGAAAAAACTTCACCTCGATTACAGCAATGCCATGCGTGAGATGGTTAAAAAATATCCCGACGACCTCGATGCGGCAACAATGTTTGCGGAAAGTATCATGATGTTACGGCCGTGGCAGCTCTGGTCTCTTGAAGGAGAGCCAGCGCCAGGAACTTTGGAGTTGGTAGCAGTTTTGGAGTCAGTGTTAAGACGCAATCCGGATCATCCTGGCGCCAACCACCTTTATATCCATGCTGTCGAAGCTTCCCCGAATCTTGAGCGAGCCATTCCGAGCGCAATGCGCCTGATGACGCTGGTTCCTGGAGCCGGACATTTGGTCCATATGCCTGGGCATATCTTCCTCCAAACCGGTGACTACGAATTGGCCGCGAAAACAAACGTAAATGCGGCAGCAGCGGACAAGGCGTTCGTGGAACGTACGGGCGCAACCGGTATTTATCCGCTTATGTACTGGACACACAACATTCACTTCATCTCTTATGCCAGGGCTCAACAGGGCAACTATGACGAAGCAAAAAAAGCAGCGACGGAAATGGTGCAGAATGTTGGCGACGCCGATTTGCAGATGCAGATGCTTGAGGGGTTTCTTCTCTACCCGCTGATGATCGATCTTCGTTTTCACCGCTGGGATGAGATACTCAACACCCCCGCGCCTCGTGATGAGCGAAAACTTCTTCAAGCCTTCAGACATTATGCTCGAGGCATGGCACTGGCTGGACAAGGGAAAATCACTGAAGCGGCCGCGGAACAAAAAGAATTCGAATCGCTGCGCAAAGCCATTCCCGACACTTCAATGTATCTTCTCAATAATAAGTCTGCGGACCTTCTGGCGCTGTCAGCAGCAACTCTCGATGCGCAGTTGGCTTGGGCTCGCGGAGAAAAGGATCGTTCCATAAGCGAATGGCGTCGGGCAGTCGAACTTGAAGCTAAGATTCAGTATGACGAACCCCCTGCGTGGTTTTATCCGGTGCGGCAGTCACTAGCGGCCGCGTTGCTGCGTAATGAGAACGCCAGGGAAGCAGAAGCGGTCTTTCGGGCGGCCATTGAAAAGAGCCCGCGCGATGGTAGGTTGCTTTTTGGTCTGTGGCAGAGCCTGAAAGCGCAGAATAGGGACACCGAAGCGACCTTGGTCGAGCAGCAATTCAATGCTGCGTGGAAGGACGCGGGAGTAAAACTGAGTCTTGAGGACCTATAAGTCCAAAGTC
>CAZNPP010000033.1:0-32044 GCA_964574785.1 uncultured Chloracidobacterium sp. | reverse complement strand
GCGCAACGACGATGGTCCCTAAAACCACCAACGGCGTTCTTGCCAGACCTACGCGGTAAGGTTGCAGTAGAAAACGAAAGCAAACTTGTTGGACTGAGTGAATGTGAGCCCACTTAACTGTTCAATAGAGCTGTTTTGGGGGAGTTGAGCGCGCGAAATCTAAAATGCAGTTTGAAGTCAATAGCAGAATGACACAAGCTGGACAAGAAGGCCTTCCAGGTGGCGTAACTAAGAACCAGCAGCTTCGAGAGAACCAGCCGATACTACCAAGACCCACTCACCACAACATCATCCGCAGTGTTCTCCTGGCCGTCGGGTCCCATTGAGCGAAGAACAAAGCGATCACTGCTTCCCTGATACCTATATGGACGATGCCAGGGGTCCAGACGAACAACTTCCGCTATATATGAAGGACTCAGATGGTCAACTAATACGCCGTGATCGTCAGCCGTAACGTAGAAACCACGCTCTTCGCGAAATGCTTCGAGCGCACTCGCAAGCTGTCTTAACTCCTCCTGAGCCAACTCCCTCTTAATTTCATCTACCGCAGCAACAATTATGGAAAGATCGGCCCAACCTCGAGTACCCGTCCTTACCTCCGAGATTCGCCACCCACGGCCCTCCCGGGTAAATCGAAAGTTCAACTTAATTAATGCCACCACAACAGCAGAAGGGTGAGACGCCATCGGAACTGAAAGTGACGATATTCCTCGAATCCTTACCGCCTCAAATGGAGTCTCAATTCCGGCAAGCTCAGCTATGACGCAACGCGCACGGCGGGGGCTCAGCTCCGAGCTGTTTGCATTGCAACTCGCACTTTGAAAATTTTGTCCGAGTGCCTTGACTAGAACGTCGACACTCTCCCAACGGTCAGGTCCAACCCTAAACTCTCTCACCTGCCACTTATCGTCATCTTGCTCAAACCGGAATGCAGTTTCGATTTGAGCTGTTGCTTCGGCAGTGAATTGGTCCATTCGCGTAACTTGTTCAACCCTGACGGAGTTGTTCGGTAGTTCGAATCCTGCCATTCGAGTTATCAGCCTGCGCGCGTCCCTCGAACTCGGCTGAGCCCCGACTTCTATGCCAAATATAAAAAGAAGAAAACAGAAAAAGGTCGTGCGAAAAAGAATGACAGATGCATTCCAGGAAAGAGAGTTGTTTGTGGGGTTAGCTTCCACCTTTGCCGACCAACATTTGAAGCATGATTTGAAGCTGCGCAGTGGTGAAGGGTTTAGGTAAGAATACGACGGCCCCAGCGGCAAAGCTGTCGGAAGAGAGCTTGGGGTCCTGTTCGGCTGTCATCATCATCACGGGAATACGGCTTAATCGATCTTCCGACTTCATAAAGCGCACTAACTCCGGGCCGGAAATGTGAGGCATCACCACATCAAAGATCGCGGCAGTGAAATCCTGATCGCTTTGCAGAATCTTATAGGCTTCCCTTCCATCCCGCGCTGTGACCACGGTGTACTGCTCTTTTTCGAGGATAGTGGCTACGAGACGCAGGATAGCAGGGTCGTCATCTGCCACAAGAACGCGTCGGCCTGGATTCTCAGTTGTAGTTGGTTTCACTTTCTTTCTTCCTTCTATGCTTCCACAGTGCGGCTGCTTTCTCCGGCACGTGTCGACAGATCTGCCGCAAGCTTTATCGCGGCGACCATACTTGAGTGTTCAGCCAACCCCTTCCCGGCAATATCGAACGCTGTGCCATGATCGACTGACGTTCTTATGAAGGGCAACCCTAATGTAACATTTACTGCCTCACCAAATGAGAGGCATTTCACCGGTATCATTGCCTGATCATGGTAGCATGCGATTACCGCATCAAACTCCCCGCGAGACGCTCTCAAGAAAACTGTATCTGCAGAAAAAGGTCCATGGACGTTAATCTCGTCGATACGACAAGCTTCGACGGCAGGAACTATCTCAGAAGCCTCTTCAACCCCGAACAATCCTCCTTCGGCGCCATGAGGATTCAAAGCAGAAACTGCAAGCCGTGGTCGTTCTATCCCCCAACGTCTTAGTTCACGATCGGTAAGGTTAATGATTTGAACCAAACGGTCGCGCTCAACCATGCGAATTGCTTCCGATAACGGTACATGAGTAGAGATCAGTACAATGCGAAGGTTTGCCGCAACAAACGCCATCGCATACTCTTCGGTTCCCGTCAGATGCGCGAGAAATTCTGTGTGCCCGGGAAAGCTGTAGCCGCCAAGAAATAGAGCCCGCTTGTTTATGGGAGCGGTGGCAATGGCGTCAACGCTTCCGGCAGCGCAGAGTTCAACTGCAGCCTCAATATAACCCGCGGCAGCCTTACCAGCAGCGCCGGACTCGATGCCGGGCTCTATGAAACCACCAATATTGTCGAGGTGAAAGATTGCCGGCTCGGTGAGTTGCTCAGGTATAGGTTCTCCCTTGCGGATGATGTCGTAACCGCACTGGAGATCGAGAGTCCGAGCCGTATGTGCCAGAAGTTGTGCGTCACCGATAATCACAGGGACGCACACCTGTCGAATCTCCTCCTCCGCTACTGCCTTCAGCACTACCTCGGGACCTATTCCGGCAGGATCGCCCATGGTAATACCGATGCGTGGCAAAAACCGCCTCGCTCGATATTCCAAGGGAGACGAGCTGTTCGGGAACTGGCTCATTAGCTGAGGCGCGTGGGTGGCAGGAACTTAGGAAACAGGGGCGAAATCGATTGAGACTAAATTTATCCCGCCACCTTCTCGACGCGTTCGTCGGCCTTGTACATGTACTTAATATTGCGTTTCAGGATGAGCAGATTTGGGGCATTCTTCCGATTAACCTTCAAGGCGCCACGATCGTACCACTCGATTGTCCCTTCAATCTCCTCACCGTCAAGTAATACTAATACCATCTGAGTGTGGGCATCGATCTGTTTCTTGTAATAGAAAATCTCTGCATTAGTCTCCGGTGGTGGTGGTACCCGCTTGCGTACCTGCACGGGAGCGGCTTGTTGGGCTCCACGCTGCTGAGACTCTCGGCCTCCATCGCTTCCGCCACCCCTTTGTGAGCTACCATTGGTTCTATCCCGAGGCTGGGGCGCTTCACGAGCTTTGCCCTTGACCTCTGCAAGTGTTGTTCTTATCAGTTTCCGGTTCACGTGATTCTTACCTCCAAATCAAAGACGGGTTAAACAGACCACGCCAAGGCTCAGTGTGGCAGGATGAGTTGACGCGATTCAACATACTCTCGCAGGCTGCGGCCATTCGAGGAGAGGGACTCATGCTTACCCGTATGGAAAATCCTGCAAGGGAATGTCCGACATGCTACACAACCAAGCGAGAAAAAGCAAAGGCGAAAACTTAAAAAATACCATCGGTAAAAACGGCAAGACAGAAGTCGGAAGTCAGAAGTCAGAAGTCAGGAGTCAGAAGCCAAGAGTCGGCAGACCGAGTCAGAAAAAGTCAGAAGAAAGAAGTCAAAGACAGGCCTTGTTTACCCATTCTTCTGGCTTCTGTCTTCTGAGTTCTGAGTTCTGACTTCTGTCTTTCTAATCAGCCTTTTTGCGGATAAACGTAGGCACGTCAAGATCATCAGCCCGCGCACTCATCATCGGCCGGGGGATATCATCGGTAGACCGCGAAACGAAACGCGGCGGGGTTACTGGGAGGGTCGCGGTGGATCCTGCCGAAGCAACTGAAACAGATTCTCGCTCGAAACCAGTCGCGATCACCGTGATCTTCATCTCATCCTGCATATCTTCGTCGATCACAGCACCAAAAATAATGTTAGCGTCCTCATCAGCAGCCTCCCTAATAATAGAGGAGGCGGCATTCACTTCATACAGAGTGAGATCTGATCCACCGGTAATGTTGATGAGCACACCCTTGGCTCCGTGAATCGTCGCTTCCTCAAGCAATGGCGACGAAATAGCCTGCTGAGTTGCTTCAATAGCGCGATTCTCACCGGCGCCGTGTCCCACACCCATCAGTGCCATTCCCATACCCGACATAATTGACTTCACATCAGCAAAGTCGAGATTGATGAGACCGGGAACCGTAATCAGATCACTAATTCCCTGAACTGCCTGGCGAAGAACATCGTCTGCGACCCTGAACGAGTCAGACAGTGACACCCCACGCTCGACGGTATGCAATAGTCGCTCGTTAGGAATGGTGATAACAGTGTCAACACACTCGCGCAGCTCACGAAGCCCTTGCTCTGCTTGCTGCATGCGGCGCCGCCCCTCAAAGTGGAACGGCTTGGTGACCACTGCCACTGTAAGAGAGTTCAACTCAGTAGCAAGAGAAGCAATGATTGGAGCCCCGCCAGTGCCGGTACCGCCCCCAAGTCCTGTCGTGACAAAGACCATATCGGCCCCTTCGAGCACCTCGATGATCTTGTCCGTATCCTCCAAAGCAGCTTCACGACCAACAACTGGATCGGCGCCCGCGCCGAGTCCCTTCGTCAGGCGACTGCCGAGTTGGATCTTTATTGGGGCGCGCGATCTTTTCAGCGCCTGCAAATCGGTATTGGCTACGAGAAATTCGATACCATCGATTCCCGCCTCGATCATGCGGTTAACAGCATTACTGCCACCGCCGCCAATTCCTATTACCTTTATTCTCGCGCCAGTGATTGGTGGATCGTCATCGATGAAGATATTAATGCCACTTCCGGGTTGACGAGCTTCCGGTGCCATAGTCATGTCCTCTCTTCCGAAGCGGGAAGGCGTCCAAGGCCTCTTCCGTCTATATTGGGTTGGTCTCGCCATCGGCATCCATATGTTGCGGACAATATATTGTGCAGCCGGGACGAGAGCATACAACAACTTGTCAGAAAATACTACTGAATCGATTGCGAAATTTTGATACAAAGTGCGTGAGCTTGCCAGTTGAACCCTTGCGACCTATACCAGTGCGTTGTTCTGTTGCCAAAGTTCGTTGCGCTACTAACGACAATCCCGCAGCTGCTGACCAAGCGGGACTTTGTACATCTTCTACCAAACCACCGAAGCGATCTCTCTCCGGATAACCAATGCGTACGGGCGCATCAAAAACCTGCTCCGCGATCTCTGTCATACCGTTTAGCAAGGCGCCACCTCCGGTAATCACGACACCGCTTGAAAGCTGTCTCTCCCAGCCGGCTTCTTTAATCTCATCAGCCACATGCATAAGGACCTCTTCAGCACGCGGCTGCAGGATGTCGCAAAGTATTTGGCGTGATAGCTGACGAGGAGCACGTCCGCCAACCGAAGGAACCTCCACAAGTTCACTACGTTCCGTCTCTGAAAGTGATGTACTGCACGCACAGCCAACAGTTCGTTTGATCTTTTCCGCTTCAGGAATCGGCGTTCTTAATCCAAAAGCGATGTCGTTCGTAAAGTGAGAGCCCCCCAAAGGAAATACGGCTGTGTGCTGCACAGCGCCACGCTGGTAAATGATTAGCCCCGTAGTTTCGGCGCCAATATCAACGAGCGCCGCTCCAAATTCCTTATCATCTTCGGTTAACGATGCTTCGGCGGCAGCTAGTTGTTCCAGAACCATATCAGCAACGATTAATCCGGCGCGATTCACAGCGTTGATAGCATTTTGTCGTGCGGTTACAGGACTGGTAATTATGTGAACCTTCACTGCAAGTCGGGCGCCAATCATGCCCACCGGATCATTTATGCCATCCTGATCATCAACAATGAACTCCTGGGGCAGGCGATCCACAATCTCCCGACCTGCTGGGAGCTGAATAGCGCATGCTGAATCGATGGCACGGCGAACATCCTCGGAAGTTATCTCCCGATCGCGACCTGAGACGGCAACAATTGCCTGGCCGTTAAATCCCAGGATGTGTGATCCCGCTAAATTAATAGTGACCTCTTCGGCTTCGAGGCCACTCATCCGTTCAGCCTCCTCGACAGCCCTCTTGATTGCGTCTACCGCAGCGTCGGGATTAACTATTACTCCTTTTCGAAGCCCACGTGCTTCGGCTTCTCCGATACCGACGATGTCCAGCAGCCCGCCCTCACCGGGTTCGCCAGCGATACACGTCACCCTGCTCGTACCTATGTCAAGGCCGATCGTGTGTGGTGTGCGCTTGGCCATTGAACTTTGCTCCTCGGGTAAAAACGACCTAACTGATCAATTCCTAGCCTGCCTCTTGTCACGGCGGCGTTTCTCTTCCGGCTCCTTCTGAACTTGTGCCCTTTTGTTGATTGCGGTCGCGCCGACGTCAGTGCTATTCGAATCTTCACCCGCCAGCATCTCGTCGCTAAACCTGTGAGCGCCAAACGCGAATCCTATGATGGCCCTTTTCCCCTGAGATACATCTACATAGGTAATGAAGTTCCCGCGAGAACTCTGGCGCTGTTCATCAAGCACTTCGAGGGCTTGGCCGAGGCGCTTGCTAAGCTCTTCCCCCCCCAGCCTAACCTCAATTTGAGAATCGTCTCCTGCTAGTTGAGCTCGCACATCGCGTATATCATTAAGATTCACTTCGCTGACACGTTCGGCGAGTCCGGCAGCCTGCCATTCTTGTTGCAGGAAGAGAAAACTTTGAACTCTTTCTCTGTTCTCCTTCCGTGCAGTATCCGTTTCGTCTTCATTCCAACCACGCAGGAAGAACGGAGGCATCTGATCCGAAGGCTGCATCTCAGCCAGCAAAACTGCATCATCATCGACCCACATGAACTTCCCTGATGACAGCCTCACCACTAAAGTTGCTAGGCGTTCAGTGATGCGAACCCTTATCTCGTCAGGTAACACGCGACTGACAATGGCACTTCTTACCCATGGCAACTTAGCCAAGTCCGCACTTATTGACTCAAGGTCAGCATTCCAAACACCCGTGGCTCCTACAGCGCTACGCACACGAGATTGAATCCGATCCGTTGAAGCGCGTGACACACCTGCCACATTAACGTTCTGCACTTGAAAGAAGCTTGCAGACGCAGCAGCTCGGTATCCCCACAGGCCTAAAAGAATGACACCAACAACCATCACTACCTTAAGTAGGTTGGGCAGATAATGTAGCAACTGCCGAACACGCGTTTTTGCGTTTCCTCCCGAGCGAGAGGACGGACGCTGGACATTTGAGCGGCGGCTGTTAACCATTCCGCTTCGATTCCCGACTTTTTGTCCCGCAACTTGTTCTCGCATTAGCTACTGCTCCTCCGCTGGTGAATCATTTAGCTCTGCTTGCGGTTCAGGTTTGCTCGCCCGCCATAATTCGACTTCGTATTCCAGTTCGATTCCGTGTTCCCGTTTAACTCTTTCGCGAATCTCTTCAGCAAGAGCCAAGGCGTCTTCGGCTCGCGCGTCTTCTCCTTCCGTCACAATAAAATTCGCGTGAACAGGCGAAACAATGGCGCTCCCACGACGCGATCCCTTCATGCCCATGTCATCAATGATCTTTCCTGTGCCCACTATGCTCTCCGGAGGATTCTTAAAGAAACATCCGGCCGAACGAGATCCATGAGGCTGAGAGGCCATTCTGCGGCTCTTCACATCTTCCATTCGCGCCCGGATCTTTTCAGGATCGTCCGGGCTCAAAAGCAAGGTAGCCCCGAGCAACAGCGCTCCTTCCTTAAATGAGGTGTGCCGATAATTCCATTCGATGTCTGCGCCTGGAATCTCAACTACGCTGCCGTCGCGAGCCACTCTAACGCTCTCAGTGACTGTGCCGATTTCGTGTCCATATGCACCGGCGTTCATCCACAGGGCCCCACCAACAGTTCCTGGAATACCGCCAAGCCCTTCGATTCCTGAGAGTCCGTGTCGGGCCACATCGATGCATAGTCGAGGGAGCGAATAGCCGGCGCTCACGCTGACACGAACTCCATCGAATTCCACTTCTCCTTTCAAATCTTTCAAACTAAGGACTACATAACGGTGTTCCGCATCATCGGCCAGAATATTGCTTCCAGAACCCAAGGGTCGCCAGCCAATTTGGGCTCTATCAAGTTCGTGTACGAGTGCTGCAGCCTTCTCTTCAGTATCCGGCGATAACACCCAGTCAATTGCACCGCCAACACGAAGACTTGTAAGCTCAGCAAAACTTCGGCCTCTTTCGGCGCGCACCTCGAGTTTGCGGGCGATCTCCGCGACCAGCGCGTCCCGCTTTTGATATTCCTCATTTAGATCCGGTTCTGTCATTTAATGTCTAAGTCGCTTTGGCCTCGCTGCGTTCGCGAAGCAGCAAAAGCAACTGTTCGCTGACTCGGCTTACCGTTCCCGCACCGAGCGTAAGTACAAGATCTCCAGGCTGCACATGATCACGAAGCACGGCCGCTGCATTTTCCAAGGGACCAACCCAATGGGCGTCTTTATGGCCGAATCGCTTAATAGCATCCGTCAATGACTCAGCCGTGATACCGGGTATTGGATCCTCACTCGCGGCGTAAATATCGGTTACGAACAACGTGTCAGCATTGTTAAAAGATCGTGCAAACTCTTCCATCAAATCCTTGGTTCGGGTGTAACGATGGGGTTGAAACAGAACCACAATCCTTCTTCCCCCCGAACCAATCTTCGCTGCCGCCAGTGTTGCCCTGATCTCCGTCGGGTGGTGCCCGTAATCATCGACTACCAAAACACCACCTTCCTCACCTTTAGCCTGAAAGCGGCGGCTAGCTCCAGCAAAGCTTCGGAGCGCCTCAGCAATCTGTGCAAAGGGAACGTCAAGTTCAATGCCAACGGAGATTGCTGCGAGCGCGTTATAAACATTGTGCAAACCCGGCACGCGTAGAGTTATGTCCCCGATAGGATCGGATCCACGCCACACGGTGAATGTCGAACCGAAGTTGTGGTTGTAGCGAATTGAGTGCCCCGAGATGTCCGCCTGGGCGCTAAGTCCATAGGTGATTCGTCGACGTTCGATGTGCGGAATTATTGCCTGTACATGAGGATCATCCAAACACAGCACTGATGCGCCATAAAACGGTACTTTGTTAACGAAATTAGTGAAGCAAGCCCGGACATCGTCCATGTCGTGATAGTAGTCCATGTGCTCCCGATCAATGTTTGTGACTACCGCAATAGTCGGGGTTAGCATGAGAAAGGAGCGATCGCTTTCATCGGCCTCGACCACCATTAAGTCACTCGTGCCCAGGTATGCATTTGAACCAAAGGCGCCAACAACACCACCAACGACAATCGTGGGATCGAGAGCAGCATGGCCCAAAACAGTAGCCACCATTGAAGTGGTTGTAGTCTTTCCGTGTGAGCCTGCCACCGCCACTGTGTGTGGCTTTAAACGCATCAACTCGGCGAGCATCTCGGCGCGGGGGATGACCGGAATCGAGCGCCTTTGTGCTTGAATAATCTCCGGGTTGTCATCACGAACTGCTGTTGATCTCACCACAACATGAGCATCACCGATATTGGCGGCATCATGGCCTTCACTGAACTCAACTCCTAACTGCTGAAGCCGATCCGTTACCGTTGATCGTTTCAGATCAGATCCAGAAACACGGAACTTGAGGTTCACGAGGACCTCTGCGATCCCTGACATGCCGATCCCGCCGATACCTACGAAATGGACGTGTTGAATTCTTCGAAACATATCCTTCTAATTGCGGCTAAGCGATTTCTCTTTTCGCTAAACCTTCTATCAAATCAACGGCTACTGCGGCCGCGTCACCTCGTGCAAGCTTACGGCTCGCGGTCTCCATTGCAGTAACGGATTCTGGAGTTTTAACAAGTCCCACGATCTCATCAGCCAACCACTTGCCCGACAGATTCTGTTGCAAAATCATTTTGGCTGCTCCTGACGATTCCAGAGCCTCGGCGTTCTTTCGTTGATGGTCATCGGCGGCAAAAGGGAAAGGAATCATTATGGCCGCTTTGCCTGCTGCTACCAGTTCCGCCGAGGTTGTGGCGCCGGCACGGCAAATTACAAGATCAGCTGTCGCAAAAGCCTGGACCATGTCATCAATGTATCGTTTGACCTCAGCCCTCTCAGACCAGCCAAATTCCTGGTAACCTTTGGTGACCTTATCGAAATCAGCTTCTCCTGTTTGGTGGACAATTCGCAAAACATCCTTGAATTCTTCAAGCTGAGGGAGCGCAGCTACCATAGCCTCATTAATAGCACGAGCTCCCTGCGAACCGCCGAATACTAGAAGCGAAAACTTTTTAGGATCTCGCAGCTTTGCCGGAATCTCAAAGAACTCTCTGCGCACGGGGTTTCCAGTTAAAACACCCTTCCCCCGAAAGTATGATACTGCCGGCTGAAAAGAGACAGCTGCCTTGTCAACAAATCTCGCCAATACTCGATTGGTCCAGCCAGGCAAGGCGTTCGACTCCATCACCAAAGTTGGAATTCTCATCAAAGCAGCCGTTAAGACCACCGGTCCGGAAACATATCCACCTGCTCCTACAACCACGTCTGGTCGAAAGCTCCTGAGAATCTGCCTGGCCGCTCGAAAACTGCCCGGCAGCTTCGCCATTCCTCGCAAGCGATCGCTAACACCAACATTCTTTAAGCCTGCACTATCAATGATCGACAGTTCAAAGCCCGCGCCGGGTACCAGCCTGTTCTCCAGTCCTCTTCTAGTACCAACAAACCTAACTTCAGCTGAGGGATCACGTCGCAGAATCTCCCTTGCAACCGCAATCCCTGGATATATATGCCCGCCCGTTCCCGCAGCAGCGATAAGCACTCGCATTTTCAATCTAACCAAACCGCGACGAAGAATTCCCTAATGCAGTAACGCTTCTCTGACGTGACTCTTCACGCGTTATTGGGTCCGGCTGCAAAAGCCCAACGTCAATAGATCCCGCAGTCTGCTGAGAGATGTTCAAGAGAATTCCAACCGCAGCGAGTGTCGGAACCAACGATGATCCTCCGTATGAGATAAACGGCAAGGGAATACCTTTGGTTGGCACCAACGACAAGACGACGCTGATGTTGAAGAATGCTTGAGTTACGATTCCGCAAACTATTCCCAGAGCCAACAGCATTCCAAATCGATCCGGAGCAAGTAGTGCAGTACGAACACCGCGCCACAGGAAAAGTCCAAACACCAGGACAACCGCCATGGCGCCTACCAATCCAAGCTCTTCGCCAATGACAGCGAATATGAAGTCTGAGTGAGCAAAAGGAAGAAACAACATCTTCTGTTTACCTTGGGCAAAACCCAATCCATTTGTTCCTCCCGAACCAATAGCAATTAGCGATTGCACCATCTGGTAGCCACTACCAAGCGGATCGGCCCAGGGATCCAGAAAGGCCACGAGTCGTCTCATACGAAAAGGCACAAAGATCAGAAGTCCAACCAGTGCTAACACTACCGGCAATGCAGCAAGTCCAAGGTGCAGCAGGCGCAAGCCTGCGGTGTAACCCATCACGACGAAGATCACTACAAGCATCACTGCCGTGCCAAAGTCCGGTTCGAGCACAATCAGGAATGCAAACACTCCTGTTACCAGACCAACGGGAACAAACGTGCGCCAAAATTTCCATTCTTCACCGGCCCGCTTTTCAAAGAAGTAAGCAAGAAAGATCGTCAGCGTCAGTTTCGAAAGCTCTGATGGTTGGATCGAAAAGCTGCCTAACCTGATCCAACGTTGTGCGCCATTTATCTTCGGAAAAGCAAATACGGCCGCCAACAACAGAATGGTCAAAAAAACTAATCCATAAACCAGCCGCCGATTCTTCAGATGCCTGTAGTCAATCTGCATCGCGGCAATCAGCACAACAAATCCGATAGTGGTCCAAATGCCCTGCTTTAAGACGTAGTAGAACTGATTGCCATTATCGCGTTGAGCCATTACTGCCGAAGCGCTATACACCATCACGACGCCAAACAACGCCAGCCCAATTGTCGCTGCAAAAAGCCACTTATCTGGATATAACTTGCGCGCCATCGTGTTAGCGTAGACGTTTTAATGCTTGGCCAATTTCTTGACTTCACTCTTGAAAACATTTCCACGGTGTTCGAAGCCTTCGAACATATCGAAACTTGCACAAGCCGGCGCCAGCAAAACCGTGTCGCCTCTTTCGGCAGCTTCAAAGGCGCTTTTGACTGCTCCTGCCATATCTGTTGCGTGTTGAAAAGGAGCATAGCTGCCGAGCTCGCTCGCTATGTTATTGGCGTCTTCACCGATCAATATGAGTTGGCGAATTCGTTCCTGGGTAATCGTGGCGAGAGGTTGATAGGGAGTTTTCTTTCCCCGTCCTCCCAATATCAGAACTATCTTTCCCGGTTCATCTGAAAGCGCTTCAAGAGCCTTGAGCGTCGCATCAACGCTGGTTGCTTTGGAATCGTTATAGAACCTAACGCCTTCGATCTCACTAACAAACTCGAGTCGATGTTCGACCGATTCAAATCTCTTAACCGTCTCACGCATCGACTCGGGGCTCGCGCCACACGCTAGTCCGGCGCAAAGCGCCGCCAACACGTTTTCGACGTTGTGAAGTCCTCGTAATTTCATTTCATCGCGTTTCAGCAAGTTTCGTTCACCATCTTTAGTGCGAGAAACAATCTCATTGCCTCTAAGGAATAGCCCTTCCTGAAGTTGCTGTTTCACACTGAACTTGGCTACAAGAGCACGAAGACCACTTTCCCATGATGAAACCAGCGGATCGTCAGCATTGAGCACAGCGACGTCACCTTCCTGCTGATTTAAAAAGATTCGATATTTGGCTGCTGCATAACTAGTAAATGAGTCATAGCGATCCATGTGATTTGGAGTGACATTCAGAACTACAGCTACTTGGGGGTGGAAGCTCTCTATTGTTTCTAGTTGAAAGCTGGATAACTCAATTACGGTCCAGCTCTCATCCGTAGAGGTAGGTACCAGAGAGATCAATGGCAATCCAATATTGCCGCCCACTTGAACTGATAACCCCGCGTTACCCAAGAGTTCTCCTATCAGCTTCGTCGTTGTAGTTTTCCCGTTGCTCCCAGTTATTCCTACAATGCGGCCTCGCAAGAACCTTGAAGCCAATTCAACTTCACCAATCACCTCGGCGCCTGCGCGTTCCGCGTATCTGACCGGAATGCTATTCCGCGGCACGCCCGGACTCAGCACAACCAGCTCTATCTGGTCCAAGAGCCATCCTGGCACGTCGCCAGGTAGAAGACCCACACCCATTTCTTTCAAAGCAACAGCTTCAGCATCCCATTCTTCCTGGGACTTTTGATCAGCGAGGGCAATCACAGCACCGCGCTCTGCCAAAAAGCGGGCGCAGGCGATACCGCTGCGAGCAGCGCCAATGACTAAAACTTTCTTACCTGCAACTTTCAAAGAGCCTCTTTGAATAACAGTATTCCATAGACGCGTCATCGCAGTTTCAAAGTCGAAAGGCTCAACAGTGCGAAGAGAATTGCGAGAATCAAAAACCTGAAAACTATCTTCGACTCCTTCCAATCCCTCATCTCAAAATGGTGGTGCAGTGGGGTCATCCGAAATAGTCGACGTCCCGTGCCAGTCGTTCGCTTTGTCATCTTGAAAACGCCAACCTGAAGCATCACTGAGAGCGCTTCGATGACGAACACCCCTCCAACCATCAACAAAATGAACTCTTGTTTCGTAAGAATTGCCACCGTACCTATCGCACCGCCAATCGCCAGGCTGCCAACATCCCCCATAAACACTTCTGCAGGTGGCGCGTTGTACCAGAGAAATCCGAGACTTGCGCCCGCCATGGCACCGCAAAACACAGTCAATTCAGCAGCCTCCGGTCGATGTGTAAGTTCGAGGTAATCTGCCCAGCGAGCATCACTACTGAGGTAGGTAAACCCTGTCAATGCGGCCATCGCAATAAAGGTGACGCTAATAGCAAGCCCATCTAATCCGTCTGTCAAGTTCACCGCATTCGAATAACCGAGCAACACTACTACGATCAGCAGTAAATAGAGATACGGGCCAACATAACTGATTCCAGTTGGCTGCGCTGTAGCTTTAAGAAAAGGAATACTGACGTTCCATGAGTATTCCGTACCAGAGTACCTGCTGAAGAGAAACAGCGCCGCCCATACACCGACAGCTATCAAAAGTTGGCCAAGCAACTTCTGCCTTCCGGTTAAACCAAGACTGCGCTGCTTCGACATCTTGGCGTAATCATCAACAAACCCGATCGCTGCAAAGAGCAAGGTAGAGATCGTTACTATCCACAGATAAACACTTGAGAGCCGCGCCCAAAGCAAAGTTGATATCAGGACAGAGCCGATAATTAGTACTCCACCCATGGTAGGAGTGCCTCGTTTGGCTTGATGTGCCTGAGGTCCTTCTTCGCGGATTTGTTGTCCGATGTTCCACGTCCTTAAGGCTTCAATTAGTTTGCCGCCAAAGAACAGCGAGATCAGGAGGGCTGTAATTGTTGCGTAGGCCGTCCGGAAGGTAACGTATTGAAAAACGTTGAGCGCCTTAATGAGAAACCATTCCTTGTCTCGGAAGTGGTTGAAAAGCAGCTCATAAAGGAGGTAATAGAGCATTTCTGAGGGCGCTTAATAAACGATAAAGGTGTGTGGCTCGATCTGCAAGACCGCCAGCTCGTTTCTCACGTCTCCCTTCCAGAATTCCTTAGGCTCTCTCATCGGTACCGACCAGGGGAAAGTGCTCACATAATGCTTTCACCACAATATCAGTAGCAACGCCACGTGAGCCTTTAATCAAAATCAGATCGCCCTCTAGCACCTCCTTAAGGATCGCTGCCGCAGCCTCTTCAGAATTCTCAAAAAATCGCGTTGCCGTGAGACCCTCTTCACGCGCTCCTAGGATCAACTCTTCAGCTAGACCGCGAACGCCCCAGAGAAGATCAATTCCGGCGCGTGCAATCTCTCGTCCTGCTTGACGATGAAGCTCTGCTCCTTTTTCCCCAAGTTCCAGCATTTCTCCAGCAATCACAACTCGCCTTTTTCTCTTTCCATCTGCTTCCGCGATTATCTGAACCATATTGCTCAAGGAACGAGGATTCGAGTTGTATGAATCGTCCACAACACTAAATCCCGCAGCGAAATCCAGCACCTCGCCCCTCATTTGGGGCGGAGAAGCGGTTTCAAAGGCTGCGGCAATCTCCAGAGGGCCAACCCCAAAACAAGTTGCAACTGCGCCGGCTGCCAGGGCATTCATAAGATTATGGGTGCCGCTCATATGAAGAATCGCAGGAGCCTCGCCTTTTGGTGTGCGCAGACGAAAACGAATGAGACCCAGGTTGCTGCTATCGATATCTGTCGCCGCCACATCAGCTTCACGAGCAATTCCAAATGTCGTCACCGGCCCGTCATGTTTGTCACGCATCCCAATCACAAAATCGTCATCCGCATTCAGGATTGCGGTTCCCCCGGGTTTTAATCCTTCAATTAGTTCTGCTTTTGCCGCTGCAATATTTTCAATTGACCCAAGAAACTCGAGATGGACCGGAGCAATCATTAACTCAACCCCGATATCCGGTGGGGTGATCCTGCATAACCGCCGAATCTCATGAGTGGGCGTTGACATGCCCATTTCGAGCACAGCGACATCAAAGTCATCAGGCGAATTGCCTTCGCTTACCATCCTCAAAACTGAAAGAGGTAGACCAAGACCATTGTTATAGTTCAATTCACTCTTGAGGACCCTGTGGCTCGTACTGCCAAGTAGATGCGCGGTCAATTCCTTGGCAGTCGTTTTACCCGCACTGCCTGTGATAGCCACAACTGGGCGCATCCAGGATTGGTTAACCCCACGCGCTAACCTCTGCAGCGCTGCGATGCCGTCTTCCACTAACAAGAGTTTGTTTAAGAATGGAAGAAGGTCATCAGTATGGTCCCTACCAGCAACGGCACTGACTGCTCCGTTCGCCAGTGCGTTAGGTATGTACTGGTGAGAATCAACAAACGCGCCATTAAATCCGGCGCGGGCGTAATCTTCAGGCGTAATTGCAAAGAAGAGTTCGCCCGCTTTCAAGGATCGCGAGTCAATCGAAAAACCAGTGATTTCTTTGTCAAACAACTCGGTGCTCAGCATGTCGACGCCGGCACCCATGAACTGCGCTGCCTCCCTTAAATTCACGTACTTCCAGCCCCTTTGTGTTCGTAAGATCTCATTTATATCTTACTCCATATCCACAATATCACTGCTCTCGCTAGATGAGATCCCAACAACGGCTACTTAGGGTTGGCAAAATCCAAATAGACTGTCTGCCCTGGTTCTATTTCCGTTCCTGGAGCGGGATTTTGCCGCAAAACGCGGCCTTCACCATGTGCTTCGACCTGTAGTCCAAGTTGAGCGCAAGCACGGACCACATCACGAACACTCTGCCCCCGCAGATCGGGCATTACAAACGCTCGTTCTGTCGCTAATGCATAAACAACCTCATTACCACGTTTCTCAGAACCTGCTACCCGCGGCAAAGTGGCCTTGCGTTCCCTCTCGACCAAGACACGAGATTCCTCGGCCTTCAAGGTTGCCGTTGGAGTCTCTCGAGCTATTAGATCAGGACCGGGTTTGAACTCTATATCCGGAGCAACGCCAAGATCGGGCAGAATGTGTTCTGCAATTTCTCGGAAGACGGGAGCGGCAACTTCACCTCCGTGATAAGCGCCTCCAGGTTCGTCAATAACAACAATAATGACTACTGCCGGGTTCTCTACCGGCGCAAAGCCAACAAAGGACGCCACATGTTTCGTTCGCGAATAAGCCTTTGTCTTCGGATCAATCTTCTGTGCCGTGCCTGTCTTACCCGCAGCCGAGTAACCCTCGACTTGCGCTCTCTTAGCAGTCCCGCGAAGCGTTACTCCTTCAAGCATTGTTCTCAGCTGGCTAGCCGTATTCTTTGTAATGACTCGTCGTTGCTCAGGGTTTGCTCGATAAAGAATTGCGCCGCTAGCTGAGCGGATCTCTCGGACCAGGTGTGGCGCCATTCGAATCCCATCGTTGGCTACAGCACCGAAAGCTGCCGCCATCTGGAGAGGTGTGACACCAATTTCCTGGCCAATAGCGATCGAACCGATGGATGAGGGATGCCATCGCTTCACTGATCTCAATAAGCCCGAAGTCTCTCCAGGCAACTCAACGCCAGTGCGCGCGCCGAAGCCGAACCGCGTGATGAAGTCGTACATTGTTTCATCACCTACGCGTAAGCCAAGTTTTATGGCAGCCACGTTGCTCGATTTTGCGAGAGCCTCAGCAATAGTTAATGACCCGAAACGAGAGTGATCTCGGATCACCCGGCGGGCAACTGTAATCGCGCCCATTTGGCAGTCGATGCGATCGTCGGGTTTAACTAAACCTTTTTCCATGGCCGCAGCAAATGCCACGATTTTGAAAGTTGAACCAGGTTCGAAGATGTTCTGCAGCGCCCAGTTCGACCGCCGCTCCGCTGAAACGGATCCGGGCTCATTGGGATCGAAGGTGGGTGCATTTGCCAGTGCCAAAATCTCGCCCGTTCCAGCTTCGAGAACAATGGCGGTACCTGCTTTAGCTCGGGACCGGTTGACCGCCTCTTCGAGAGCCTGCTCGGCACGATATTGAACCGACTGGTCCAATGTGAGGACTATCGTCTGGCCAGGTTGCGAGGGAACTTCAAAACTTTCATACGCCTTGCCGCCTGAATCTCTTTCAAAAAAAATCTTACCGGGTTCGCCACCGATTTTTGTGTCGTAGACTTGCTCGATACCGGCCAGACCCGCACCATCAAGACCAACGAAACCAAGTACGTGAGCTGCCATTGATCCGTTCGGGTAATATCGTTTCGGCTCCTTTTGAAGGTACACACCCGGCAGTTGTAAAGCACGAAGTTGTTCTGCCACTTCTGCCGGAACTCGGCGCCTGATCCAGACGAATCTGCTCCCACTTCTAACTGCTTCTGCAAGTTGCACCGTTAAAGCTTGCCTTTCGAGACTCAGAATTGAAGCGAGAGCATCTGAGGTACAAACGATATGAGCAGCGTCTTTTAGTTCTTCAGGATCGACAAAGATAGATGACGTGTCGATGCTGCGGGCTAACTCGCGGCCCTGGCGGTCGAGTAGCTGGCCGCGCTGAGGACTTATCTTGATGGCATACTGCTGTTGCCGTCTCCCGCGGTCAACGAGTTGTTCGTGATTTGTTATCTGGAGGTGAACGAGTCTGGCACTTATTGCCAGCATCCAGAAACCCATGAGCGCTGCTATAAGAAGCGCGCGGCGAAGCGATGCGTCCGGTCGAGACTTTGATTGATCGGTCCGGCGTGCCAGCATTGCTGGTTTCCCTTCGTGCCGAAATCGGTGTGAGGTCCTGTCTGCCTATCTTGCAATACCCTTAACACCGCCTTGAGCTGCTAACGAGTGCTCTCTGAAACATCGACCGTCACTTGTCGTGTACTTGATCGTTTCGGCCGACTAGCGATTTGGCCCGGCGAGATTGGTTTCAGTCCAAACTTACGGGCCGCTGATTCCAAGCGAACAGGGGCTGAAGCCTGTTCTCGTTCCAGCAACAAACGCTGCTGCTCCTCCAATAATCGCTCCCGTTCCTTGCGTAGCGTCTCCCCTTTATAGCCATATTGCACTGCAGCGAAATGCTGACGAGCTGCAAAAATGAATCCGCTTGCCAGAACCAAGGCACAGAAAAGAAGGAGCGCCAGTCGGGATAGAGCACCCATGTCACGCTCGCGGCGAACTTTGGAGTTACGCTGATTTGCTGGAAGTCTTCTCATCTGATTAAGGACCCGTCTTCATGAAATGCAAAAGAGCTTGTTACTTAGTGGTGAGCTTTCGGCAAGCTCGCAGCTTAGCGCTGCGCGCCCTCGGATTCTCCCCCAGTTCTGCTTTACTGGGCGTAATGGGACGCTTCGTCAATATCTCTACCGCGCGTCGCGCACCGCACGCACAAACGGGCACACGTGGTGGACACTGGCACGAGCCGGATAGGCGACGAAGCTCTTGTTTTATGATTCGATCCTCGAGGGAATGAAAGCTTATTGCCACAAAGCGTCCGTCTGGCTCCAAAAGATCTATTGCTGTTTCAATGAACTCACCCAAACCTTCCAACTCCTTATTGACAGCAATGCGCAGAGCTTGAAAGGTCCGCGTAGCAGGGTGGATGGCGCTACGTTTTCTCGTGCGAGCAGCCCTTGTCACAAGCTCAGCCAGTTCTCTGGTAGTGGTGACTGGCTGCCCCTTTTCTCGATTCTCAACGATCCACCGAGCGATACGCCGCGATTTCCGCTCTTCTCCGTACTCAAAAAGGATGCGAGCTATCTCGACTTCGGATAATCGAAGCAGGAGTTCTGCGGCAGTCTCGGAATGGCCGCGAGGATCCATTCGCATGTCGAGTGGAGCATCGAACCGAAAACTGAAACCCCTTGTAGGCGAATCAAATTGCAGCGACGAAACGCCCAGATCGGCAAGCACTCCCCTTAATGACTGTACGCCTGCGTCTTGAACAATCTGTCTGATAGCGCGAAAGTTCGCGTGGACAGCACGAAATCTTTGGCCGAACCGGGCCAGACGCTGTTCTGCATGAGCGAGTGCTTCCAAATCGAGATCGATACCAATTACTCGAGTCTCGGGAGAAGATTCGAGAATTGCTTCGCTGTGCCCACCCAAGCCCACGGTACAGTCAACGAAAAGACCTTGCACGGGATTCAGGAAGCCGATAGTTTCATCTAGCAGCACGGGGCGATGGGGCGCGCCACTGCCCCCCAGAGGCGCAGCCATCACCACCGCCCCGTGATCTTGTTCAAAGAACAATCATCAATAAGTGATGAGCGATGAGTAATGAGTGATGAGTCGGCTACTAATACTTCATCCCTCATGCTTCACCCCCAAGACCTAGTCAAATTGTTAGTGATGAGTGATGAGTGATGAGTCGGCTAGGCTATTAGTGATTCATCCTTCATCCTTCATCCTTTCAAACCCCCAACCTCGCAATCGCAGCTTCGTCCTCTTCGGTGTAGGGATCAGAGAGCAACCGCTCTCGGAATTTATCAAGCTCCCAAACCTCTAAATAGGTTAGATAACCGAGCACTGCTACATCTCCAACCACCGCTGCGCTCTTCCTGAGTAACGGATGAATCAGGAGGCGCCCCTGGTTATCAATAGTTGCTTCTTGCCCGTAGTAGTTCGTCCTATCAAGGAATTTTCGGCGAGCAGGATCCATACTGGGCAGCAGTGAGAGTCGGCGTTCAATAGACTCCCATTCCGGCAAAGGGTAAATCCGCACATTGTCGCCTCTCAGACTCGTTATATAGAACTCAGGACCGTGCTTCTCTTCAATGTAACGACGAAACGGGGTCGGCACCTTTAGCCGACCCTTAACGTCAATACGAGCCGTGTAGTTTCCTCGCAGCATCGCGTGTCGGCCGGGGGATTTAGTATTTAGTGGGTGGTCGTTAGGAAAAGTTCTTGATGATCGGTGCTTGCTACGAGGTTGGACCCACTTCCGACCACTTTTGACCACCCGCGCGGATAGTACGACGCAAACCCTGCAGTGTCAATAACATTTTTTTGGTAGATTTTGGTTTCCGAGGTCCTGTTCGCCAATTGTCTGCCTGATCTGTAACTCGATACGTCATGTTTAGTTAAGCGACACTGCATGATGTATAGTGGCGCGCCTTGTTCTTAAAAAAACTCTCTGCCGTGGTTGAGTAGCATTTTAATGGAACCTATTTTTGGGGGATTGGTAGGGCTATTTGTTTTTGGATTCCTGGCTGCTGCTGGCAATGTTCTTGGCGGCTTTCTCTTGATCACATCAGGAATCCATCGATCTGGTGAGCGCTTTCTGAAATACCTCCTGGCTCTTGGTGCCGGTTTCATGCTGGCCGCAATATTCCTTGAAATCCTTCCCGAAACAGTCGGCATATGGACCGAAGACAAACGGGGACAAGAGGCAGCCCAAGCTGTGCTGGGAGCTATGACACTCCTTTTAGCTGGCTATTTGCTGCTACAACTGTTTGAGCACACGATCGCTCCGCACTTTCACTTTGGCGCGGAAACACACCCCGAATCCTTAATGCGACCCTCAGCCGCATATACTGCCGTGGGCGGCCTTTGGATCCATACGTTCTTTGACGGAGTCACGATTGCTGCGGCGTTTCTGGTTAGCTTTAGGGTTGGCCTGTTGGTCTTCATCGCAATTCTCCTCCATAAGGTTCCAGAAGGATTTACTGTGGCTTCAATAATGCTCGCTTCGAAACGTTCTGAGCGGAAGGCTTTACTTGCTACGTTGGCTATCGGCGCCGCTACAATTCTGGGAGTAATTGCCGTGACCGTACTGCGAGCAAGGATCGATGGCGTTGTGGCTTACGCGCTGCCCTTTTCAGCCGGCGTGACACTTTATGTTGCTGCTAGTGATCTGATTCCCGAAGTCAACCATAAAGAAGACAAGAACCCGACTGTCTCGATTGTCGTTTTCGTGGGTGTTGCGCTTTTTTACTTGTTGCACAAACTGATTGAGGTATGAGACGGAGTTCGCCACTAGAAACAATGCTGTTGTTGGTCATTCTGTTCCTGGGAGTAGCCGATGGTCAGGGCCAGACACGAATATCTCCCCTTCCACCTCCCACTGGCTATGTAAACGACTATGCGAACGTCATCGATCTTCAGACACGTAGCCGGCTCGAAACCATTCTTATGAATCTCGACCGTCAACACAGGATTCAGGTTGCGGTAGTCACAGTCGATACAACCGGCGATCAGGATATATTCGACTATTCGTTAGCGGTAGCACGCGGCTGGGGTATTGGCTACAAGGGTGAAAACGACAACGGACTTCTGTTGTTGGCAGCAATTAACGATCGCAAGTACTTCACTCAGGTTAGCGAACATCTCGAAGGTGATCTGCCTGACGGTTTAGTTGGACAGATCCAGCGGGAACGGCTGGTCCCTCATTTCAGGCGCGGAGAATATGGAGAGGGTTTGTCTGAGACGGTCCAGGCATATATAGCAACTCTGGCTCAGCAGCGCGGGTTCAGCATCGAGGGAATAGACCAAAGCTATGCCTATCGAGAACGGCAAAGAGAGCCTGCAACGAGCCCCGGCATGGGTCAGTTCGCGTCCGCCTGCTCTAGTATCGTAATTATTCTTGTGATCGTTCTCCTTTTAGCATCCGCAAACCAACGAGGACGACCGGGCGGTTGCTGGAACCTTCTGTTTTTGTTTTCAGTGCTTGGGTCGGGACGTAGCCGGAGTAGTTGGGGAGGTTCACGCAGTGGTTGGAGTGGAGGAGGATTCGGTGGTGGTGGCGGCGGATTTGGTGGTTTTGGTGGAGGTGGGAGTTTTGGCGGTGGTGGTGCAGGCGGAAGCTGGTGATTATGATCTCTTCCGATGAACTTCTATAACATCTCTGCTAGTATTCGGGCAGACTCAACACGATGATTAAGAGGGTTATTCAAGAAGCTCTGGGCAGCCTTATCGCCGATTTAAAGTCTACTCATGGTGAGAACCTGGCCTCAGTTCTTCTTTATGGTTCAGCCGCAGCCGGTGATCACAATGAGCTTCGCTCCGATTACAACTTGTTGATTGCTCTCAACCGGATCACTCCCGAAGATCTACGCCAGGCTCAGGCGCCCATGCGCGAATGGCAACGGCTTGGCCATCCCCTCCCTGTCTACTTTACCGTCACAGAGCTTTCCAACGCGGCGGACGTTTTTCCGATTGAGTTTCACCAGATGTCCAAAGCTCGGATTGTACTCTTTGGGAAAGACCCATTCGAGTTTTTAAAACTTACTGATTCACACTTACGGCACCAGGCAGAATACGAACTCAGGAGCAAACTCATCCAACTTCGGAGACTCTACATACCCGCTTCTGTGTCAGCAGAGAAGTTATGCGACTTAATGAGCGACAGTCTTGCAAGTTTTGCCGCAATCTTCCGTGCGGTGCTCGAGCTGCACGGCAAGGATGCTCCAGTTGCAAAACCTGAGTGTGTCCGTGCGACGGTAGATTTGCTCAAGCTTGATCCCTATCCCTTTGAAAGAATCTTTGAACTAAGGGCTGGAGGTGATCTGCCCTCGGACGAAGAGGCAAACCAAATATTTGGCGCTTACCTGGAACAGGTCGGACATGTAATTGAGGCAGTGGATAAATTACCAGACCATTGAAACAGTTGAGGGTTAGCTATCGTTAAATCAGAAACTGGGATTGAGGCCCGGTAGGAGAGAGATAATGAAGAACAGATTCGGATTACTCATTGTCGCAGCTTTTGTTACGTTTTCAACCAGCGGCTGCGGCTACAATGTTTTAACAACAAAGCAACAGAACGTGAGAGGGAAGTGGGCCAATGTCGAGAGCCAGATCCAGAGACGTTCTGATCTCATACCAAACTTGTTTGAAGCCGCAAAGGCTGCCGGAATACAAGAGCAAGAAGTCTTCGGGGAGATTGCAAACGCCAGGTCTCGGCTCTTGAATGCGACGTCAGCCCAGCCTCAAGGTGAAGCTGGGGATAGAACGCCCGAACAACGACAGCAGATTATCGAAGCCAATAATAGTTTGGGAGCAACTTTAGGTCGGCTATTAGTATTGGTAGAAAACTATCCACAATTGAGATCCTCGGAAAGTTTTCAGAAGTTTCAGGACTCGCTTGAAGGCACTGAAAACCGAATAGCTGTTTCGCGGAAGGACTATAACGAAGCGGTCCAGGATTACAACACAACGCGAGCAAAGTTTCCGACAGTGCTCTCCGCAAAGTTGTTTGGATTTAATGAGGAGCCATATTTCCAGGCTGAAGAACGGGCTATCGAGGTACCGCGCATCGACGCCGAGTCTCTAAGAAAAACTGAACCAGGAAAGTGAAGGCGAAAGGATGAAGGATGAAGACATTTTTCGTTTTCCATATTTTTCATTAGTCCTTCTTCGTAAGCTGTGCGTCTCCAATGAGGAAGCAATATGAGAAAGCGAAAATGTCTTCAACCTTTATCCTTCCTCTTTCCTAAAACCCACGTGAGCTGCACATCTCACAATGATCACAAGGCTTTCCGCCTGGCTCAATACTGCAACTCTTCTCTTTCTCAAAGAAGTCGACCAGCTCTGACACTACGGCCTCTTCAACTCCAAATCGTTGTTGGCTCGGATGTTGAACCTCCATGCTCACCGGCCTAAGCCATGGTGAATGAGTCGTCGGTGCTTTGGGGCTCGGAGCAAAACCAGCAGACGGAAAAGACCCTTGGCCGGATTGAATCTTCTCTTCAATAAGCGCTAGTCGCTTCTGAAGATCGCTTAGCCCCTCACGCACAGCAGCCAACTCTGAACCGAGAGAGGTGTCTTCAGCCACATGCCCTCGCTCGGCTGCGACTCGCTTGGCAATACGCTCTGCAACTGAACGTGCTCGATCCAATTCAGTGCTCATTCAATCCTCTCTTCATCAGGTAAGAGATCAATTCGATCGACCACACCAACTATTGCCGAATCGATGGCGGCTCCGGCTTTTCCTGTTGCCACTGTGGAAGCGCTCCAACCCTCTTGGACGATTAGTACGGTATCTCCAACCCCGGCATCAACTGCATCAAGCGCCAACACGGTAGCTGCCAACTCTTCGCCCTCGGGAGTGAGCTGCTGGCAAAGCATTACCCGGGCTCCTTCGTACCGCTGATTCTTTTGGGTAGCAACGATGTTTCCCACAACTCGAGCCAGAATCATGACTACCTCTTCTTACCACCGGTGACGTGGGCTTCAGAATCGACTATGCCAATAATGGTGCAGTCAGTGGGAGTGTCTTCCCTCTTAAAGGGAAAACTAGCCTCCCTACCTCGACACCAAAAGACGAGTTCTCCAATTCCGGCGCCTACGGAGTCTATTGCCACCATTGGCTTGCCGCTAGCCTCCAGATCTTTGTTGACCGTCTGAATAACCAATAATTTTCGGCCTACAAGTGATTCGTTTTTAACCGTTGCCACAACGGTCCCAATAACTCTTGCCAGTTGCATCTATAGATTTACGTCAACCTCATCGATCACACCCACAATCGCAGCGTCGACTGGAGTATCCTTCAATCCCTGGGCCAAGCGTGCGCTCGAACCGGCAACCACCAACACTTTCTCATGAAAGCCAGCTCCGACGGTATCGACTGCCACAACGTAGCCTGTTGTATCACTGCCATCGACATTCACGGGACGAACGATGAGCAACTTCTTCCCCAAAAGTCGTTCGTCTTTTTGAGTTGAAACGACAGTTCCCAAAATTCGAGCGATTATCATATCTAACCGCGGTCCAGGCCTACGGGAAGAGCTTCATCAACGCTACCGTGAGGTCGAGGAATCACATGAACGCTAACCAACTCCCCAACTCGTCGAGCGGCGGCGGCTCCGGCATCCGTCGCCGCTTTAACGGCAGCGACGTCTCCACGCACGATCGCGGTAACAAAGCCTGCGCCGATCTTCTCGTAGCCTACCAATGTTACATTTGCGGCTTTGACCATTGCATCAGCCGCCTCAATCATCGCGACCAGACCTTTAGTTTCAACCATACCAAGTGCTTCTTGCATTCAGATGCTCCTATAGAAGAGTAGATGTTAGATCTTAGACTGGGCCAACGTCACCGTTCGCTGCTGTTGATTGCCTGAGTTAGTAATTCAACCAGTTCTTCTCGGGTAAGCGCTATCTTTCCAGAACCATTAAACCTTAGGGAACTCAAGCTTGAAGTAGATGCTCGCTCACCGCTTGGGCATCTTAATTGGGTCTCGTGCAAGTAGCCGCAAGCCTGGCAACGCGCCTCCTCACCTAAATAACCGGCTGCTTCACGCACATTTATGAGTTTCTCGATGGCATCCGGTGGTAGATTCTGCGAACCTCCCAGGATGCGCGAGAGTATAGCGATTCTTGCAGTATGTTCCAGTGTTTCAAGCCGATCAAATGCCTGCCATAGGTCCTGACCGTAGGCCACTGCGCCGTGGTTTGCCATCAATAGAGCGTTGTGATGCTTAACTAACGGACGCATGGCTTCAGTCAGTTCTTCTGTGGATGGTGTGCCATACGATGCAAGCGGCACACAGCCAAGTGTCAGTATCACCTCTGAAAGGATTGGCTGATCGATAGCGAAACCAGCAACGGCGAAGGCAGTGCCATGCGGAGGATGCGCATGGCATACAGCTCTGACGTCCGGCCGTTCCTCATAAATGAGCAAATGCATTGCTAACTCGCTCGATGGGCGACGATCACTGAGTGCTTTTCCCCTGAGATCCGTAATCGCTAGTTCGTCCTCGGTCATTCGACCCTTGCAAGTCATCGTCGGCGTAGCGAGGATATGATTGTCATCAAACCTTACGCTTATGTTGCCATCTGAAGAGACAACATAACGGCGGTCATACATAAGACTGCCAATCCGAACTATTTCACGTCGTGCGGTTTGTTCGTCCATCCTAGATGTTCTTTACAGTTCATGTTCTCTGTGGCCTTTAGCAGTGTTCAACCGTGCCTCTCGACGAAGGTTTGTCACAGCACTCACCTGCGGCCGAACAAGAAAGTAAGATAAGGACTCAAGCGAAGTTGTTAAATCAACCGTTTTAACCTTAACTCCCAACCGTGTAGACAATGGCGCTGGAGCAAAATTTAGTACAGCTTTGACACCGGCCGCCATCACTTGGTTTAAGACACGTTGTGCTGCCCGGGCAGGAACTGCGATCACAGCCACGTCTATCTGTGTTTCCTTAACAACTCGAGCGAACTTCCTGACGTCTTGCACCTTTAGGTCGTCTTGGCCCATACGTTCTCCGATTTTTCCGGGATCGTTATCGAAAAGCGCAACCACGCTAAAATTAGATTTTTCAAATCCATTGTAATTTGCGAGCGCAGTTCCAAGCCGTCCAGCGCCGATGATTGCCACCCGATGTGGTTGGTCAAGACCGAGAATACGAGTTAAATGCTCGCGCAGGTCATCGACGTAGTATCCCACGCCGCGCACACCGAATTCTCCAAAGTAGCCCAAATCCTTTCTGATTTGGGCAGAGTTGAGGTTGAACTGTTCGGCCAATGCCTGGGATGAAATTGTTTTTATGCCTGCCGCCGAAAGTTCATTTAAACAACGAAGGTAGACGCTCAAGCGGCTGGTGGTAAGTTCTGAAATCTTTACGGACTTCATGTCTGAATGTTTTAAGTATAGCCTTGATCGCGGTTTAATGGTAAGGCTGTTAGCTTCCGAGGAATTAACTCCATTGCCGAACCGGGAACGTTAAACTACAATCCCACGCGTCTGACAAAACGCCCTTCGAGTTTAAATCTCCATGATTGGACATTTGAGCGGCACCTTGCTCTCCAAGCAAGCAACGTCGGTAATCGTTGACGTCAGCGGCGTCGGCTACGAGGTAATGATCCCGCTCTCAACCTTCTATGACTTGGAAGAGCCAGGATCCAAAGTACAACTACGTATTTATACTCATGTCCGTGAAGACACTCTTCAACTTTTTGGCTTCAGGACGACGCGCGAACGTGAATTGTTTCTGCGTCTCATCTCAGTCAGCGGCATTGGTCCAAAGCTCGGGATCACATTGTTATCAGGAATGAGCGCCGATGAGATGATCGATTCTATCCGAACCAATAACCTTGCGCGCCTCACACTAATACCGGGGATTGGGCGTAAGACGGCTGAGCGTCTGGTAATGGAACTCCGAGACAAAGTTGCCCCACTATCCGTAGCTGAACCAGAGGAAGAATTAGGCAGTCAGGTGGGCACTACTGCTCCACCCACACAAGAGACTATGCGGTCGGATGCGTTGTCTGCATTATTGAATTTGGGTTACCAAAGGTCCGCTGCAGAAAAGGCAATTACTTCTGCGCTGGCGGATGATGGCGAAATCTCGGTAGAGTCAATCTTGCGACGTAGCCTACGCAAGCTCGCCAGAGCATAACGAAAGATAGGTCTGTAGATGTCTACTGAAGCCGAGCGAGTGCACGTTAGAGACGGTACGTTGAGCGATGCAGAGCGACAGTTTGAACTTACTGTCCGTCCAACCCGGCTCGAAGAGTATATTGGTCAGCGCCAAATAAAGGAGAATCTCCGAGTCTATATGCGGGCCGCGCTTGGTCGCCGCGAAGCGCTCGACCACGTTCTGCTCACGGGCCCACCCGGTTTGGGAAAAACCACACTGGCAAATATTGTAGCGAACGAGATGGGGGCGGAACTGCGATCAACAGCCGGACCGGCGATTGAAAAGGCCGGTGATATTGCGGCGCTCCTTACTAACCTGCAGGAAGGTGATGTGCTTTTTATAGATGAAATTCACCGGCTTCTTCCGGCTTTGGAAGAGAAGCTGTATCCAGCAATGGAGGACTACCAATTAGACCTGCTGATTGGTCAAGGGGCTGCGGCACGATCAATCAAACTGGAATTGCCGAAGTTTACTCTCGTCGGCGCAACAACTCGGGCAGGATTGATAACTGCGCCACTGCGAGGGCGATTCGGTATTGTCTTTCATCTTGATTTTTATGCGCACGAAGATCTCGAACTGATTTGCCAGCGTTCAGCGGGGATCCTGGGAGTAGAAATAGACACCGAGGGCGCAAGAGAGATTGCGCGTCGTTCACGAGGCACACCGCGTATTGTCAATCGACTTTTGCGCCGGGTTCGAGATTATGCCGAAGTCGATTACGACGGGAGGATTACGCAAGAAGTAGCAAACGATGCACTGAATCGAATGGAGGTTGACACCTACGGACTTGACGAGATGGATCGGAAGCTACTGCTCACGATAATAGAGAAGTTCAATGGTGGACCAGTGGGATTAGGTACCCTTTCGGCATCAATTCACGAGGAGAAGGACTCAATCGAAGAAATTATTGAACCGTACCTGATTCAAATTGGTTTTCTCGATCGAACTCCTCGCGGCCGACTAGCAACTCGGCTGGCTTATAATCATTTTAGTAAAAACCCACCAGGTACAGTCAAACCGGGACTATTCGACTCTCCTTAGATTTGCCAAGTAGAATTCCTGAGTCTAACTTTCTAATAAATTGAGAAGGATTCCAACTCTCTCTCGGCATTCTTTCGGCGTTCGTAATCGTGCGCCCTGGCATTCTATGTTTTCTCATGCACTTCACCACTTCCATGAAAATGATCTGTTCACATCTGCTGCGGCTATGAGCTATTTCGGGCTGATGGCACTCTTTCCCGCCCTCCTGCTACTGTTGGCGATAGGTAACCAAATCGCCGCGGGTAGTGATCTTTTGACGCGTGTCGTAGAGGTATATCCCGGCTCAGGCAGGTTTCTTCGTGAAGCAGTTAGCACAGAAGTGAGACGTGGATTAATTATTAGTTGCGTTGTCGTTCTGTTGTGGGCGGGTTCGTGGGTATTCGCAGTAATTGAGCGCGCCTTGAATCGCATCTGGCAAACCACAGCAAGAACGTTCTGGCATGGACGTGCCTTAACAATCGGTATGATCGGAATAGTGGGACTGCTGCTAGCAACATCAGTGCTGGCAACTTCTATTCTCGTGGCCTTACGGGATATAGCTGGCGAACTTTCTCCCAGGCAACTTGAGGGCTATCCCTTACTAATTTCGGTTGGAAGTGCTTTTTGGCAGGGGGTTTTTGCCGCAGTCAGCTTCCTTGTGACTGTTGCACTATTCGCACTCGTCTATCGCTTTATGCCTCGTGCAAGGGTAACTCTTCGAGATGCCTTACCTGGCGCAATTTTCGGCGGTCTGCTTTGGGAGCTTGCAAAGTACGCTTTCGCATGGAGCCTAAACTATTTTCATTATGACGAAATCTACGGGCCTGTCGGCGCTGTTGTCGCAGTGCTCACGTGGAGCTATGTGTCTAGTCTAATACTGCTGTTTGGAGCGCAGCTCACTGCTGTGTTTCATTGGGAGCACCCCGCCGCTGAAATCTGAAATCTGAAATAATCTGAAATCTGAAATTTTGAATTATCAATGCACATCTCCCATTTCGATTACGAGCTTCCTGAGGAATTGATTGCACAAGAGCCTCTGGAGCGTCGCGAGGCCGCACGTATGCTTGTTGTCGATCGAAAAGCTGGAACTTGGACAGATTCCGAGTTCGCAAGCCTTCCGCAATACATTCAGCCGGCTGATGTCCTGGTCGTAAATAACACCAAGGTCTTCCCCGCCCGTTTAATCGGCGAACGTCACCCAAGACGTGGCCGGGTCGAAGTACTCCTGCTGCGCCAACTTCGGTCTAGTGTTTGGGAAGCTCTGATCCGGCCGGGCCGACGATTGAAGGAAGGGGCAAAGCTTATCTTTGGAAATGGCAGGCTAATTGGCGAAGTCTTAAGTGGACCTGGCGCCACTCTGCGTCAAGTCCGGTTTCGATATGAGGAAGAGTTTCGCACGCTTCTGATGGAGCTGGGTAATACACCTTTACCCCCCTACATCAAGCGCTCTGCTGACACCTCTACAAATGATCGCCAGAGATATCAAACGGTATTTGCTCGTAATGAAGGCGCCGTTGCGGCTCCAACTGCAGGGCTTCACTTTACGATTGAAATCATGCAAGAGATTTCATCCCGCGGAGCAAACATCGCTGAGATTACGCTGCATGTGGGATACGGTACCTTTGAGCCGATTCGTGCTGAAGATCTTGGTAAACACAGAGTATCACCTGAACTCTGTCAGATTAGCCTGGAAGCCGCAAAACGAATCAACGAAGCCAGGGCCAGTGGTGGTAATGTAATCGCAGTGGGCACAACCACGACGCGAGCACTCGAATCTGCCGTTGATCTGCACGGTTTGTTGTCGCCATTTAATAAAGCCGTAGACCTTACAATTATGCCTGGCTACGAATTCCGAATCACTCAGCACCTTCTGACTAACTTTCACTTGCCACGCTCATCGTTGCTGCTGCTAGTTTCGGCTTTCGCAGGAAGGGAACTCGTGCTTGATGCTTATCGACATGCAGTCAAAGCCGGGTACCGCTTTTACAGTTATGGTGACTGCATGTTAATTCTTTAGTAAGTGAAACTGAGATGATAAACTAATCAGCCCCGGGCGGATTTCAAATCCAACGAAAATGGCTGTACTGAAGAAAATTCGTTCTCGATGGTGGTCGCAACAAGAGAGCGATGACTATCTGCCCCAACCCGCCGGTAACGCTGCTCCAATTGCAGGGGGCCGATATGACATAAGGCCTCTTACCGTCTCACAGTTGGACGAATGCTGGAGATTGGATCAGCGCTGCTTTGTCGATGGAGAAGCTTACAGTCGTGAAACCTTCGAATATCTGTTAACGGCGTCTGAGTCCGTTGCTTATCGTGCGGTCTATGGAGGTGGAGTGATGGTTGGGTTTGTAATTGGCTTGGTTGAACCCGATCATACCGGACACGTTACCACTATCGGCGTTGCTCCCGAGCATCGGCGCCGGCGTTTAGCTGAACGCTTAATGGTACAGATTGAAGAGGGCTTTCGAAGAAGGAATGTGAGGCTGGTGCGACTAGAGGTCAGGTCGCTTAATGCAGCGGCGCAGCGGTTATACCAGAACCTTGGTTATACTGTTACCCAGAAACTCCCGAGATACTATTCAAACGGCGGGGACGGTCTGCTGATGATTAAATCTGTCGGCTAGCTTGGCGGCTTCACCCTTTCCGCAACTCAGTCAGCACCTGCTTTGCAACAGCTTTCAACGTGTCAAATACTCCCGCTCCCGTAGAAGCCACGGCCTCTACCACGGGTTCTCCCTTAACCAGGAGTTCAGAGGTGAGTTCACTTGCGGGGACAATATTCGGAAGGTCTCGTTTGTTAAGTTGCAGCACATAAGGGATTTTCATTAGGTCATATCCCTGCGACCTGAGGTTCTCTTCAAGATTACTCAAAGACTCAATATTTGCGTCTATGCGTTCTTCTTGTGAATCCGCTACGAAGACCACCCCATCAACGCCCTTCAATATCAACTTTCTCGAAGCGTCATAAAAAACCTGCCCCGGGACTGTATAGAGATGGAACCGTGTTTTGAAACCTCTTACTGTGCCAAGCTCAAGAGGCATGAAATCAAAGAAGAGGGTTCGGTCAGTCTCTGTGGCAAGGCTAATAAGTTTGCCTCGGGATTGGGGAGCGGTCGAGTCAAAGATGTACTGCAAGTTGGTCGTTTTACCACAGAGTCCTGGTCCGTAGTAAACAATCTTGCAATTGATCTCCCTGGACGCGTAATTTATGAAAGTCATAGAAGTATCTAGGTGAAAAGGCTGTCAATGTCCTCGTCAGTTATTTCTGCAAATGGTGAGTCAATGTCTTCGTAAGTCGA
>CAZNPP010000032.1:0-32567 GCA_964574785.1 uncultured Chloracidobacterium sp. | reverse complement strand
AAAATGACAAGTTACAAATGAAAAATGGGCCTTAAGGAGTTTCTGGAGAGAAGTCGGTGTTAGACGTCAGCGTAACCCCACCTGACGCGCGCGCTCGAGAGCGGCCCAAATTCATTGCGTGAGTACGACTGGAGATGTCGACACGGGAATAGCCTGGCTGGAAGTTGGCTTGTGGGCGTTTCTGAAAATGAGATAAGTCTTCTGACTTTTGTCTCCTGACTACCCGACTTCTCATTTCTGAGATTAGCCCCAAGGCCCAGCGAGGCGAGATTTGGCAAGGGACTGAAACATTCCCAGGCGGACGACGTCTGTATCTTTTAGTGAAATCAGCGGCATCAACCCTTGATCGATAATCTCTTCGGCCGCCCGCGTAGTCATGAGCGCCTCAGCGCACGGTTTTATTTCTTTTACTCCATCTCGCGTGAAGATGTGGAGCGGTAGTCCCTCAATCTCCTGAAAGTCTCCAGGATTCAGGTGCCAACCACTGTGGGCAAATGCCTCTGCGAAAAGATATGCGGCGGCAAACGACGAGTTCCCCCAGACGTACCATTCATGTCGGGGTTTTTCGTTCTCAGGTTGCTCTTCAAACTCAAAGCTCTCAACAGGATCTGTTTCCTTTCCGTAAGGAAGGCGCAATAAGAAACGAGGTAAAGTAAGGCCCAAATAGCGAGCGATTGGCAGTCCCTTGAGTTCTCTAAACACTGTTAGACCATCTGAATCTTCTAGATTCCAGTCGTCTGGATTTGGTGAGTCAGCCAGCGATTCACAGCCAATCAATCGTGCCGTTGCCCCAGAAACGAATGGCGCGCCCGCTGCTCGGGAGATCTCTCCGATTCGTTTAAGCAACTGAGCATCAGCTTGTGTTAGATCGAAATAGTAATTGGCAGCCACGACTGCCCAAGGTATGCCACCAGGCGTTCCTACAGTCTTCTCTACCAGAAGCTTGTATAACGCCGTTTGCCGAAGGTCCTCGACGGCCATCAGATCGGCTTCCAGTTCGGCTCGAGAAATATCCAATAGATAGAGTTTCAAGTTCTCTCCGGTGTCGAGACGCGAGACCAAAAGATAAACGGCACGCCAAGCAGCTTCGAGGGCTTGAAATTCAGAATTATGTAAGATAGCTGCCATCTCGTTGCCAATGGCCCGATCGACGGCTGCTATGAGTTCTTCCTCCTGGGCGTCCGGTCCAGGAACTACATAGGGGGCGACGGCCTCACGCGCAAGAGCACTGATCTCGGCAGAGATTCTCGGTAAGCCGCGGTCAGTTTTGGAATCTGCGGACTTAGACTGGTCCAAAATCTGATCCAGCAGTCCCCCGGGCGAGCCGGTCATAGCGTCTTGCGGCTCGTGCAGTGGTTCCTCGGATGTATCCTGTGAGTGGCTTTTTTCAAGGTTCAGCAAACTTCGAACTTCCGCAGCGGCTGCTGCAAAGCTTTTCGGATTCTGCAGACGATCACGCAACTGCCTGAGCCGCTCAAAGAGATCAAGACGTCTGTAAATGCGGTCCGGATGAAAATCATCTAATTCCCTAAAACTAATCGTGAGAGAAAGATTATTCTCTCCTGTCACTGGCAGATGTAGCTTCACCCCCAGCCGTGCCATGATCTGGTCCAGATTGTCACGATCGATAAGGAGAGGTCGCCACTCCGCTAATTCTGCTGGTGAGGCAAGAAGCTTGCGATTGGCTCGTCCGCTCCAATCTCCCAGCAGAGCTATACGAAAAGGAGTTTCTGGCTGCGGCCGAGCTTCCGGTTCTTCCATGGTTGCCACCAGCTCGCCCTCAAATTCGCGTAATGAAAACTCTTTAGCCATTGGATCTCTCGCCTTATTTTGATTCGCTTTAGAGCTCTGTTCATAAGCTCCCGACATCTTCGCCGTGGCTCTTCAAAATGCCAAGCAGTTGTTCTCTAAGCGGATCGATCAGCTTTGCCACGTCCTCGATATTAACTATTTCTTCAAATACATCCATTCCTGCGACTTCGGTGCTCTCGATGATTACTTCGTCAGGTGGCCGAATTGTCGTAATAGATGACGAGATGATTGTGATTGGGAGTTCGCCGAACTCTGATGATCGTGTAGTGCTGATCGGGAAGTGAAGTGCTTCGAGGATCCGCGCAACTCCGGACTGATGTGACGTAACGATATGCATCATCAAATAGTGCAATACAAACTGCTGTAGGTCGTCACCAGTGCGGCGATCACTCTCAAGCATCTCCATTAGTTTGCCAGGAGAGAACCCGCCATACGTAAGGACCCATTTTAACGGAGAAGTGACGATGACCTTCTTCGTCTCGGCTCCAGCAGTTGCCGCGTGCTCATACTCCACTGGAGTAATTTCAAGCTGTGGATTAATTACCTCGAGCGGCGTTTTGATCTCCTGTGAGAGCCGGTAAGGCTTTGCCTGTGCAATTTGTTGGTATAGTTTCTGCAGTTCCTGAAAGGGTTTGTCGCCAGTACGTGCGACCTCGTATGCGCCCCCCTCAACATAATTTCCCAAAACAATTTTGGGTCGTAGGAGAGGCCCAACCGTCTGAAGGTATTCTCTAATCCGAGCTCGCAATAGATCAGCCAGGGCACGGGTTAGTTTCCTCAATGCTAACAGTCGTTGAGTGCTGTAGCCTGCATCCATTAGAGTTGTTCTCCGGTTTGGATTAACACACTTGCGAAGTAAACTGCCGGTCTAATTGGCGAGAAGCCTACTAGGGCTGCAGGACCTTGTCAACGTGATGGCTGGCGCGTAAACATATGCACTCTAAGATTTAACGACCTGCTGTCAAGTCGGTTTATTGCTGTTCTAATTCATTGGGAGTTCAGGTATGACAATACCTTCATATGCGACACAGCTACCTTTGCGCTTTGGCACAACAGAGCAGTTTGCCCGCGTATCAGATTTCTTGAAGGCAAATGATTTTTTTGAAAAGAGTGTTTGTGCGTCGATGAAGGTCGATCACCTATGGGAGTTAGGGGCGCCTGAACCAGTGGACCTTTCCCATCGATCTGAGCAGTTCAAGATGTTGCTGCGTCTGTTTACCTGCCAATCCATGGTACCGTGTGACGAGGTTGAGCGCGGCTTTGGGCCAGAAATGCTCGAAACCTTCTTTTCTCTTGGCTTACTGGGCACGGGTGAATATGGCGATGATCAAATTTATGCCCAGGTATTACTCTATCCTGTGGCTGGCTTTTACATGGTTTCGGATCGCCAAAGTAGTCCTGATGGTTCAAAGTTCAAGGGGCCAGAGGACATTGTATTTCCTGCGATATATGAGGGGACTTTGCGTTTCCTCAGGGTCATCCCGCGGAATCCCGGCAAAAATGCTCTCGATCTGTGCGCCGGGCCAGGGATTGCTGCCTTCGTTTTGAGTCGTAGCTGTGAGCACGTGGTGTCGGCTGATCTCACAGAACGAGCTTCAGAATTTGCACGTTTCAATCGCTATCTGAACAATCTTTCAAACGTCGAAATCGTACGCGGAGACCTTTATGGGCCGGTGGCGGGCCAGACCTTTGATCGTATAGTGGCCCATCCCCCTTATGTACCTGCGCCGCAATTGTCCCAGATCTGGCGTGACGGCGGCGCCACTGGTGAAATGTTGGTCCGCAAAGTCATCGAAGGACTTCCAGCACACTTAAATCCTGGAGGTCTTCTTTGTATGGTGTCCATCGGACTAGATACCAGAGAGGGGAGTTATGAAGAGCGAGTCAGAAACTGGCTGGGTGCACAGCAAATGGACTTTGACATCTTGTTTGCCTGGAACAGCGAGAAGACTCCGCGAGAGATACTGGAGAACTTGGCTGCAAAGGGCGAATATGGTCCAGAAGAAATGCAACAGATTGGGGATGCATTCAAGATGTCACAAGTCGTCAGCGTACCATATGGGGTGCTTTATGTTCGACGCCGCGCTACCGGGTCAGGTCAGAAACCTTGGACCGAGCGGAGAAAACTGTCCGAGGAAACCCAGGGTGAGGATTTTGAATTCGCTTTCACACTTCATGATCTTAGTCTGCAGAGCACTTTTCCTGACGTATTGCTTAATAGTCGTCTAACGATGGCGCCGGGGTTGCGAGTAACCGTCTCGCACACAGTCGAGGAAGGGAAGTTGTGGCCCACTGAATATGTTTTTAAGTGCGAACGACCATTCGCGTCTGAAGTGAGATTCGATCCGATATTGGTTCCCCTGGCTACCAGCTTTGATGGGCAAAGGACGGCTCTGGAGATTTACGAAAAGTTGAGAAGCCAGGACGAGCTGCCTCCGGGCTTTGAATTGCAACATTTGACTGAACTGGTTTCAAAGATGATCGAACGCGGCTTTCTATCTCTGCCAGAAGGTTCATTTCAAAAGAAAACCCATACGGCCTAGTTCATTCAGTTTTACTTCCAGTTTGTCCGGCAGTGCTTCAAGCAACTCTTCTCTTTGTGCTTCTGGCTCTTTCCCTTGAGTGAGGACAAACTCAGAAGAGTTGATCAATTCTGACATCTCCTGCCGCAAAGCAGCTCGATCGCGTGTTCCGTCGAGCAACATAATCAACTGCTGCGACAGAAAGTCCTCGAACTTTATGGTCTCATGCAGCAGTGACGTACAGAGACCACCCTGCTTCGCTTGTAAACGGGCCAAAGGACTTGCCACAGGCTGCTCACCGGGAATTCGAGCAACCGCAGTCTGGTGAAGATGAAGTTCGATTACATTCGCTCCGTAAGCTTTGAGAATAATTTCGGCCAGTGCCTGGGCCTCTTGATCTTGCTTACCATAGGTACTCGTTTCCAGTCTCTTGCAAGCTTCATTGACCAGGCCTTCGAAATCTATTGAGTCTGGGTAGATCTCGTTAAGGTAAAAAATCGCCATCTTAGCTAATGGGAAGTCGGTGGCAATTGTCCCTGAGGTCGGAGTCTTGAATTCTTCGGTGCTTATGGATTTGAGATCAGGGTTCTCGGAAGTCGGTTTTGCCCGGGATCTGAGATAAAAGTTTGTAACTATTTCTGATTTTGGTATTCGATCTAGCAACCGTTCTTGGTGGCAGAGCAGCGTTTGCCTGAAAGCTCTGCCTTCCAAAAAGTCCAGATATTGGCTCTTTGCTAGCGGATCCTGTTGGCCTAACTGTCGAAGCGACTCCGCAACTTCAGCAGGAAAATTGTGTTCTGCAGCGTCAAAGTGAACGGCCTCGGAAAGAAACTGAAGTCCGTGTGATGCCGCATGCGCCACAAACTCGTAGAAGTAAACCGGAGCGTTTATCTCGGCGAGGTCATCATGATAGATGGCGGCCTGAGTCTTCGATTGATAATGACTACTGAACTCACGCAAGAGTGCTGGATAAATCCCCTCGTGAGGCCGAGCGTCTGCAAGCCATTTGATTAATGCGCGTCCTTGGCCCACTTTTTCGAAAGGTTCGTGGGCTGCACGAGTATGGAAGAGCATTAGCTCGCGCGCGATGTTTCTGAGATGACAACCGGGATAAGCGTTGTAAGAGACGTAAGCCACCCCGTGAGGGGTTAAACGAGCTCTGCAGAGAGCGAGGATTCCATCACGAACTTCTGCAGGCACCCAGGAATAGAGGCCATGGGCGATGATGTAATCAAATTGGCCCAACTCCTCTGGTAAGTTCATTAAGTCGAATTGATGAAGTTCAATATTTCGAAGCTGCAACGTCGAAATCATCGCCTGGCCGTTCTCAATTGGTTTCATCGCCCGGTCAATACCGATGAATTGGCTGTTTGGTAAGCCTTGCGCCATTGGCAGCAGATTGGCGCCATCACCGCACCCGACTTCGAGCACGCGACATCCGTTTACCGGGGCTGGTTCCATTCCAAAAAGCCGAGCTAGGGTGCCCATCTGGTCAGGATGAGTGTAGGAATAAGCATAGTTCAGATACGCAAACTCGTCGTAGGCGTCTGGTTTAACTGCGACCATAATTGCTCTCACCCCAAATCAATAATGATTCGTGTCTTTTGCTCGTAAGCTGATTATGGTCATCATGATAAATGCAAAAAGCATGACCAAAAGAATCAGCGGATTAACTGCGGTATTGCCCCAGGGATGTTTGAAGCTGACGTAACCGCTAAGATCCTCACTCAGCTTTTCGGCATCAGGAATGGTAGGAGGCAGGTCAAGCACCGGTGGTGTTGGGGGCGCCGTGGTCAGGTTACCTGCACTGCGAGAAGCAAGATATTGATTCATCTCACGTTCATATACCTTCAGTTTTGCCTCCGCGTTTGTTCTATAGTCGTCCACCTCAGATCGCGCGGTCGCCAGACTACGATCATTGGACTCCTCGATACGTTTATAAAGGCCGCGGCCATCACTGGATCCTTCCGGTTTCAAGGTGTCAAGTGCTGAAAGGCGCTTCATCTGATCAAAAGACCACGTAGCAGGCATGACAGCTCCTACAACTTTCGCAAAACCTTGTGGCACCCCAACCAAACCGCAGAAAAGAATCTGCGGAATAAGAATCAAAGGTACCATGCTTGTTGCCATCTCGGATGTTTTCACGAGACCAGATACAAATAATCCCAGTGCCACCCCAACAACTCCCGTGAGAACCATCACTAATAACTGAGGCAAGCCGGCAAATAGGCCAGGTAAGGACATCAAACCTGAAAAATGAAGAATCTTGAGCGTGAAAAACAGAAGAATGCACTGCGTACTGACTATTAATGAAAGAACAAAGATTTTCGAACCGATATAAGGAAGCAAACCGAGATTGACCATACGTTCTCGCTTATACACTGGTCTTTCCTTCACAATCTCGCGTGCTGCCACCGACGCGCCGAACCAGATGGCAACTAGTGCAAGCACAAAGTAGGGAAAATCTCTCGGGTCCCGAGCTCCGACTACTAAATACGTCATCAGTGCAATCAAAGGAGCCTGTCCCAGAAGAATTAGAAGGTTGGTTTTATCCGCAGCCAGAATCTCTAAATAGCGCCGCGCCAGCGTTCCCCATTGGCGCACTGAATCAATGAGGCCAGTGCGACGGTTCGTCATCGGGACGGCTCTTATTCCCCGCTCGAGTCCGCTCAATGGTTCAACAATATTTCGCTGATAAATAGTGGTGTTATGAAAGTTGCGTCTCCATTCCTCTGCCACAGCGTCCGCAATTTGGTTGCGGTTCTCCTCGTAAGCTCGTTTCTGAGCTTTTGTAGCCTTAGCTGAAAGAGGCAGCATCCTGCTCATCTGAACTTCGATGGGCTCCTCAAGCTTGTCATAAAAGTCCTTGAAATTTGAGACACCGACGAACTCGATTCCTTCCGCAGGAGTGCCATAAAAGATCAGCTTGCCTCGCATTAACACAACAATCTTGTCGAACAAACTAATGTTCTCCATGGCGTGTGTGGTTAGAACAACCGTGTGGCCCGACTCGGCAATCTGACGGAAGAGCTTCATGATCTTGTCTTCGGTGGCCGGATCGAGTCCAGAAGTAGGTTCGTCCAGAAAGAGCACGGATGGTTTTGTGATCAGTTCTACTGCTATCGAAACCCTTTTGCGCTGGCCTCCTGAGAGCTGGGAAACAGTAACGTCCCGCTTCTCTGTAAGGCCTGTAACGTCGAGAACTTGTCCTATGATTTGATCGATCTCCCGCTTGGGTACATCTCGAGAGAGACGTAAGCGGGCTACGTAGTAGAGGGTCCTGTAAACAGTGAGGTCCCGATGCATGATGTCGTCTTGAGGGACATAACCGATCGATTGCTTTAAGGAATCAATATGCTGGTAAAGATCGAGATTATTGATTAGAACGCGACCATTAGTTGTCGGGCTCATACCGTTGAGGGCATTCATGAGGGTCGACTTGCCAGCTCCAGATGGACCAATCAAGCCGATAAACTCGTTCGGTTGGATTGTCAGATCGACATCATCCAACAACACTATCGAACCCCGTCCCGACCGGTGACGGGTTACTCGCGTAATATCAATAGCGTCTATCCGAATCTTAGAGCGCGTGTCGAAGACCGAGACTCCGCTCATCGGATCAGCCTGGATGAGAAACGAGCCAATCTGGATAACATCATTACTCTGCACGGGACGCCGGCCACTTATGCGTACTCCATTGATGTACACACCGTTTGTCGAGCGGCTGTCCTCGACAAAGACGCCATTCGCCTCTCTGGAGAAAACAGCGTGGTGATTCGAAATCAAGAGTCCATCCACCCGAATATCGTTATCGGGAGACCGCCCTACTGAAAGTCGGGCCTTTCTATCAAATGAACAATGGGTGAGAAGTTGGGCATCGCTACCGATACCCGGTTGGCGACTAACTACAGCCTGGCGCGGAGAACGAATAACGACGGTGCGTTGTCCATCAAATGCATCCGGTGCCGCTACTGGGACTGGAGCGGGCAAAGACGGTTCGTATAGCTGGTCTGGGAGAGGTTGAGATTGTTCTTGCTCATCGAAGGAGGCCGGATCTACAAAACGAAATACTGGCCCACCGAGTCCCAGTTGGATCCTATCGCCATCCTGAAGCGGTGTAGGTTGATTGATGCGTTGGCCGTTTAAGAGCGTTCCGTTGAAGCTATTGAGATCTACAACTTGAAAATTTCCATTGCTTTTTTGAATTTCAGCATGCCGACGCGACACAACGGCAGCGGCGGCATCGACAGAGATGTCAGCAGCCGGATCTCGACCCAAGAGCGTAGCGTTCTTGTTCAGCGATGTTCTGCCTTCAGGAGTCGTTGATCCTCCACTTTCGAACACGACATAGGGAATCGCATCGGGCCTCTTTGATTGTGGCACAGGCTTAAAGGTAGTTTCCGGACGAACCGGAGTATCCGGGAAATGAGAGAAGTCTACTCTTGTTTCAAACTCTTGCTTTGGGGATGATCCGGTGCTTGCAACGACTGGCGCGGGATTTTCAATACTATCGACTACTATTGTTGGACCTTTGGTTCCAAATTGAACCCTGAAGCCAGGCTGAAGTTCGGCCGGGGCAACGATGCGCTGACCATTTAGAAATGTACCTTGAGTGGAGCCGGCATCGATCAGCAAACAACGTTCAGACTGCAGGTGGATTTCGGCATGAAGCCGAGAGACCATCGGGTACTTACCCTGTTCAAAGAGGAGGTCGCAACGAGCTGGATCGCGTCCAATTCTGATAACTGATTGATCAAATTGTCGCGGGGCTAGCTTTTCCTGGCCGAGGATTTCAGCAACGACTATTCTCATTAGGCTCTTGCCACTTGTGCGAGTGGGATGAAACCGGGGCGGTAACTCTCTGATTGTTCCGGCAATGAGCATTGCCGGCAAGTCGCTCCGTGTTGCGTAGCTAGGCTAACGAAGTTTTGACCTAATTGCAAAAGACGGCAGTGTAGCTGAAATTTAAGGTTCCGACGGTGCTTGCCTTATATAAACGTAAAGGTCCCTACCTAGTTTTTCTTGTGCACTGAAGTGTTTACCTTCCTTTTCTTTAGCTCCTAATCGACTTACGATTAGCGGTTCGTAGATTTTCATTTCATTCTAGTTTCAAACTCGATGAAGATTACCAAGACAAAACTCACGACACTAAAGCGCTTGCCGCAGCGAGGCATTTATGATCGCGATGAGATCAACAGTATTCTCGATGAAGGCTTGATCTGCCACGTAGCCTTTGTTGTTGACGCACAGCCTTTTGTCATTCCCACAGGTTATGCACGCCTCGATGACAAGCTCTACATTCACGGATCGCAGGCGAGTCGCATGTTGCGCGCGCTCTCTGGAGGCGTTGAAGTATGTGTCACCGTTACGCTTCTTGACGGGTTAGTGCTGGCGCGATCCGCATTTCATCATTCCATGAACTATCGCTCGGTAGTCATTTTCGGTAAGGCGACAGAAGTAGAAGGGGAAGAGAAGATAAAGGCCTTGGTGGGTTTTTCCGAGCACATGGTACGTGGACGCTGGGCCGACGTTCGTGAACCGAGCAAACAAGAGTTGAGAGCCACTACAGTTTTATCAATGCCGCTCAATGAAGCTTCAGCCAAAGTGCGAACCGGGCCACCATTGGACGATGAAGAGGACTACGACTTGGATGTTTGGGCTGGAGTAATTCCATTACGCTTGGAAGCAGGTCACCCTATACCTGACGTCCGCCTCAAGGATGGAATAGATATTCCGGCCTACGCGATAAATTACCGCCGCCCGCCACACTAGGACACTGGTTGAGACCGGCTATCCCAGACGATCATTTTGGTGGTCCAGAAAGCTCACTTTCCTCTTGCTCAACCTAGCTTCCTCTAGTACCATGCCACTCTCAATCAGGTAAGTTGTTGAACGTAATCCCATGACCACTTAAGTTCAACCGCGCTTCGGAAGTCTTCAGCAGACTTGTTACCCCGCACGGTTCTGAAAAGGAGACGCTACCGATGGAAAGATCTTCCTCCGTAATCCGCCTAAAAAAAGAGAGCACTGGTTTTGGTCGCATTGGCAAGCGCAGATGTACTGCAGTACTGATGTTTTTAATACTCGCTGCCGCCGTGATTTATTTAGTATCGGGGCAATTGCGTGAAACTAGCGCCTCGCTCAAGGAGCAAGAAACCACAGTATCCAGCGACGGCCTTTGGCAGTATGTAGATAAGAAAACAATCAGCGACAAACCTCACACCTTGATACCGGAGAAGTATCGCACCATAAGGCTGAATCATGATGTTCTTCGGGAGCTGTTAGTTTCAGTGCCAAAGGAGTTCAGCGAAAAGGCAAAACAGAGCCCTGTCACGATAACGCTGCCTATGCCGGACGGCTCTTTTGCCAGGTTTCATATCGTCGAGAGTGTCATGATGGAGCCTGAACTCGCGGCTCGTTATCCGGACTTTAAGACCTACACTGGTCAGGGAATCGAAGATCGCACTGCGGTGGCGAAGATTGACGTCAGTCGCTTTGGTTTCCGGGCGATGATTCTTCGTTCCGGTGATTCAGTTTATATAGATCCCTATGCTCAAGGAGATGTAGTTAATTACATTAGCTATTTTAAAGACGATTTTCCTCTCGGCATCAGAAAATTCGAATGTCTTGTAACCGGTCATCATCGTGAGCAGTCTCTCAGAAGTACGACGCCGGGTTTGCAGCTTACAAGTGGAGAGACTTTAAGAACGTATCGATTCGCTGTTGCAGCCACGGGTGAGTTTACCGCTTTCACTGGAGGGACCAAGGCTACAGCGTTAGCAGCAATTCAAACAATCGTTAACCGCGTTAATGGAGTCTTTGAACGTGATCTTACAGTCCGTCTTACACTAGTTGCTAATCAGGAGAATATCATTTTTACCGATGCCGCAAGTGATCCGTATACAGAGCCGAACGACCTGATCCAGATGCTGGACGAGAACCAGGCCACTCTTGATGATGATGATTTTATCGGTGCAGCCAACTACGACATTGGTCATGTTTTCGGCACGGCGCCCGCAGGCGGCTCGGGAGTTGCCATTACACCTTCAACCTGCCGTGCGGATTTTAAGGCACAAGGCGTTTCTACCGCCGCTATGCCGGTTGGAGATCCTTTTGCGATAGAACTGGTAGCGCACGAGGTTGGCCATCAGTTTGGGGCTACTCACTCTTTCAATGGTTCAACAGACAGTTGCGATCAGCGAGATGAGGACGGGGCTTATGAGCCAGGGAGTGGTTCTACGATAATGTCTTATGCTTCAGTTTGTGGTGCTCAGAACCTTCAGCTGAATGCTGAGGACTATTTTCACTCTAATAGTATTGATCAGATGTTGGATTACATTGCAACGCAAACTTGCCAGGCTAATACGCCGACAGGCAATACCCCGCCGACCATCAACGCTGGGGCCAACTTTACAATTCCCAAAGGCACACCCTTTGCCCTTACGGCAAGCGGTAGCGACATGGATGGAGACGTGGTCACTTTTGTCTGGGAGCAGTTGGATCTTGGTCCGCAATCGCCACCAGATACAGATGCTGATGGTCATGCGCGTCCCATCTTTCGTTCTTTCTCACCTGTTACTAGTCCCACTCGTACTTTTCCGCGGCTCCAGCATATCCTTAGCGATGCCAATGTGCCGCCGACAAATTACGACTGCAGTGGCCTTACTTGCTTAACTGGAGAGATCCTTCCATCGATCTCTCGTATGATGAATTTTCAGGTATTAGCCCGTGATAATCAGGCTGGTGGTGGCGGTGTTAACTCGGCAACAATGCAGTTAACCGTTGACGACAACAGTGGTCCATTTATCGTGACCGCGCCACACTCTGCGGTGAACTGGACTGGCAACACCCAAGAAACCGTAACTTGGAATGTAGCTAATACGACGGCTGCACCTGTAAGTGCGGCAAATGTCAAAATATCGCTCTCAACGGACGGTGGAATCACGTTTCCAATTGTAATTCTGGAAAGTACGCCTAACGATGGCACCGAAATGATTACCGTGCCCAATAATGCGACTACTACCGCTCGAATCAAAGTTGAGGGAGTAGGGAATGTGTTCTTTGATATTTCTGATGCGAACTTTACTATTACCGCCGGGGAACCAACGCCAACACCAACGCCAACGCCAACGCCAACGCCAACGCCAACACCATCGCCGTCCCCCACTCCTACGCCAATGACAATCCAGTTTACAAACGCCGACCACAATGTGAATGAAGATGGTAAGTCAGTTTCGTTGACCGTAAACCGGCTGGGAGACTCCTCAGGAATGGCAACGGTAGATTACACGACCAGCGACACGGCTGGGACTAATAACTGCAGCCAGGTAACAGGTGCTGCTTCATCACGATGCGATTATAGTATCGCGGTAGGTAAATTGAGCTTCGCTGGTGGTGAGACCGAAAAGACAATAACAGTATTGATTATCGACGATTCATACATGGAAGGGAACGAGACCTTCAGCGTCGTTCTCAGTAGCCCGACTGGAGCAACTCTCGGAGCGCCTGCCACGGCCACCATTACGATTGTTGACAATGACATGATGGATGGGCCGAATCCGGTTGACCAGGCAAGCTTCTTTGCTAGGCAGCACTATCTGGATTTTCTTAATCGCGAGCCGGATGATGCAGGGCTGGCATTTTGGACCAATGAGATTACCTCGTGTGGTGACGATATGGCTTGCATCGAGGTAAAGCGCATCAATGTCTCGGCCGCGTTTTATCTGTCGATCGAGTTTCAGCAGACGGGGTATCTGGTGTATCGGATTTATAAGACGGCGTACGGGAATTTGATGGATGCGCCGGTGCCCCTGCGGTTGAACGAGTTTCTGCCGGACACGCAGGAGATCGGACGTGGGGTAGTAGTGGGGCAGGGAGACTGGGAAGCGCAGTTGGAAAACAACAAAAACGCTTTTGCTGCAGAATTTGTGACGCGGGAGCGGTTTATGATGGCCTACCCGGGGACGCTGACGGCGGCGCAGTTTGTGGACATGCTGAACCAGAACGCTGGGGATGTGCTGTCGCAAGCCGAACGAGACCAACTGGTGAATGACTTAACGATGGGCGCCAAGACGCGAGCGCAAGTCTTGCGAACAATCGCGGAAGATGCGGATTTGGTGCAGATGGAGTTCAACCGCGCGTTCGTTTTGATGCAGTACTTTGGCTATCTGCGGCGGAATCCGAATGATACTCCTGATACAGACTTTGCAGGCTATAACTTCTGGCTCGGGAAGCTGAATGACTTCGACGGCAACTTTGTAGACGCTGAGATGGTGAAAGCCTTTATCGTTGCAGGTGAATACAGAGACCGCTTTGGACCTTGATAACATAGCTGTTATCGCACTTTAGGAGATGACATTCACTTAGGAGTTTTTGGTTGAACCTGTACGGGCTGACCTGATCTCACTCTTATCTCTTTGAGCACCGTATTGTGAGGGTCAGCCTGTATGGTAAGCGGTTGTACCTCAAGACTCATTTCTTGAGAGTACTCTTTACCTTCTGGGGTCAACACAAATCTGACTGGGCCGAGTTTTGTAACCACATCAATCGGAAGAGGATTAGCAAAGGCAGCCTCTGGCTGAGTCTGCCTTAGATCGATCCGAAGCTTTCGCAGTTCTTTGTTCCATGCCCACCTCAACTCATATTGGGGATGTCCTTTTCCGTACACCCAACTCTCAAAAAAGTCATGTAGTTCCGAGCCCGACTCTTTTTCGAGTGCAGCCCGGAGATCTTCTGTGCTAGCGGTGGCAGACTGATGCTTGTTGTAATAGGCTTGAATGCCACGAAAAAATGTCTCATCACCAAGCTGGCTCCGTAGCATATGTAATACCCAGGCTCCCTTTTGATAATTGTTTGCATTAAGAAGCTTCATCAGGTCTTCCGTTTGGTCATCAAAGATCGGAGTCCGATTCCTCGCCGCATACGCAAGGTATTGTTGTTCTGCCTCACGCATATAATCCTGAAATGCAGCCTGGCCGTCGGTCTGTTCAATAAAAAGAGCAGCAAAGTAGGTGGCAAAGCCTTCGCTCAACCACAGATCCGACCATGTGGATTGCGTTACAGAATTTCCGAACCACTGGTGAGCTATCTCATGTGCTACGAGATTAACAATGCCCCGCCTTACTTTGAATACCTGACTTACTGCTTCACGTGGTCGCGGGACAAACAAGTTGTTTGTGAAAACGATAGCACTGGAGTTTTCCATACCGCCAAAGCGGGTTGGTCCTACAATCAGCGCCAACTTGTCGTAAGGATAAGGAGCTATCAACTCACTAAATACTTTGAGCGATGGCGCTGCCGGTGCAAAGCCTTGGAGCGCATATTTCTTGTCACTAGGCGGTACATAATAGGTTAACGGCGTCAAAGCGGGCTCAGGAGCCTCAAGTCTTGCAAACTCTCCTACAGCTACAATCATGCAGTAGGGTGGAATTGGAGAGGCTTCAGAAAATGTCCAAGTTCGAGTTGCCGTTGATCCAGTGATCCCAGTCAATCGGCCATTAGCTACCACCTCTTTTCGTGCAGGCGCCGTTACAGTGAAGCTTACTGTAGCCTTTGCGGCAGGATGATCAAGAGAAGGAATCCAGTGATGCACGCGATTGGGCCAGTTATCTCCTACGGCTGATGGCCTTCCGTCTTTGTCGCGGCTAAGTATCAGGCCATCGTCGGGCCTACCACGATACTTAACCTCGACGGTAGCTTGGTCGCCTTTGCCGAATTGCATCGGAAGGCTGAGTTTTAGCAAACCTGCAGGACGTTCATACTCAACAGCCTGATTGTTAATAGAAACCGACTGTATGACCATACGTCCAAAATCAAAATCAATGAAAGACAGGTTGCTTTCCAGGATCTGAACGGTAATTGTGGCTTGTGCTGCGATCTCACTAAGTTGCTCGTCCAGTGTGAGATTCACCGCGTAGTGAAGAGGTCGCCAGCCTTCGATAAGTCGTTCTCGACGTGCTCCGAGGAGAACTGATGAGAACAACGTGATTAAGATTGTGATTACGACAGCGCGGCTTATTAGGAAACTCATCGAGGCTACCAACGGTTACCGTATCCCGAGCATTAGCAAAGCAGACCGATCGGAAACCTTTCGGTCTTCCCTCTGAAGCCATTTATGGTAAGGAACGAGTTCAGCCTCTGTCACTTCACGATTTCCAAGGCGAGCGGCAGGCGTGCGCTCAAAAGCCCGGTTGGTCAGAGCCATGTGCGGCTCACGCACCTTAAATTCTGAAGGTTCGATTAAAGCTTTTTCCGCGGATTCAACATCAGGAAAGAACTCATCGTACGCAAGCAGATGCCAGACTGTTTCAGGACCCTCTCCTTCAACTGCTAACAGCCGAAGCAGTCCATACCCACTTTCGAGTTGAAAAACGAGATCATCCCCGGGTGCAAATGACTGGCTCATCGCATGGAACTTTAAGTCAAAAGTTTATCTGCGTCCAATCCCGATGAAAATTGCAAATCGTTGACCCCGACTCTAAAATCTCGTGACCGGCATGAGCCAATTTGATGCCCAAAAGGACTATTACAGCATCCTCGGAGCTGAAGAAGACTCTTCGCACCGCGATATCGAGCGGCTCTACAAGAGGCTTGCCGCACGCTTGCACCCTGACCGCGGTGGCAGCGAAGAGGATATGAAATCTCTCAATGAAGCTTATGCCGTTCTCAAGGACAAAAGCATCCGGCAGGAATACGATGCGCAACGCAGGAAAACACCAGGTCCTTCTACCGCTGCCCGATATTCTTCACCACCAGCTCGTGACGTGGGGTTGCTGGGACATGGTCTGAGTGCTCTTCTTCTCCTGCTGACAGGTTTTATTCTGCTTCTGTTAGTTCGGTTTCAATGGATTTGGTTTCTATGGCCCCTGGCTGTGCTCGCTGTGGGAGTTATCCTTTTTGGAATCATGATGGCTCATAGCGCGCTTAGTGCTTTTAACGCATCTTTATCGTCATCAAATCCATTTAGAAGACACACGTTCTTGCAAGAAATGCTCTTTTGGACGGTGGTTGTCTTTAGCGGCTATGGAGTTTATCTTTTACTAACGGTCATCGGGTAACTGGCACTGTTATGAAGTTCAGTGGATTGGATCTTCTATTCCTGGAAGTGAATAGCCTTGAAGAGTCCCTTGCCTTCTATAAAGGACAACTCGGACTTGAGGTGGAATCTAACAATTCGCTTTCGGAACCACCAATGGCAACACTAAAAGCAGGGAAGTTGAGGATTACGCTAGCACAGCATTTAGAGACGATGTTGAGAAGGGGGCGAGGGGCACATTTTTTCATCGGAATCGACGACGTCGATCGCTACTATGAAGAGTTAACCTCTCGCGGAGTTGAGGTAGAAGCTCCGGCTGAAGAAGGTTGGGGAGGACGATTTATTACACTTGAGGATCCGGACCACTACCGATTCTTCTTTGTCACCTGGATGGATACAGAGACTAATGAAATAAGACGAACCAAAGACGAAAAGTTCTAAGGGTTACGGTAGTCTCATGCAGAACGGACAGTTAGAAAATAAGAAAAGTCTATTTAGCCGCTTCAGGGGTCGCTTAGTCAACATAAAGACTTTATCCGGTGGCATATATGAAGGACGAGTCGCCGACGTTACCCAGGAGTACATCTCACTGCTTGAAGCCGAGAATACAGAGCCCACGGAAGTTTTCATTCGCATTAACGCGATTGAGTCAATTGTGGCAGTAGATGTTCCGAAAGCATAAGGTTTTAAAAGATGCGCCCTGTTGCCAATCCACCAAACCCTTGGTTAACGCATTCCGTCGAGTGGCTGGGTGAGCCTCCGGAAGTTAAACTCGAGGTGTTTGAGGAGACGGGTACGCGGACCATCATTAGCCACAATGACAGCCCAGACGTAAGCTTCGACTACTCCATCAACTGTTACCGGGGCTGTATCCATGGTTGTACCTATTGTTTCAGCAGGCCCACACATGAATATCTCGGATACGGCGCCGGAACGGATTTCGACAGAAAAATCGTCGCCAAGGTAACTGCGCCTGAGTTGCTTAGAAAGGAGTTGCTGAAACCCTCGTGGAAAGGTGACGAGATTGTCTTCTCCTTTACTTCTGATCCTTATATCCCTCTCGAAGCACACTATAAGCTGACCCAACGTTGTCTGGAGGTCTGTTTAGAGTTTCGTAATCCAGTGGGGATCATTACAAAGTCAGCACTTATTCGTCGGGACGTAGAACTTTTGAAGGAGCTCTCACAAAAGGCACAGTTAAGTGTGTTCTTCACCATACCTTTCACCGATCGTGAGGCAGCTCGAGCCGTTGAGCCGTTTGCGCCGCTGCCTGAAGCCCGTTTTCACGCCATGGCTGATCTTGCTGCGGCGGGGATCACAGTTGGTATTGGAATCGCACCGGTTATTCCTGGTCTAACAACCGACATTCCTGAATTGTTAGAACGCGCAAAGGATGCGGGAGCTAAGCAGGCGTTTGTCAACATGCTGCGCCTTCCAGGGAGTGTGGCTCCTTACTTTCAGCAGCGTTTGCGGGAAGAGCTTCCCACTAAAGCAGATCGCATCCTGAATCGGATCAGGGAAGCTCGAGATGGCAAACTGAATTCGAGCGTATTTGGTGAGCGGATGCGGGGTAAGGGGGCTTATTGGGAGGCAATTCACCGGTTGTTTAGAATTCACTGCGAGCGGTTAGGCTTCAACAAGCAGTCCGTTCGTGCGGAACGAAACACGTTTAGGAGACCTTCAGCGCAACAAAGTCTGTTTGGTTGATGTTTTTACTAGAGACAGCACGGCAGCCTTTTTCTATAATACGCAGCTAATCACCCAGACATTGTAGGAGGCCCGAATCGATGCTTATCAGAGACGTCATTCGTAACCGTGAGCCCTATTCTTTGAGTGCCTCAGTCAGTGTGCAGGAAGCTGTAGAATTCATGGCCTCGCGAAATATCGGGGCTGTTTGCGTCCTTGACGAAGGCGGAAAGCTTTTGGGTGTTTTCTCAGAACGAGACGTTTTGAATCGGGTAGTTGTTCCCCGTCGCGATGCTGCCAGCGTCAAAGTTGGTGAAGTGACAAGTGACCTCCGAGCTGTCATCAAGTGCGATGAGACTCCTCATCAGGCTCTCGAGTTAATGGAGCTCATTGGGAGCCGTCATCTTCCTGTTGTTGATGGTGAACGGTGGGTCGGTATGCTTTCGATGCGCGACCTCATGCGAGTAGAGTTAAGTGAACAAGGCGATGAAATCAAACTCCTCCACGAATACATCTCACACTGAGCCCCTCGGTTATTTAATCCAAGGATAAGACACCACTGCAAAAATTGTGGAGACGAAAACCACTTTGGAAAACTCTTGCTTATTAGGGCTTAAGATGAAAAAAAGTCGCTACTTACCGTTGATTCTTCTAATTATTTTACTTGGCTGCAGTCAACCACCTCCTGGCCGAGGGGCTGGTGAAGTGGAAACGGCGTCAAACCAGGAGATCAAATTCAGAGTCGAAACCGTTGTCGGTGGGTTACAGGTACCTTGGTCAATTGTCTGGACCCCTAACGGAAGGATGTTGATTGCCGAACGTCCTGGCAGGGTCAGAGTCGTTGAGAATGGTCAGTTGCGGCCAGCTCCGCTTTTAACCGTTCCCGATGTTGAGACAGTCGCTGAGAGCGGTCTTATGGGGCTCACTCTCCATCCTAAGTTCTCTGAAAACGGGTTTCTGTACCTGTCATATACCTACAGGAGTAACGGCCAGCGGGTGCGTGTGCTCAGATATCGCGTAACGGACGACGGCGTTGCAGATAGAACCGTAATCATCGAAGACATTCCCGCGGCACAGTTTCATGCCGGGTGCAGAATTCGTTTCGGCCCAGATGGGAAGCTATACATTACCACCGGCGACGCTGCACAAAGAGCAATAGCTCAACGCCTTGATTCATTGGGCGGAAAAACGTTGCGGCTGAATGATGATGGTACCGTGCCTGATGATAATCCATTTGTGGGTCGGTCGGATGCGAGGCCCGAAATCTGGTCTTACGGGCACCGGAACGCCCAGGGCATGGACTGGCAGCCGGAAACGAACCTTATGTTTCAGACTGAGCACGGACCTTCGGGTTTTGACGGACCCGGAGGGGGCGATGAAGTAAATATCGTCGAGCGCGGCAAGAATTACGGTTGGCCCTTGATCTCTCACGGGCAAACTCGCGAAGGACTTGAGTCACCGCTTCTTGAATACACTCCTGCCGTTGCACCTGCGAGCGGCATGTTCTATCGAGGTTCAGTTTTTCCGCAGTTTAAGGGGAACTTCTTATTTGGGTGTCTTCGCGGTGAGCGGATTGTTCGAGTTGTGCTTGACGGTAGAAAAGTGCTTTCTCAAGAGGACTTATTATTGAAACAGTACGGGCGAATTCGCGACGTTGCTGAAGGCCCTGATGGCGCAATCTACTTTTCAACCTCAAATAGGGATGGGCGAGGATCTCCAGCACAGGACGATGATCGAATTCTGCGATTGGTACCTGCGAAATAAAGATAAAGCTTATATTCTGTTCAGATATTTACGCTTTTTGCATGACTCCACTTGCCTCAAACGCTTCGAATGACCATAATAGGCACCCAGTATTCCCCAGCGAGCATGAAGCTCGCTTTTGCATTTATGGAGAGAATAGTGAGGAGACCTGAGCGATTTACCTATCTGCCGTCAAACGAAATCATCCTCTCAGTAATTCTAATTCTTCTTGCCTCGAGTTTGGCCCTAGCCCAAGTGAACACAGACGCGACACAAACGTCGTCGCAGAATGATGTTCAGCGTCGTATCGATCGCGCTCGAGCCTTGGCCGCGTCTCACCAGCTTGAAATGGCTGCAAGAGAGCTGGAGACCGTCCGCGCTTCCACCGTGGACGATGTGGTTCAACATGTTACTGCGGTAATTCTTATTGGGATTTACGTTGAAGCCGCGAACTACCCGCGCGCCGAGAACCTGCTTGACCAGACCTTCCGTGCACATGCCGCCAGAAAAGAAGGATTGCCTCGCTACTTTGCGGTGGCAGGTCAAGCGCTAAACAGTGCCAGACTTCATCTCCAACGCTATCGTACATTTGGCATCAACATCGCTGACGCGGCGTTGCCAGAAGAGGCGCTGCAGGATCTCAACCGGTTAAAGTCCTTGATTGAACGAATGGTGGTGCAAGCCAAGGTATTAACTGGAAACGATCCTCGCGCATACGATGCCCTGTCCCTATTGGAGGATCTATCCTCGATACGGCTATCTCTGGCACGCGATTCCGAAGATCGGGCGAAGTGGGAAAAAGAGCATTTGGCAGCCCGTAATGGATTAGCGTCTTCCCACACCCAAATCGCATCCATCTCTGGGATTCCTCAAATCTCAACCTTGCGTACCCCAAATCAAGCTTCAGGAACTGTCCACCAAGATTCCGTAACCATGCAGGATCCAAAAGAAGAACCAAGGACATTTAACACCGGTTCAGTAAATCAACGTGCTACTAAGAAGGTAGTCCCCGTTTATCCTGCGCTTGCGAAGAGTGGTGGGTTTAGTGGAATTGTTAGGGTTTTTGTGATCATCGATGAGACAGGAAACGTTGCGGCGATCTCCCGCTTTGAAGGCCCGCAGGTGTTCAAACAAGCAGCCGAAGAGGCCGCCCGTGGATGGCAATTCGAACCCACAATAGTGGACGATAAAGCCGTCCGTTTGTCAGGTTATATAGAATTCAACTTCACACTTTAGACGAATGCTCGAGGGATTCTATCCCTTTACGGTTCAGTCTATTAGAAATATTGACTAAAAAGTAAGGTTTAGTTAGAATGCGTTTGCGCTTACAAGAAATGATTGCGAAGAGTTCTGTGTCATGAAGATTTCGGCACAAGAAGAATATGGGCTGCGATGTCTGCTGCAATTGGCACGAGCAGATGCAGATGGTGAAACTTTAACGCTGGGGCAAATTGCGCGGCGCGAAGGGATCTCCGCGGCAAACGCAGGAAAGCTCATGTGGATTCTCAGCAAAGCCGGGCTTGTCCAATCACAGAGAGGGATTAAGGGTGGTTACCACCTTGCTTATCCAGCTTCGGAGATTAAGTTGAATCAAGTGATCCGAGTTCTTGATGGCGAGCATGTAGACTCTCATTGTAAGAGCTATACGGGAGTACTGGAAACTTGTGTACACACAGGCGATTGTGGAATTCGCCCGGTGATTGTGGAACTCCACCAGATTGTAGACAACGCACTTTCTGAAATCACTCTGGCGCAGTTGCTCGATACAGAAGCGAATGTAGATGCCGCTCTGCACCAAATTCAGGGATTAAGAGATCGGCTGAATCCTGTAAGCGCCTAACAGGGTAGTTCAAATGATAACGGAGAGCCAATAGGTTAACTGGTAATGGGTACAACAGAACTGTTAGTTAATAAAGATTACAAATACGGTTTCGTGACCGACATTGAGTCCGAGATGATTCCTCGCGGGCTGACGGAGGAAACTATTCGTCAGATCGTTGAAATCAAGAGAGAACCGGATTGGATGTTGGAGTTCCGTCTAAAGGCCTATCGTCATTGGTTGACCATGACTGAGCCTACTCACTGGCCAAATATTAAATATCCGAAGATTGATTATCAGGACGTTGTCTATTACAGCGCACCAAAAAAGAAGGCGTTAAAACAGAGCCTTGATGAAGTTGATCCGGAGTTGCTGCGAACATTTGAAAAACTTGGCATTCCGCTGCAGGAACAGAAACAACTTGCAGGTGTGGCCGTCGATGCGGTTTTCGATTCTGTATCGGTAGCTACAACTTACAAGGAGAAGCTGAAGAAGCACGGAGTGATCTTTTGTTCGTTTACCGAGGCAATAAGAGAGTATCCCGATCTGGTGCGTAAGTATCTGGGTTCGGTAGTTCCCACTAATGACAACTTCTTTGCTGCCTTAAATAGTGCCGTTTTTTCCGACGGATCTTTCTGCTTTATTCCTCGTGGGGTTCACTGCCCCATGGAGCTTTCAACTTATTTTCGGATTAATAACGCTGAATCGGGACAGTTCGAGCGGACCCTGATCGTGGCCGAAGAAGGCGCTTACGTCTCCTACCTTGAAGGGTGTACCGCACCGAAATTCGACAAGAATCAATTGCACGCTGCAGTAGTCGAACTTGTTGCTCTGGATGATGCGCAAATCAAGTACTCCACTGTTCAGAACTGGTATGCGGGCGATGAAGAGGGCCGTGGGGGAATCTATAATTTCGTGACGAAACGTGGGAAATGCGCTGGCAAAAATTCGAAGATCTCCTGGACCCAGGTGGAAACTGGCTCAGCTATTACCTGGAAGTATCCGTCGTGCATTCTCCTGGGGGACAACTCGATAGGAGAGTTTTACTCTGTTGCCCTGACTAATCACGCGCAGCAAGCCGACACTGGAACCAAAATGATCCATCTCGGCAAGAACACCAAATCAACAATTATTTCCAAGGGGATTGCTGCCGGCAGGTCCAACAACAGCTATAGAGGCTTGGTTAAGGTTATGCCGAAGGCACATAATGCTCGCAACTACACACAATGCGACTCGATGCTGATTGGCGCAAACAGTGGTGCAAATACTTTTCCTTACATTGAAGTGATGAATAACAGCTCGCGTGTTGAGCACGAGGCTTCAACTTCGAAGATAAGCGAAGAGCAGTTGTTCTATTTGCAGCAGCGCGGCATTTCTCAGGAAGACGCTGTATCGCTGATCATTAATGGTTTCTGTAAGGATGTATTTCTGCAATTGCCAATGGAGTTTGCCGTCGAGGCGCAGCGACTGCTTGGTCTGAAGCTTGAGGGCAGCGTCGGTTAATTAGAAAGACGCGGAGGCGCGGAGTACGGGCGACAAAGGAGTAGTCGGCCGTTGTTTTCAACGCCGCCGCGTGTAATTTTGTTAGGAGTGCACAGGTGTTAGAGATTCGCAATTTGCATGCAACCGTTGATGGAAATGAGATTCTGAAAGGGATAAATCTGTCCGTTAACAAGGGCGAGATTCACGCCATTATGGGTCCGAATGGCTCTGGGAAATCGACTCTGGCTAAGGTGCTGGCCGGCCACCCGGACTATGTGGTGACAAAAGGCGAGATTCTATATGAGGGAAAGAATCTGCTCGAGATGGCCCCAGATGAGCGCGCCCGTGAGGGAATCTTCATGGCGTTTCAATACCCCATCGAAGTGCCCGGGGTTTCGAACGCGCAATTTCTGCGGCTTGCTTACAACGAGCAACGGAAGCACCGAGACGAAGAAGAATTAGACCCACTTGAGTTCAAGGATCTTTTGAAGCAGCGAGCACAGATCGTTGAGATGGACGCGAGCTTTATGTCCCGTTCTGTTAATGAGGGTTTTTCTGGTGGTGAGAAGAAGCGGAACGAAATCTTACAAATGGCTGTCCTTGAGCCAAAACTTGCAATTCTTGATGAAACTGATTCGGGTCTGGACATCGATGCGCTCCGGATCGTCGCGAATGGAGTTAACCAACTTCACAATGAAGAAAATGCGATGATAGTCGTTACACACTATCAACGCCTTCTAAATTACATCATCCCGGATTACGTCCATGTACTTTCGGGGGGACGAATTGCACGGGAGGGTGGCAAGGAATTAGCTCTTGAGCTCGAGGAAAAGGGTTACGACTGGCTTAAAGCAACTGAAAGTAATCGAGCCGGCAGAGGGAATTAGGAAGATGGTGTCGCATATAGCCGAACGAGAGAACTCATATCAACTTGCTTTCAAGGCTGTTCGAGAGCAGAACCGAAAAGATGTGGTACAGCTAAATTGGTTTGATCGAGTGCGCGAAGGCGCAATGGATCGCTTCGCGGAAAAGGGTTTTCCTTCCGTTAAGGAAGAGGAATGGAAGTACACAGACGTTTCACCAATTGGGAAGACCGAGTTTGCTCCCCTGATTCAGGCTGATGGGCCGTCAATTGCCCTGAGCGAAGGCGAACTGGAAACATTTATTTATCCCGAGGCTCGGCACAGCCGGCTGGTTTTTCAGAATGGAGTTTTCCGGAAAGATCTTTCTTCGCTTGAGGAGGTTCCAGGCCTCATAGCGGTTGACATACTCGACGCCATCGCCACACAAGAATTCAGTGAACTCGTAAAGAATCACTTCGCTTTGGCGGCGGACTACAATAAGGACGCATTTACCGCTCTAAACACATCGCTAATCTCAAGTGGTGCTTTCATTCTGATTCCAAAAGGAGCCAGAATTGAACGACCGATCCAAATAGTGTTTCTCGCACAGCCGCATGAAGTAACTCCGCTCATCCTACCGAGGGTATTGATTATTGCCGAGGAGAATAGTAGCGCCACGATCATTGAATCTTATTCAAGAAGCATTGATCGAAAGTACTTCACAAACTCAGTTGTAGAACTGTTCCTGAAGAATGGAGCTCGCGTCGAGCACTACAAGGTGCAGCAAGAGAGCCGCGAAGCATTTCACGTTGCCACAACGGCCACGGTGTTAGGCCGGAACAGTAGTTATGATGGCACTACACTTAATTTTGGCGGGCAATTGTCGCGTCATAATATCCTGGTAACTATGCCTGAAGAAGGTGCGGAGTGTTGGGTCGATGGGCTTTATGTTGTCAGCGATGGCCAGCACATGGACACTCATTCGTTAATCGATCATCAAAGTGCTAACTGTACAAGTCATCAGCTTTACAAAGGAATTCTTGATGGCAAGTCGCGCGCTGTTTTCAATGGCAAGATCTTCGTGAGACACGGGGCCCAGAAAACAGATGCAATGCAGACGAATAAGAATCTATTACTCTCGAACGAGGCTCGCGTAGACACGAAACCTCAGCTTGAGATATTTGCCGACGATGTTAAATGTGCTCACGGCGCGGCGGTGGGACAGATTGATGAAGAGGAACTGTTCTATCTCAAGACTAGAGGGATTCATCCGGACTTGGCACGGAATCTATTGACTTACGGCTTTGCTGAAGAGGTGATAGGTAAGATCAAGGTTGATTCGGTTAGAGCACAACTTGACGCCGCCGTTCTGAATCGGTTGAACACGAGGCTTGAAGCTTAAGAGTTTAAGGAGGTATCTGTGTCCACCAAAGTCGATCCTATCCTCACTGTTTCCGATCTGGACTTAATGCCAGAGGACGACAATCGCTACGAACTCTTTGAAGGAGAGATATTCATGTCACGTGCACCAGCGCTGCCTCACCAGCGTGTCCTCACTAATCTCGTTACGATCTTCGAGTTGTTTCTTAGGATTAATCTGATTGGGAAGATCTGGCCCACACCGGGAGTGATCTTTGATGACTTCAATGCTGTAATACCCGATCTGGTGTTTGTCAGAAGCGAAAGAATTGCTGAAATAGCCTCAGGGGACAAGATATTAGGGGCGCCGGATCTAGTCATTGAAATTCTTTCCGAGGGTGCTGAGAACGAGCGCCGCGATCGAATCATTAAGCGCCAGGCGTATAGTAAGTTCGGTGTTGTTGAATACTGGATCGTTGATAGATATGGCCGCTCCTTGGAAATCTATTCCTTACAAAACGGACAGCTAGTTTTAACCGCCACTGTAAAAGATGACGACATTCTGGCCTCACTCCTGTTACCCGGCTTCGAGTGTAAAGTTCGACAAGTGTTTGAGGAATAGTCATGGCAACACTGAAAACACAACTGAAGGAACAAAGTCGGCAGCGTGATGGTTGGAGTGTCGAGCGGATTCGTGCCGATTTCCCTGTACTGCGCCAGACGGTAAACGGGAAGCCACTGGTTTATCTTGACAATGCGGCTTCGTCACAGGTCCCTCAAGTAGTTATCGACCGAGGAAGCATCTATCTTGAACACGAACATTCAAATATTCATCGCGGTGTGCACTACCTCAGCCAAAAGGCCACAACGGCTTATGAAGGTGCGCGTGAGAAGGTCAAACGCTTTATAAATGCACGCGAATCTCGAGAGTGCATCTTCGTTCGTGGCACTACCGAGGGCATAAATTTGGTAATGAACGGGTATGGACGTAAGTTCGTCCGCGAAGGTGATGAGATCATTATCTCAGGGCTCGAACACCACGCGAACATCGTCCCTTGGCAGATGCTATGTGAAGAGAAAGGAGCGCGACTCAGGGTCATTCCGATAAACGATGCTGGTGAGTTGCTCCTCGATGAATATGATCTGCTGTTGAATGAGAGAACCAAATTAGTAGCGGTGGGGCACGTGTCAAACGCGCTGGGCACGGTCAATCCTGTTAAAGAGATAATTGAGCGGGCTCATAAATATGGCGTTCCGGTGCTGGTAGACGGTGCTCAGAGCGCGCCACACATGCTGGTGAACGTCCAGGAATTGGATTGTGACTTCTTTGCTTTCTCAGGACACAAAATGTTTGCTCCGACAGGTAGTGGAGTGGTTTATGGCAAAGCGGATTTACTTGAAAAGATGAATCCGTTTCAAGGTGGCGGCGACATGATCAAGAGCGTGACATTCGAGAAGACGACTTATGCGGACTTACCTAACAAGTTTGAGGCGGGTACTCCAGCAATCGCTTCGCAGATTGGCCTTGGCGCCGCGATCGACTATCTCAATAGCATTGATCGAGAGCAGGCTGCTCAACATGAACAAGAGTTACTGCGATATGCAACTGAGCGTCTCTCGGACGTCGAGGGCGTCAGGATTATCGGCACTGCCAAAGAGAAGGCGAGTGTGCTTTCTTTTGTAATTGATGAGATTCACCCTCATGACATTGGAACGATTCTCGATCAGGAAGGGATAGCGATCCGAGCCGGTCACCATTGTGCCCAACCGGTAATGCAAAGATTCAATCTTCCGGCAACGGCGCGTGCCTCGTTTGCTTTTTACAATACGAGGGAAGAGGCTGATGCTTTGGTGCGAACTGTTGAGCGGGTAATTGAGATTTTTAGTTGATTGTGGGTTTGACGAATTTGGAATTGGAATTGAGATTTCGAATTTCGAATTTGCTCGCAATCCGAAATTCGCAAGTCGAAATCAAGGTATGTCAGAACTTAGCGAACTCTACCAACAGGTCATCTTAGACCATAACAAAAAGCCTAGAAACTTCCGTAAGATGGAAGATGCCAACCATTCTGCTGAGGGGTATAACCCTTTGTGTGGCGATCAGTTGAAAGTTTATCTGAATCTAAAGGATGACACCGTTAAGGACATTAGCTTTGAAGGTTCCGGGTGTGCTATCTCGAAAGCGGCTGCCAGTATGATGACTCAGGCCGTCAAAGGTAAGACAAAAGAAGATGTCGAGACCCTCTTTAGTGAATTCCACAAGATGGTGACGGGCGAACTTGGTGAAGAGAGCACGCCAAACCAACTCGGCAATCTCAAGATCTTCGCTGGCGTTCGAGAATTTCCTGTGCGAGTAAAATGCGCCACCCTAGCCTGGCACACACTGCATGCAGCTTTGAACAATCAAGAATTGGTTTCTACGGAATAGTTCCGCTAGAAAAAGTCATACAGAAAGGCTGAGCAAGAAACTTGCTCAGCCTTTTCATCTTGAGATGGTTTATGGCATAACCTGGAAACTTACTGTGTGAGTCACTGGATCGTTTCCGCTGTAAAGTATAGGTGATAAGTACCGGCAAGACCCGTGGTTCTTGGATTGTGGATATATCCACCAGTTCCTCCCAGTGTTGCATCGAAACGGAAGTCGTTGTCTGGATTAGCCGCACTTTCGATCTCCATTAAGTCTTCGGACGCAGAATTCGACACCTGCGAAATCCCTAAAGCGTGTACTCCAATGAAAGCAATAACTGAGTGGGGACTGGAACGAAACGAGCACCATTCCAATAAATGCGTTACATCCTTAAGAACTCTTTCTGAACGCCCCCAAGCTGACAAATAGAATGAACGTGGGCATAATGCCCGTGCTCTTATTGAAAACCGCTACGGGACGCAATCGCAAAGCTGCTGATCCGGAGGACTCCAGGACAAGTGATCATCTCAACCATCGAACTGCGGGAGATCCGTCTACCCCTGATCCATGTCTTCGAGACCAGCTTCGGGCGTACCACATCACGGCGAATCATTATTGTTCGAGTTACCGATAATGACGGAGTAGAGGGTTGGGGCGAATGTACCGCCGGTGAAGGTCCTTTTTATTGCGAAGAGTGGACTGAAAGCTGCTGGACTGTCTTGCGGGATTTTCTCGCTCCCATGATTGCCGGTAAACAACTCGAAAGTACTGCCGCCGCTTTCGCACTGATGAAACCGGTACGCGGGAATCGCATGGCTAAGGCAGCAATCGAGACGGCGTGCTGGGACCTCGAAGCCAGGCGAACCGAAACCCCACTCTGGAGATTTCTAGGTGGTGAACAGGGCGAAATACCCTGTGGTGTGTCTATCGGAATTCAAGATTCTCCCGCAGAATTGCTAGAGAAGATTGAAAAGGAATTGGCCGCTGGGTATCAACGAATCAAGATCAAAATTAAGCCCGGCTGGGACGTCAATGTCATCGAGCAAGTGAGACGTCGCTTCCCAGATATGAAGCTCATGGCCGATGCAAATTCTGCCTATACCCTGACTGACCTGCCAATGTTCAAAGCGTTGGACGAATTCAATCTAATGATGGTCGAACAGCCTTTGGCCTACGATGACATATTCGATCATGCAGAACTACAGCGCCAGATCAAAACTCCAATTTGTTTGGATGAATCAATATGCACGAGTGCTGACGCGAAACATGCTCTTAATCTCGGATCGTGTCGCATCATCAATATCAAACTGGGCCGTGTAGGAGGCTATACCGAGGCAAAACGGATTGAGAAGCTCTGTCGCGACGCAAATATTCCGGTATGGTGCGGTGGTATGCTCGAATCCGGAATAGGACGTGCTCATAACATAGCCATGGCCACCCTTAAAGGATTTGTGTTGCCCGGCGATGTTTCGGCTAGTAGTCGCTATTGGACGGAAGATATTGTCAATCCGCCTGTGACGGTTACTCCCCAGGGAACTATTGTTGCCCCCGAGAAAGCCGGAATAGGTTTCGATGTAAATGTTGCCCGCGTGGAATCCTTAACGGTTCGAAGAGAAGTTGTGAAATAGCCTTGAGAGCCGATGCTAAACTTAAATAAAGAACAAGTAGCTGCAGCGTTCAAAGAATACTTTACTAACCGGCAGACTGAGTTGCTGGCTTTGACGAGAGCGTTGGTAGAAGTCGAATCACCCTCGGGCGATAAAGCCGGAAGCAAAGCAGTTGTGTCATTATTAGCAGCCGCCGCAAGAACAATCCCCGAAGTTACCTCCATCGAACGTGTTCAGAGCGAGAGGTATGGTGAACACTTGCGGATCAAGGCTTTTGGGAACGGCCGCAAAGATCTCAATCCAATTGTTGTTCTTGGTCACACCGATACGGTCCATGCCCGCGGCTCTTTGGAAAAAAGGCCCTGGCGTATCGAGGGGAATCGTGCTTATGGTCCTGGCGTGTTTGATATGAAGGCCAACTGCGCGCTTGCTCTCGAAACTATACGATGTATTGCGTCACTAAACGTTCAGCCGAGCAACTCAATAGTTTTGCTCCTAACGTGCGATGAAGAGACCGGGAGTATGACTGGTCGTAGTATTGTGGAAACTGAAGCCCGCCGCTCACGTGCAGTTTTGGTCATCGAGCCTCCAGCCAGTGGAGGGAGAGTTAAGACAGGACGTAAAGGAACTGGGATCTTCAACATACGTGTTCGCGGACGTGCTGCGCATGCGGGCCTCGAGCCTGAGAAGGGGGCAAGCGCTATTCTCGAAATAGCCCGGCAGATCGAACATCTACATAGTATGAACTCTCGAGACGGTATTTCAGTAAACGTTGGTGTGGTACACGGCGGCACGTTATCAAATGTTGTCGCCGCTGAAGCTCACGCAGAAGTTGACGTGCGCTTCAACACTGAGGAGGAGGGGCGGTGGTTGGCAGAACAACTTGCGAGCTTGCGACCATTTGACCAGCGAGTACAGCTCGTGGTTGGGGGAGGCATTAATAGACCCCCACTTGAACGAAGCGACAAGGTGATTGCCATTTTCGAACAGGCCCGCAACGTTGCCAATGCGCTCGATTATGAGTTGGGCGAAGCACAGGTTGGTGGTGCATCAGATGGAAACTTTGCGGCTGCAGTCGGAGCTTCTGTTCTCGATGGTCTCGGCATTGATGGTGACGGAGCCCATGCCCCCCATGAGCATATCGTAATCGATGATATTCCCCTGAGAGGCGCAATTCTTGCGGGACTGATTTCTTCTCTCTGAGCGCATATTTAATGCGAATAGCTACATGGAACGTCAATTCGATACTCGCCAGGCTGCCGCATGTGATTAGATGGATTGATACCGTGCAGCCTGATTTACTCTGTCTCCAAGAAACCAAGTGTACAGACGACAAGTTTCCCTCTGATGCCTTCCTCGAACGCGGCTTCAATTGCATCTCTTTCGGGCAGCAATCATATAACGGGGTTGCAATACTTTCTCGCAGCGGATGTGAGCGAGTCAGGCGCGGTTTTCCTGATGACAACGACGGATCGCATGCTCGCCTGCTAGCCACCACAATTCAAGATCTTGAAATTATTAACATCTATGTGCCTAATGGGCAGATCGTTGGTTCGGAGAAGTACGCTTTTAAGATCGAGTGGATGAAACGCCTACGGCTGTTTTTTGACGAACACTACAGCAACTCTACTCCTGTATTGCTCTGCGGAGACTTCAACGTGGCGCCAGAGGAGCGTGATGTCCATGAACCAAGGCTATGGCAGGGGCGAATTCTTTTCAGCGAAGCCGAACGTGCCGCCTTGGAAGTCATCAAGAACTGGGGATTTGTTGATGCTTTTAGGCTACACGAGCAGGCTGCAGGACACTACTCATGGTGGGATTATCGGGCGGGCGCATTCCGACGCAACCATGGCCTGCGGATTGATCATATCTGGTTAAGCGAAATTCTGGCTGCCCGAAACAAGAACACTTGGATCGATATGGAGCCGCGGACCTGGGAGAGACCTTCAGATCATGCTCCAGTGGTTGCTGAATTTGAATAGCCGAACAGGGGGAGAAAAGATAATGGAAAACGGTGCCAAAAAGTTTTTGACCACCGCAGCTATAACCGCCGGAGCAGCCTTGGCCGCAAAGGCAGCAATGCGGAAATGGCGAGAGTATGACTTCGATGGCAAAACTGTGCTGATTACCGGTGGTTCCCGTGGACTTGGATTAGTGCTGGCTCGTGAGTTTGCCCGACGTGGAGCCAAGTTGGCAATCTGTGCCCGGGATGAGGAAGAGTTGGCTCGCGCGCGAGTTGATCTAGAGAGCCGCGGCGCTGAAGTATTGACGGTGCCGTGCGACATTACAAATCGATCAGAAGTTGACGAAATGATGGCGCTGATCAGAGACCGGTATGGAAGAGTTGATGTACTTGTCAACAATGCAGGAATCATTCAGGTTGGCCCACTTGCAGTGATGACGCTTCAAGATTTTGAAGAGGCTATGAAAACTCATTTCTGGGGACCACTCTATACAATTCTGGCCGTTCTCCCTGAGATGCAGCGAAGGCGGTCAGGCAGAATTGTTAACATCTCGTCCATTGGGGGAAAGATCAGTGTGCCGCATCTCGTGCCTTACAGTGCGAGCAAATTTGCATTAGTTGGTCTATCAGAAGGGTTGCGTGCTGAATTAGCAAAAGAAGGAGTAGTGGTAACAACAGTGTGTCCGGGTTTGATGCGTACTGGCAGTCCTCGCAATGCTAAGTTCAAGGGCCAGCATCGTGCGGAATACGCTTGGTTCAGCATTAGTGATGCCTTACCGCTTACATCGATGAACGCGGAACGAGCTGCCCTTCAGATTATCGAGGCCAGCCGCCGAGGTGATGCCGAGGTTGTGCTCTCGATCCAAGCGCAATTGGCAGTACTTTTTCATGGCGTATTTCCTGGTCTAACTGCTGATCTATTGGGGTTGGTGAATAGACTCTTACCGGGACCGGGAGGTATTGGTAAGAGCAGCGCGAAGGGAAGGGACAGTGAGTCTGCCGTGTCGCCTTCGCTGCTTACCACACTGAATGAGCGGGCCGCGTTACGGAACAATGAAATCCGTCCGACAAACTTCGGTTTGTCGTCTGAGTAGGAGAAGGCAGAAGAGAGAATACAGAAGTCAGAAGTGTATGTCGAACTCGCCACTATCCGACTCCTGACTTCTTACGCCCGCAAGGGTGGTCGTAATGACTTCTCTCCAGAAACTCCTTAAGGCCCATTTTTCATTTGTAACTTGTCATTTTTCATTTTTCATTATTTTTCGTATTTTCCACATTTTTCCAACGCTCG
>CAZNPP010000031.1:29277-32715 GCA_964574785.1 uncultured Chloracidobacterium sp. | reverse complement strand
TTCATCACGATCTTAATGCACTCATTCTCCTTCTTCTTGAAGGTCTCATACCCATATGGAGCATCCTCCAGACTTAAGCGGTGCGTGATTACAAACGCAGGATCTATGTCCCCATTCTGAATACGCTGAAGCAAAGGCCGCAGGTACCTGTGCACATGGGTTTGTCCCATCTTTAACGTGAGACCCTTTGCGAAAGCAGCGCCAAATGGAAACTTGTCAAGGAAGCCACCGTAGACTCCCGGCACTGACACCGTTCCACCTTTGCGGCAGGCGTGTATCGCTTGTCTCAACGCGTGTGACCGATCAGTCGCGAGGTATAGTGCAACTTTAGCTCGGTCGTATAAAGCATCAATCGTTGCGCCATGAGCCTCAAGTCCGACGGCGTCAATACACGAGTCCGGCCCAATCCCACCTGTCATCTCTTTCAATTTATTGAAGATGTCTGCGTCATCAAAGTTTAGCGTTTCCGCCTTTCCATCCTCTGCAGCCATCTGCAAACGTTCGGGAACGTTGTCAATTGCGATTACCCTCTCAGCGCCAAGCAGGAATGCACTCTTAATGGCGAATTGTCCTACTGGCCCGCACCCCCACACGGCCACCGTGTCACCGGGCCGGATGTTGCAGTTTTCCGCCGCCATATAACCGGTGGGAAAGATATCCGACAGGAACAGGACCTGTTCATCATCCAATTCTTCTGGAATCGGAATTGGGCCAACATCTGCGAAGGGCACACGCACGTATTCTGCCTGACCGCCCGCATAACCGCCCATCATGTGGGAGTAACCAAACAGCCCTGAGGCTGAGAAGCCGTAAAGCGTCTCCGCCATGCGGGCATTAGGATTCGAGTTGTCACAAAGGGACCAAAGCTCGCGTTGGCAAAAGAAGCATCGCCCGCAAGCGATGGTGAAGGGAACTACAACACGATCCCCCTTCCTGAGGTTCTGAACTTCGTTACCAACCTCGACAACTTCTCCCATGAATTCATGACCGAGAATATCGCCTTTCTGCATCGTAGGAATGTACCCGTCATACAGGTGCAGATCTGAACCGCAAATGGCAGTTGTTGTAACTCTAATGATTGCGTCGCGTGGATTTAAGATCTTTGGATCGGGTACGTTGAATACCCGTACATCGTATTTTCCGTTCCAGCATACGGCTCGCATTGATTCCTCCTTTCTCTTTGGTCATTTAAGCTGCCCCGGCAGCTCGCCTCAACTCCGGCGCGAGCTCTCCTTCAGCTCTCTTGCTCGGTTTGCGTTGTGGTAGCTGAGTCGCTTCAGGGCTACGTCCTGAGGGTTGGCCTGCAGTTGTCGCGATCTCGCCAGCTTCGACTAGCTGTTTGAAACGGCGCAGATCCTCCTCGACCAACTGTCCAGGTTCATCGCCAAAAAGCTTGGCGATCAATGCGCTGACTCTGCCACCAGGGATGTTGTAGTTCAGCGTTACTCGAACATACGTTCCTCGACCGTCTGGAGCTCGCTCGAAGCGAACAGTGCCAGCATTGTCGATATGCGAACCTTCGAGGGAACGCCATGAGATAAGTTCGTTCTCTTTCTCGTTGTAGATCTCTGCATCCCATTCAATAGTTGTTCCTGCGGGTCCTTTTGCTACCCAGTGTGAGCGCTCTTGGTTGAGTGGCGTTACCGACTCGAGATGCTTCATAAACCTGGGTAGGTTCTGGAAATTACGCCAAAAGCGGTAGAGTTCCTCAGGTGTTTTGTCGATGGTTACTGCTTTTTCGACGTGAACATCCCGGGCAGGCCGATGTTCAATGCGCTCCGAGTGTCTCTTACGAGCTATTTCGAAAACAGAGCAATATCCTGAGATCCCACTGTGCAGCAATCCAGCGCCAAGGGCCGTAATAAGAACTCCCTTATTGGAACGCCGAGTGACACCATAGGTGGTAAGGGCACTTCCTCCGACGATGAAAAGTATTCGTTCAGTTTTTCCAAGGTTTACGTGCCCGTTGTGAGTACTCGTGTCTTGGGTTGACACGGCTGAAGTGTTCAATTCATTTCTAGGTCTTGCATTCATTTTATCACCTCCTCGATTAAGGCCGTCACACTGATATTGGGTGTTACTTGTCAAAAGCAGACTGCGAAAGTATGGCTGTTGTATTCCGACGGAAGTCAGGAGACAGAAGTCAGAAGTCATAAGGATTTCGAACTCCTGTCTAACCACTCCTCTCCAGAAACTCCTTAGCGCCGATACCCTATACTTGAAGCAGAGGGTCTCTCTAGCAGTCATGTGCTGCGACGACAAGGAACAGGAGTTTCTGGTTCTGGCAACCGCCGACAGGCAGTTCTACGCTGGGTTCTGTCTCCTCACTTCTGATTTCTGAACTTCTGAAGTCAGGCTTTTGCTGATCGCCCCCGCTTCATATCCTCCATTTGGCGACCAATCTCCTCGAGCCGATCACCACCAAGCAATCCCTCCGCTAGCGGGAACATCTCATTCTCTTCTTCATCTACATGGTCTTCGATGTTCTCTCTCAATTCGGTAAGCTGCTCTTCCCAGTTATCGTTTCCAGGATCCATTCTGCCCAGAAGCTGAATAACGGTCTGGTGTTCCTTATAGGACTGCTCGATTATGTCGCGGGTTTGATCGAACTTTTCGAGCGGCGGATAGAGAAAACTTTCCTCCATTCGCGTATGGAGTTGTAGCGCCTCTCTGAGTTCGTTAAAGAGCTGCTCGTCGTTGTCAAGCTCTTCCTCAGTCAGGTTCTCCAATTCCTCAATCAAGTCCAATGCTTCTTCGTGGTCGTTGCTCAGAAACTCTGTTGCTTTCATCTCTGTTTCCTATTCCTTGACTAACCCCTTATTCGTATACATATCGCGTTCAGGCACACTGCGCTGGGAGAGCGAACTCGGAGCATTCAGATTCGCGCCAGAATCCACACCCACACCGAGTCGCTCAACCAACTCTCCACCGAGCCATCCAGCAACCAAAGCCAGAATCACGGCAAAGAACGAAAGTGCCAGGGCTCCTAATGACGGTGCTTCCGGGAACCCCCGACGTAGCAGCCAACTAGCACTAAACAGAACGAGCACTACAAAGTTGATTGTGCCGTGCCAAAAACCAACTGACTTTGCTCGTGTATTGGCAGGTATTGCCAAATAGTCAATAAACCCGAATATAGCAGCCAAAACTCCACCAATCACACCAGCCGCTATCATCCAAAACGATACAATCGCCCAAGTCAGATTTCCCGTGATGAGATAGAGAACGTCAAAGATTACCGCTGTAGCTAGTAATCCCAACGGAAACACAATCAAGATAGGGTGTATCGCATGCCCAAATAATTTCGCTCTACTTTCCATAAACAAAACCTAACGGTTTTGAGGTCTTCAGCCTTCGGCCTTTGGTTTTGGGCCTTTGTACTTTGATTCGCTACCGTGTGCTAAAGCCCTAAAGCCTAAGACCAAAACCAAAACCCAA
>CAZNPP010000031.1:10358-29177 GCA_964574785.1 uncultured Chloracidobacterium sp. | reverse complement strand
AGGCCTAAAACCTCACATTCTTACCTGCGTCGTGCGGGAGTTTTCCTGTTTCGATAACTGACTTCATTCGCATTAAGTCCTCATCGATCTCGGTCTTCGGATCGGTACCAAGCAACGCCGCCACCCCGTGACCCATTGCCCCTGCGGGAGGGTTGTAGCTAAGTCTTACATCAATTCGTGTCGAACCATCGCGAATAGGTTCAAATCTGACGATGCCTGCATGTTCGACAACCGCACCTGGCAGTGTTTTCCAGGCAAGCAAACGGTTAGGTTCATATCCGGTAGTTTCAGCGTCCCACTCGAGCGGTACTCCAGCGGGACCCGCAACCTTCCAGTGCGTGCGGCCATTACCGGCTCGTCTAACTTCAAGAACATTTTTCATGAAGAGAGGAAAGTTCTCGAAATCACTCCAAAGGCTGAACACCTCTTCAACGGGAGCCTTAACGCTGATAGTTTTGTTGATGTTCACTGCTTGACGGCCACCACCCAGTCCGGTCAACCGCTTGAGTTCCAGATTTGTGAATCCTCGTGCCGCTAAGAGTAGACCCGCCGCTCCAAGTCCCGTACCCAGGATCCCCCGACGTTTTCCACCATAAAGCGCGAGACCCGCCCCAGTTGCCCCGGCAACAACTCGCGCCGCAGGCGACCAGTGTTCCTGCATAAACTCCATCCGATCACCGGGACGAACTCGTCCACCTTGTAGGGCAGGATTGTCTCCAGGCTCATTGTGCACCTCGAGACGGTCTTCGATCTCCTTAACTCCTTTGGTCGATCTAACACTTCGTAACAGCTCATCGACCTCGTGTCTCAGGATCGGGCCGCTCAATGTGACCTTCCCCGCCTCAGCGCTTGTCTGAATTGCACTCGGATGGGAGACAACTCGTCCGAGTTTGGATCTAACACGCTGAACGAGTACACCGTCGGTCGGTTCTTCACCGCTGATCTTGGACTGAACCTGAGCTGCCAAACCGCGCGCCCGATTAGAAACGTCTCTGGCTGTAGCTCCTAAGCCATCGCCTGTCTTTCGCATCGCATGTTTCAACTGATCACGAACCAACGCTCTCCTTCTCTTGCCGCGATCCGGATCAAGCAGATACATGATTCCAGTGCCTAAACCGATGCCGGCACCCAGGGTAATTGCTTTATTCATACTTCCCCCATTACGTGAGTAATGTCCGCTGCTTTCCTGCGAACTGTTTCCTTACGAAAGTGATATTACGTAGGTAGTGAAGGGCAAACTAGATGCCAGCTTTGAGGAGTCTTGAGTGCTGTATCACTTAAGAGGTTTTTCGGAGTATTAATTATTTCTAAGGAGAGCACCATCATTGGTATGAAACTTGAAGCAAACAAACGTTACTAAGGTTTAGGAGACATTAAAGAGTGTTTAGTGGAGTAAATCCCCAGCATTAGAAGGAAGAAAACTCCATCGACGCTTCTATTGAGAGAATGAGGTAGTACCAGATGTTGTGGATCTTTGCGGTGATCCTGTTGTCATTGTGGGTGATTGGCTTGTTTGGACAAGTTGGGGGTCAGTTCTTACATTGGCTCTTAGCAATTGGGCTGGTTATGGTGGTTGCTAATCTCGTTACAGGGCGAAAGCCCGTACTGTAGCTGTCTTCACGACACCCAAATTTTTGCCGGAAGTAGTACTTTTGCAAACCCGTTTGACTGGCCAGTTGTATCGGAGGTAAACACACTGTTCCGAATACGTGCGTCGCCAGGCCTTTGGCCTTCGGCCTTGGTGATTCGACCTAAACATCAAAGACCAAAGGCCAAAGACCAAACGCCAAAGACCAAAAAGCCAATCTTTTTAAGCGTAGCGTCTCACCATTTGTGCGCAGAAATCCGCATACTCCTCGAGATTTCGGGGCATGCTCGTATGATGAGGTCGCACACCCCGTGATTCCGGTGTGAAGCAGAACGTCAGGGTTAGTATGAACTCATCCAATGCCTTCATCGACCGATCAAACCACTTATCATAAGTTGGCAAGAGAGTGTCTGACCAACTCAGCCCAGTTCGCAAATGCTTTACCTTCAGGCGATGCAGCCATTTCACCGCATCCTCAAGCCGGTGATCTTCATAGTGGAACCATTGGCAAATGCCAAGTGCGGGCGAGTAATCAAGAAATCTCCCCACTGCTCGCTTCGGAGATCCGTCCTCGCGCAATAAGCCCATATGAAAGTGGCGATAATATGCAGAACCTTCCGCTTCTTTGTGCCGAGTGGTAGCAGGCCACGCTCGCGGTAAATCATAAAGACTATACCAGTGTATTCTTGGTACCTCTCCGATCAAGAGTTCCGCCGACCGTTGTAAACCGAATTCCTGAATCTCTTCAGCGCCGAAAGTTGAAGCTCCAATCTCAGAAACCCATACAGGCAGATCCGTTACTGCTCTGATTTCTTTGATCTTGTCCGGCCATTCATCAATTGACCAGTGGTTCCAATCCAGCGGAAACCCGTGTACCGCGACAACATCCACGTGTTCAAGAACACCCTTAGCTGCCATGTTTTGGATGAAAGCAGGATCAATTGGCGAAATGCCACCCAACACTCTAAGAACGTTCGGGTTTTCAGCCTCGATGGCTTTGGCTGCAAGCTTTACCATCTCGGCAAACTGTTCCCAGTCCGGATCGAGCTCAAAATCCCAATGGGATTTGTTATTTGGCTCGTTCCACAACATTACTGCTTCAATCAACTCTGATTCTCCCCGAAATCTACGGGCACACGCCACTCATCTATTTCAACATGCTGGCATAGATAGACCTCATTTTCCGGATGAGCCAGGATCCGGAATCCCGAACTTCGAAGCATCGCCTCAACACAAGCGCTGTTAGGTATCCACCAGTTTGTGGGATCGTGAGCGTATCTCTTCTCTATGAAATGCATTCGCGGAAATGCTGGATCGGAAAAGATCTCCCTTTCTTCGAACATATAATCATCATCCACCTCAGCCACTTCCTGGCTTCCCCGGATCATAGATTGAAACACCAGCATTTCTTTCACGGAGTATTCGTGAAGAAGGTCAAGAGCCAGCAGCGGGTATCTCAAGTGGTAGAAGACACCTAGAAAGAGCACGAGATCAAACTTTTCGGACAATTTCGCCACTTCATAAACTGACAACTTGTGAAATTCCAGTTCAACGCCACTGACCTGAGCTGCGAAACGAGCCTGCTCCAGATAAGTTTCATCGGTATCAATGCTTACGACCCGCTCAGCTCCTCGAAGCTTCATCTGAATGGAATAAAAACCTGCATTGCAACCGACATCCAAAACTGTCTTGCCGGTTAAATCTTCTGGAATGGCATCGGCGAATCTGTTCCACTTTGAAGTGGGATAATCTCCGAGAATGTGATGAGGAGCGGTCTTGACCCCTTTCAAATCAATGTTGTGAAACCATTCGCCGAGTTCATCGACTCGGTGTCTAATTTGTTCTGTCGTCCAGCCGCTTTCTCCGCTATTCATCTTTTGCATTATTAACTCTGAATCGCTTTCCACGGCTCACTGATATTGTTAGTGGTAATCAATCTCATTTCGCCCCTGTTCTCCGTGACAATGCTGAACGAACATGGCCAAACCTCAAACCGCTGAAGTAAGTCCAAATTCATCCCTGCAAAGTGAGTCAGCACTGCTTTAATCATATCGCTATGACTAACAACCGCGATTACGCCGTCGGGATGTACACCTGACAATGACTCGAGCTCATTAAGGATACGAGTTTGAGCTTCCTGCATCGACTCACCGCCGGGAATTCTCGTTCTGCTTCGGAAGGTATTAAACCTTTGCCATTCGGATTGGTTTGACAACACAGCGAAAGTTGTTCCGGCCCAATCACCGTAATCGATCTCGTTAAGGCCATCTCTTACACGAACGTCGAGGTTAAGGGGACGGGCCACGGCTTCGGCAGTCTCGAGAGCACGTTCAAGAGGGCTGCTATAGATGGCTTCTATCGGTGAATCCTTTAAAGCTCTACCCAAAAGTTCAGCTTCCCGCCTTCCTCCATTGTTCAAGTTTATTCCGAGTTTCCTGCCCGCAAGAAACCTCTGCATACCTTCATACGTACCATGCCGAATCAGACAGAACGTTGTCATCTGCCGGCCCCAACGGTTTGCCGCGCCTCATCTACATATTGTTCCAGCTCCACAGCCCTGTGTTCCGCTGTGTGATGGGCCAAAACACGCTGACGCGCCCGCCGTCCGATCTCGCGTCTCTCAGTGTCACTGAGTTCTCGCAGATACTGCACTACCTCATCTGTAGTTGATGCCACGAGTATCTCTCCATCGATCTCGAAAACTGTTTCGAGGCCGCGCCAGTAGTCGCTGATGATGGGCGTGGCGCACGCGGCAGCCTCAAACAAGCGAACGCTGGGAGAGAAGCCTGTCTCAATCATGTCTGCGCGTGTAATGTTTAGCGTAAACTTCTGTGCATTGTAGAAGCTGCGATGTTCGGCGGGTGCTATGTGATCTTGGCGATCAACGTTAGGCGGCCACTGAATTTCACTGGGATACATTGGGCCGGCGACGATAAAGCTCTTATTCTGAAGTCTACGCGCAGTATCTAAAAGAAGGAGGTCGAGAGAAGGTTGCCGGTCTGCGCTGTAGGTTCCCAGATAGCCAACGTCCCACGTTTGCTCTCTCTGTTCGGGAAAGTAAATCTCTGGATCGAATGAGCAATAGAGAGCCCGTGCTAGTGGTGAGCGGTATTTTTCTTCAAGCTGTTTCAGCACCGGACCACCTGTGAATGAAAGGAACAGATCATACTCAGCAATTAGTTCTTCTGAGAGATAATCGATCTGGTTCCTTGCCAGCCCCGCAAGTGTTACCGGAGTATCAATATCGTAGAAAGCGGTCAGACCACGGCTAGTCTGAATTACCCATTCTCCCAAGCCAATTCCATCAGGTACGTAGGAGCCAACCAGGCACAAGTCAGCACCTTTAACGATCTCGGCGAAATCTCGCTTTACACTATCGAGTGATGTGTAGAGAACTGTATTTCCAAAAGGCGGACAGGGAAGATCACGATTCGCGGCATACCATGGGACATCTCGTTCGAGAAACAGAACCGTATGACCCCGTCCGCTGAGGGCTTTCACCAGCGAACGAAAAGTGGTCGCATGTCCATTACCCCAAGAAGAAGTAATAGAAAGACCAAAGATAACTATGTTTAGTTTTGCGTTCATACCTCTGCTGCAAATGCTGAAAACCCTTGTGTCGAAACGGGTCGCTTATTACCCATCAAAATCGTTTGAAGCTGAACAGCCCGCTTGGCATAGGTATGCTCTGCCAGGATTCGTTGCCTTGCCGCGATTCCAATCGCCCGCGCCTGTTCTGAAGTTAGTGAAAGAAGATGCTCCGCAACTTCATCCCCATCTTTAGCCACGAGCACTTCCTTGCCTGGCTCAAGAAACATTTCAATTCCCTCCCATTGATCGGTAATCAAGCATGCGCCGGCTCCAGCGGCTTCGAAAATGCGGGTCGGTGGAGAATATCCGTAGTGCGCCATACTTTCTCGGTTGACGTTCAAAACTGCTTGCGGAGTACAGTTGAAAGCATTGTGCTCGTGGGTATAGACGTGGCCGACGTATTTGACGTTTCTAGCCATGTCCTTACCTTTCCAACCGCTTCCTCCTAAAAGAAACTGTTTAAAAGGCAGTTTTGCCGCTGGGCGCAGAAAGAAATCGTCGATACGGGCTTCACGATCGGGAAGGCGATTAGCAAGTAAAGCAAGATCTGCCTCGAATCGAGAGTCACGTCTAGATGGATAGTGTGTCTCAGGGTCCAGAGCGTTATAGATCGGAATACACTCACGCGCCCCGAATTCTGTATAGGCCTTTATTACTGGTTCGCCACCACCGTACGTAAGTACCAGATCGTAGTGCGGCACTAGAGCACGAAAAGGATCTTCAGGATTTCGCTGTATGCGGTCGAGAGTCGCGGGCGCATCCACGTCCCAAAAGATTGCGAGACTCGAAGGTGATCTTATATCCAGAATTGCAGTTTCAAGGAGCGCATCGAACGCGCCCACGCCGCTGGTTTTGACTAGTAGATCAGCATTACGAGCGCTGTCCAAGGCTCGCCATACACCTGATTCATCTCTGGCGGGATAGACGACTACCTTTGCCCATGTCGGTTCTTCGATATCGCGATGCTCCTGCCGGCCAAAAACATCCGGCTCATAAAAGGTAATATTATGGCCCAACGCATTTAAAGCCCGAATGATGCCTCGGTAGTAAGTAGCAGCGCCATTCCAGTAGGCCGACAGTAAACTCGAGCCAAAGAAAGCAAAATTCAAAGTCCTAGTCATACATTCACCGCTTTTGTTTTGTAAGCTGGCTTCAGCTCCTCATAAATCGCCAATAACTCATCCACTCTGTGAGCACAGGTATGTCTCTTCATTATTGTGGTCAAGCCATTCACAGCGAGTTCATGCGCCAAACGTTGATCGCTCAAGACTTCCTGCAAATGTCTTTTTATCTCGTTCCCGTTGTAGGCAATTAGGAAGTCCTTTCCGGGGGTAAATAGGTGCTCGACATCTTCCCAGGGTGAAGACAGGAGGGGAATGCCACACGCCAAAGCCTCGAAGGGACGAATTGTAGGTATTCCGGGGAGTAGTTTGACGTAAGGACGGCGAGGGATATGAACAGTTACGCGGGAGCTCGCAAATACTTGCGGCACCTTGTAGTTCGCGATCCATCCCCTATACTTTATGCCTGCTGCTTTGAAGGCTGCTTCTGTTTGCGGGGGGTAGCGCACCCCAAAGACATCACATTTCAATTTGAGTCTTTTAATCGGTGAAACTAAGTATTCTTCTATTTCCAAAGTGCGCTCTTCATCGCCCCAGTTGCCGACCCAGACAACGTCGCGAGTTTGTTCGAAATCAGGAAGAGGTTTGAAGACCCTGGTATCAGCAGCCTCGTGCCAGGTCCAGGCCTGTTTGGCCCAACCATTCGCCATGTATCTATCGGCAATTACTTTCCCATAGGCGAGAACGCCGTCATAATTGTCGAGTCTGAACGGAGGCGTGCTTTTGGTGTGGGTTGCCACACGGTGATGAGTGTCATGGAATAGTAAGGTGAATGAACGGTTCCGAAGGCGATGGTCTCCGATCTGCTCGATAAGTCGTTTGTCATTCCACTCGTGAACCAACACGAGGTCTATATCGTCGAGAGCTTTATCAAGGTCCAGTTCCGCTAAATCATATTGTTGGCTGGTTAGCCCCGGAAAGTTGGTTTTAAACTCTTCGATGGCTTTCGGACCGTAATCCGCCAAAAGGTTTTTCAAGCTCCAGGAATCTTTTGGCTCATAGACTACGGTCCGGTGACCTCGTGACAAAAGCTCAGTTACTACACCGCGTAAGAAATGAGCGTTGCCATGATTCCAATCAGAAACGAGCGACTGGTAGAACATTGCTACGTGCAAGCTCAATCTCCTTCATTTTCGCAGCAAACCGATAACGCCTGCTTCGCAACTTCAACAGGTCGCCATAAGTTCTAATGTAATCGTTGGCCATTCTCTGACTGGAGAATTCGCGTGCTCGTGCCTGCGCTCTGGCAGCAAAGGCAGACCGATATTGGCGATCCTCAATCAGTCGAGAGATTTGCGACTGAAGCGCGCCTCGATCCTCCGGATCTACAAATACGGCAGCCTCTCCCCAGACCTCTCGTAAAGAACTAATGTTGCCAAGGACCAGCGCGCATCCCGATAAACCTGCCTCGAGTGCCGTTAGGCCGAATGGTTCATATCTTGCGGGCAGAGCGTAAATAGAGGCATGGGAAAACCACAAACGTAATACATCGCCCGAGAGTTGACCCAACAAATAACAGTTATCCGGAAGCGCTTCCTCAACTGCTGTGCCATCTGGGTGTTGCGTCTCACCTGCTAAGTAGATGGGCCAATTAAGCATTGGAGCAATCTCAATTAAAGCTTTTATGTTCTTCGCCTCGTCCCACAGACGGCCGGCTGAGAGAATCAGATTTCTCTTCTTGCCGTTGGAGAAGAGGTTTGTCTCTCGTCCGTTGAGAATGACCCGAGTATTTGATAGTGGCCCATAGTGCTCGATCAGCGCTTCGAGCATAGCGCGAGTAGGAGCAACAACCACATGAGCTTCACGCAATCCTATTTTTACCTTCTCACGGTAATGTTCCCACTCAGGGGTAGGACTGGAGCCTTTAACTGCACGCCACCAGGAGAAGACACACGAATGTCCAGCAACAAGTACCGGGCTTGCCCAGGAGAGTGCGGCGTGCGAGAAGCCGTTGAGGTGAACTATATCTGGCCGCAAGCGGTTCTCCAGATTCAGTAACCATTCACCGGCTCGTCTCACGTCACGCCAAGCGTCCTGCATCCACTCAAGCTTAAAATCGCTCTTGAAAATATTGAGATTTGGGATCTCCTGAGCCGCATTGCGTTGCACAGCGGTCAGCGGAGGCCCCATGGTTGCCAAGTTAACTTCGACTCCAAACTTGGCCAGTGCTTTTGTTAATTCCAAGGCATAGGTCCAAACCCCACCCACGCTATCGGCTGTCATCAGCAATCGGGACGGCCTCGAGTCTGTCACACTTATTCCCCCTTTTTCACAGCTTTACCGTAAATTTGATCAATAACCTCTGCCGTGGTTATGAAATGTTCTGCTTCAGAATCGAATCCATTTCCGGATGCAAGTTTTCGACACCAATCCAGCGCTGCCAGACTGCCCCAGCCCCATCCGGAGTCATTAGGTTCTGAGCCGAGCATTTCAGAATGTGTTCCGAGAAAACGTTCGCTTACAAAGTCATAAAATGAGCCAGCTACGTTACGCATCCTCGCGCCACTGCTGGTACCGTAAAAAGTGACCTCAATATCTGCCTCGCATCCTGAATTCAGTTTCCAGGAACAAGCTAGCCGCACTGTTGTTGGACCTTCGAGGTCTATTTGGGCAACCGCATAATCTTCAACCGCTTGGACGGGTTTCTCGAGCGGTTTCCCCTCCGCAAATAGGGAGCTCGAGACGCTAACAACTCGAGGAAAACTTAGCGTCCAGAGTGCCAGGTCGATTAGGTGGCTCCCCAAGTCAAGGACGCAGCCTCCACCAGAGAGTTGGTGAGAATAGAACCAGTCTTTGTCTGGGCCATACGCATTATGAAATTTCAAATCGATTGCAAAGACATGGCCCAGAGAACGGCTCGAAATAAGGTCGCGTACCTTTCTTATTGCCGGAACAAACCGGTAGGAGAGATCCACCCCTAATAGTCGATTCACTTCACGGGCAGTGGTTACTACCTGCCGAGCTTCGAATGCATTTCGAGCAAGTGGTTTCTGACAGAAGACCGCCATTCCTCTTTCGAGAGCGAGTCGCGCTTGTTCGGCATGAAGAGCGTTCGGGGTTGCTATAACAATCCCTTCGCATGAAGACTCGAGTAGTTCCTCAAATGAAGAGATTGCGTCTGCATCCGGGACCAGATCCTTCGCCTTTAGCACAGCTTCGCTTTGAACATCAGACAGTCGTATGACTTCGGCCAAACCACTTTTTGCAATGGACTCGAGTCTGTTTCTGCCGATCCAACCCAGACCAACAAATGCGAGCCGGGGTCGCTTAGATTGGGGGCTTGAAAATCTTGTCACTGCCTGACTCATAGCATTACTAAAGCTTTGACAAAGCCCGGGGGGCGCTCGGCAGCGGCACGAAACGCCTCAGGTAGTTCCTCGAGACCAAAAGTATGTGTGAAGAGCGTCTGCGGGTTTAGCTGGCCTGATTCCACAGCCTCGATTGCGCGGGCCATTCCTTGCAAATAGACTCGAGTATCCCGTTCATGCGCATTGATTACGTCGAGGCCCCGCCAGTTCCAGAGTTGCATGTTGACTTGACGAGGACCATCCTGGTGATAGCCAGCGATTACCAATCTTCCGCGTTCGCAAGTTAATTCCGTGGCGAGATCCAGCGCACACTGCTTCCCCACAGCTTCGATGACGCAATCGCAGGCATGACCGTTTGTAAGTTGCATCACCGATTGAATTGTCTGTTCCTGGTCCATCGCAAATGGGATTGTTGCGTCCGCGCCGAATTTTCTTGCTGCATCCAGAGCAAAAGCTCTTCGCGAGATCGCGATTACCCGAACTCCGACAGCGGTCGCCAATTGCGTTAGCAGAAGTCCAAGAAAACCACAGCCTACTATTGCCAGAGTTTCGCCCGGCGAAATCCGGGAACGTTCGAAGATATTCATTGCACAACCGAGAGGCTCTCCGGGGAATGGTTTATCGTTAAGGAATGATGGAAGTTTGATCACATCATCGCGTCGGGCCAGGTCGTAATCGGCATAGGCATGAGCGGAGAGCATTGTCACCCGATCACCCAGTTGAAGGTCTGTAACATCACTCCCTAGAGATTCGATTGAACCCCACGCTTCGTGTCCCGGTGCGCCAGGAGCAAGCGGATATTCAAACCAGGGCTGCCCCTGCCAAACAGGTAAGTTGGAACTGCATACACCACATCCTTCCAATCGTACGCGGACCTCACTTGGTTCGGGATCGCGTATAACAACCGTCGTCAGTTGAATCTTTCCCGGTTTGGCAAGAATCGCCGCTCGAGCATTAACCCCGAAGGCGGTCCTGCTAATTCTTCCGTTGTGCGTGATTGCCTGCACTGAGCGAATACCTCAGACTTTCGAGCTATATTCAGATTGCGAACCGAAAACTTTTGGCGGCGGCAGACTGCCTCTGTGAAATTGTTGATTCAGACGGGCACTCCCTGCTTCTTTAACCATCCAATCGTAGAGGCGTTTAACACCTTCTCGCACCCCAACCTTCGCTTCCCAGCCGGTAAGGCTTCTAAATTTTTCCGTGTCAGAAACGTAATAACGTTGATCGGCTGTTCGCCAGTTTTCGAAACACACGGCCGGAATCTCGTTGTGGAGTTCGGCGATAAGCGCGATCAACTCCAGGAGACTTAAAGTATTCTTTGGGCCACCGCCAATATTAAAAGCATGGCCTGAAACGGAATTAATGTTCCTTTGGGCCAGCAAGAGGGCATCAACCAGATCCTCCACATAGAGAACATCACGGACTTGTTTCCCGTCGCCGTAGATTGTGAGCGGTTGCCCAGCCAACGCATGCCTTAAAAAGTGTGCTATCCACCCCTGGTCCTCATTACCAAACTGATGTGGTCCATAAATACAACTCATCCTGAAAACGAACGCGGGCAAGTGATATGTGTGCGCATAATCAAGAACGTATTGATCCGCCGCACCTTTCGAGCACCCATAGGGACTATGAAAACAGAGGGGCCGCTGCTCGGACAGGCCATTCTCACGTAGGATTTGGTCCTTCGGCAGGTAGCGTTTGTCAGTGGACTCGAGCACGAGATCATTCAAGGCTCCATACACTTTATTGGTTGACGTGAACGCTACTGGAGGTGGATTGGACATGTCGCGGATGGCTTCGAGCACATTGAGTGTACCGCGAGCATTAATTTCGAAGTCGGCAATAGGATCAGTGAGACTGGACGTAACTGCCACTTGGGCCGCAAAGTGAAAGATTTGTCGCGCATGTTTCACCACCCGTTTGACGGCTGTTAAATTCCGAATGTCTGGCACTTGAATATCGAGCATGTCCCCATACTGTTCGATGAGCCAACTGAGATTCTTCTCAGCTCCGGGCCGCGACAAATTGTCCAGTAAGACAACCCTTTGACCCGAAGCAAGCAGACGATTGGCCAGATTCGTTCCGATGAACCCTGCGCCGCCGGTGATGATCACAGGTTTAGAGTGACCATTACCAACAGGATAGCTTTCAGGAACACTCGAGCCCCTCTGGCGCGAGTGACCATTGCTTGATGCCGCACTTATTCGCTCTAACGTCTTCATACAGTTATTAAACCTCTCGCAGCGAGGTCGGCACGATGTTCGGCAACGCGATCCACTGCCACTTGACGATCAAGCCAGCAGGCTAAATCAACGATCCCGTCGCTGAGACTCACGTTTGGCTTGTACCCAAGGCTCTAACCTTGTAACCGCTTGTTAATAGCTCGTCAGCAAGATGGGAGCCGATGAATCCAGCGCCTCCGGTAATAAGAATTTTACTTTCCTGCCGGGGGATGGCGGCAATCTCAAGCAGTTGAAAAGGGGATGACAAACGTACTGCAACAATGGGCCCTATTCGGTACGGCAGCGTACCTGAGCAGCTTTAATGTAGGTGCTGTGAACCTTTTGTTAGAAACTGATTCTTCTACACTTGTAGCTGTCCGCTATTCATCTGAGGTAGTAAGTAGACTGAGATTGCACGCAGGGGTTAATTACCAGTTCAACGGCGTGACAAGCGAGGGATGATGGTAGGGCCATTTAGATGTGAAGCAAATTCTTTTCTAAGAAGTCGATAGCATTCACACGCGGAGGCTTCTAATGGAGGGCGATTCATTATTCTGATGTGACCACGCGATAGCTGAATGGCGTTAAGCTGTTTCAATTCATTCGCTACCTCAGTAATGCTTGCGCGTCGCGAACCGAGCAGATGTGCGATGAAGTCCTGGGTAAGCGGAATTTCGCTACTAATAACGCGATCGTGAACCATTAGCAACCAGCGGCTGAAACGCTCACGAACAGAATGCAGCCGATTACACGCGGAGAGCTGGGAAATCATGTTCATAAGAGCAGTGGAATACACAAGGATCTGTTTCTGGAAGGGCGGGTTGCGGGCCAACTCTTCAATCAACAGACCCGTTCTGATTCGCAGAATTGTCCCGGGAGATTGGATGACGGCTCGATTAACTGCGCGTGCTCTGCCTAAAAGTGAGGTGACGCCTGCAGCACCCTCTCGGCCCACCACGCCTATTTCGATTGTCATTCCCTCGGCCAGAATACGTTGCAGCGATACAGTGCCAGTAAGCGGAAAATAGATAAACCGCAACTGCTCTTCATGTTCAAACAGCAGTTTTCCGCTACTCATGTTCGCTGGTTCCAAGTGCAGACGCAGGCGCTTTTGGCTTTCACCGGACAAAGAGGCAAAAAGGTGATTATTTACACCGAAGTCCAGCCCTAAAAAATTAGTATGTGCTGAAACCGCTCCAGATAGTGAGTGCATGAAAGTCTCAGGTTGATGGAACAGCAAATTAGCTACTTATCCTACGATTCCCCGGGAGTCATCCTAACTAAGGCGAGGAGTGGGTCGTGTGACTGATCCTGTTTCCTTTTACGTGAGAGGAGAAGTTGCACACGAATCGGTCTACCCGAAAATTCATATCTTTCATCCAGCTTCTGGAGCGACTCCGACTCCGAAGTTAGAAACTTTTCAAATTGGACCTTCAAATCAATGCCAGGCTCGCCGGCCACGATCTCAGTGAAGAAGTTCTTCCCGATAACGTTGTTTCGACTGAGAGGCACGTAGCCGAACCCTTCAGAGCAAAAGTGAATTACTGTCCCTGTAGAGTCGAGCTCCAGCAGTCCAAAAGCGATGTTGTCTTCTATGAGTATTGCATGACTGGACATGGGGGTTAACGCTCCTAACTTAGAATATGATACCGAGATTCGGTTGGTACTCTACAAAGACTGTAGGGCGCCGCAGTATGGAATGCAGTGGGACGAAAGCTACTGCGAAGACAACCGCCGCCTTAGTCAGGGTTCTGCGTAGCGCGCACTCTAACCCCCATCCTTCATTACTTCCGTACGCCTCCGTACATAACGCCGCCAATTAGAAACCGATACAATTTCGAAACCATAATTCAATCATTCAAGGGGTGAATCCGATGGGCTTGCGTGTTAGTTTTGCGCCTGGATCGGTTTTCAAACACCCCGAAAGAAGAATTGTGTACTACTGCAGCACTCTTTAGGAGAGTTGGAAAAGGTGAAGGCTTACATCAGAATCAAAAGCGCCTGCCTTTTTCTAGTATGGTTCTCGCCGTTTCTTTGTACTCCAGTTAATGCGCATGATGGTAAGCCTCATAGTTTTGGCGATCTCTGGTTCACCTGGGCTCTTGATCCTCTAGTTATTGTCAGTTTGGCTTTAACTGCATGGCTGTATATCCGAGGAGCACGCCGGATGTGGCGTGAACTAACCCGTTCCGATGTCTGGGCATTTGCAGCCGGATGGTTCGCCTTATTTGTTGCGCTTGTCTCACCACTTCATCCTTGGGGTGAAGTGCTTTTTTCGGCTCATATGACCCAACATGAAATTCTAATGTTGGTAGCAGCGCCTTTGTTAGTTTTGAGTCGCCCAGTGGTACCTATGTTGTGGGCACTTCCGCTTGGATGGCGGTATCGGCTTGGAGGACTCTCAAAAAAGAGGAGGGTTCAACAAGTTTGGCAAGTAATTACGTACCCTCTCGCAGCGTGGATAATTCATGCAATCGCTTTGTGGATCTGGCACGTGCCTGCACTGTTTCAGGCGACCCTTCGAAGCGATCTTGTGCACACGCTGCAACACGTAAGCTTTCTATTTTCTGCGCTACTTTTCTGGTGGGCATTGATCCACGGGCGTGGGTTCATGGGATATGGTGCAGCGGTTCTGTATCTGTTCACTACCTCAGTGCACAGCGGCCTACTGGGTGCACTTCTTACTTTCACCAGAAGACTCTGGTATCCAGCTTATGCCGAGACAACTGCGTCTTGGGGGTTGACACCATTAGAGGATCAACAACTTGGTGGTCTGATAATGTGGGTACCGGCTGGATTTATCTATGTTATTGCCGGACTAGCACTTTTTGCTGGATGGCTTCGTGAGGCTCAGCATCGAGTGGAGAGGTATGATAAGCAACGGTTGATCACATGACTTAAATTTTAGCAGGAACCACTGAGTCTTTCGTCTTTCTTGCTCAACAGGCTGATAATAATCGAGATCAACTCATTAAGGTCCACTGGCTTCATCACATACGCAGAAAAGCTTAAATCTTTGTTCTGACTGTTGTTCTCATCCTCGCCAAGTCCTGTCAGTGCAATCGCTGGAACGTTTTGCCATTTTGGACGCTCTCGTACCTCTTGAAGTAGTTCGTGGCCATTCATACCTGGCATCGAGATATCGGTAACAATCAAATCTGCGCTATGAGTATTGAGGAGTTCCAAAGCCTCAAAGCCACTCTCCGCGGTGGAAACGAGTGCCCCTTCCTGCTCGAGCAGCAGACGAAGCATCTCCACCATGTCTTCAGAGTCATCGACTAATAGTATGCGCGTGCGTTCAAGTGGCATCGCGCCAAACGGCTGATCTTTTCGCATTTGTTGATTACGCTACAGCTTGATGTTGAGCCTCTGAGATGAGCCTTACCACCTCTTTAATAAGCCGTTGGTTCTCAACAGGTTTGGTAAGATACCCCTGTGCGCCGTTAATGATAGCCCGCTCGCGATCTGCAGCGTATGCCGTTCCTGAATAGAAAAGAATAGGGGTTTTGGTATCAAACTCTCTTAATTTCTTGCAAAGTTCAAATCCTGATGAGTTATACAGATTATTATCCAAGAGGTAGAGATCAAAATTACTACTCCGAGCAGAAGACAACGCAACCTCTTCGTTGTCAGTAGCAACAACTTCGTAGTTGTTATACGTGAGAACGAGGCTTACAAGTTCCCGCACATCCGGATCATCTTCAGCGTAGAGAATTCGAAGACTGTTAGGCACCATTCGACATTACCACCAATCAGAGCAAACGGGGGAACCTTCGGAAATCGAGCTGGTTAAAGTCGTTACAAGTTGTGGGAACGGTTAGTGGGGTAAGCCTATTTGTCAAAGCGTTAAATGTCCGTACGAATCCGTACTAATGTTGGGCTTTGGACTTTGGCCCTTTGGCATTTGTTAGCAGCAGAGATACCCTAGATACCCCCCACCCACGGAGGCACAGAGGCACGATTCATTTTCCATTTCCATTTTGCATGGTCCCCATCATTAAGACAACTAAGATGATCCTGAATTTGAACAATAGGATAGCGAGTGACTATGAAAAAATGGAAAATGGAAAGTGCAAAATGTGACTTTCATCCTTCAGCCTCATCCTTTCTAGCTCCGTGCCTGCTCTGAAAATAAAAGCGCCGCGGAGGCAAAAATCAACGTCCCTGCGATTGGCAGAGATTTAGGGGGCACGTTTATCGGCGGATCAACCCATTGGCTGCCGAGGCTCAGTTGGGTTAATCGTCCAATGATAGTTGACTATTCTACAACCATTTTTCATGTTCGGTGGTGCGCCACCGGCGCATGCTTAACTCCGTGGTGGGGGTATCTAGGGTATCTCTCCTGTACAAACACCACAGGCCAAAAACCAGAGCCCAAAGACCAAAGGCCAAAAAAAGAAAGTGTTCGCTAGCCGAATCTAATCGGCAGCGAACCCTTTCTTTGGCACCTAAGATGCGAAAAAAGCTATGCGGTCTTTCCTTGGGCCCTGCCAGTCTGTTCTGTACTACTCTGTTCTGTGGCAGTCCTGCCTACAGTTCCCATCGTTCCAGCAGTTTCAGTCAGTGGGCTGTGCTCTGTGGTTCTATCGCGATTTACCCGAAGATTGTTTTGAACATAGGTAACTCCCGAGACCGACTCGGCTATATCTTCAGCCAGGCGTTTTGTCCAACGACTGTTAACTGATCCAGTTAGGATCACCTCTGTTTCGTTGACCTCTACGCTGATATCACTCGCATCAAGGTGAGGATGGTCGGTGAGCCGATCATTGATGTCTTCGCGAATACGATCATCGGAACGACGATAGCCTCGAGGACCGCGTCCGCGGTAGTCTCTTGCTTCATCAATCCGCCGCCGCCGCTCAGCTTCCTCATCACCAAACCATGAGGCGACTTCATCACTTACTCTGTCCCACCAACCGCGACCGCCTCGCTCGCCTTGAATACGTCCGTGGCGACCGTAGTCGTAACCTTGAGAGCCTCTTCCGAACCCCCGTTGTTCGTCATGCCCCCACCGTCCATAACCTTCCTGGCCATACTGCGAATGGCGGCCGGTGCCCTCCAGGTAGTCAGGATCATCAGCTCCGTACTCTCTCCTGTAGGGATTGTAGGATTCCCGTTGATAATCGCGGCCGGAAAATCCACTTGAACCGCTACGGAAACGTTCGCGAGATTCAGGAGGTCGCATCGAACTTCCAAACGCGGTTCCGTAACCCGAGCCTGTTGACACTCGTCGCCCGTAATCGCGACTGCGATTCACGTCACGGTCTCGTGACGAGTAGTCAGATTCACGTTCGTACTCCGGGCGGTAGTAGTCGCGTTCCGACCCTCTAGTTTCATAATTGGATCGTCCGTAGCTCCCACGCCGGGAAGAGCGATCGTAATCCTGTTCACGGGTTCGATCATCTTCGTTATAACGTTCACTACGATAAGAATAGTCTCTTGCCATCTTTAGACCCCTCCTTGAAGATCTTTTTGATTCAATAGTTGAGTTTAAGCGAGTCATGTTGCAGAAGTTTGACTTGTCGGCTCTCGCGAAAGAGTTGAGTAGGTAAGGAGTACAGGTAACATTTTAGAGATTGAAGGTTCTACCAACTCACTACAAGTTCTTCTGACGATTCCCAAACGGGCAAATTCTGTCTAATCGCTGCCCGCTGCAATTTCGCAGGCTGTGTAAGTAGCGTTCCCGCGCCCAAGGCAACAGTCGTAACCGGATCGTCTGGCGTCGTTACTCTTAGCTGGAGCTCCTTCTGCAGACGCTCTCCCATCCCCTTCAACAATGCGCCTCCGCCTGTCAGGATTATTCCCGAGTAGTAGATATCGGCAATTGCCTCCGGCTGCGATTCCTCAATCACTTTACTGACGCCCGCACATATTTCGCTCAAAACTGGTTCCAATGCTTCACAGATCTCGTTGACACTGATTTCGACTGCCGTTGCGTTACCTCCCAAGACGCTTTTGCCTACTATCTCCCGTGTTTCATGGATGCCATTGCCATTTAGCGAGGCTCCCAAATCTTTCTTTACCCGTTCGGCTGTAAATTCACCGATTTGTACGCAGTGGGTGCCTCGCACATAATCTCGGATAGCTTCATCCATGGCATTTCCCGCTGCCGGGAGGCTAATTGATGACACGACACCGCCCGAAGCAATCACCGCAACAGTTGTAGCGCCTCCGCCAATGTCAACAATCATATGAGCCCTTTCGTCCTCAAAGCTCACCCCTGATCCAAGACCTGCTGCCAACCCCTCATCGACCAAGTCGACTCTGCCACCAGCGGTGTCTTTTACAGCATCCCTGATCGAACGTTGTTCAACCGCTGTAGCTGAACCCGGTACCCCAACAACGGTGTGAGCTCGTCTGAAACCCGAATCGCTTACGCGTGTCAGGAAAGCCTTGAGCATCTTTTGGGTAATCTCAAAATTGAAGATCGTGCCACAGCGAATAGGCCGATGCACCTCAACGTCACGTGGTGCGCGTCCTAAGAGTTTTGCTGCATTCTTTCCTACAGCGAGAACGTCTCCTGTATGGCGCTCGATTGCTACGACTGAAGATTCGTTTAGAAGAATCCCTTTACCAGGTGCGTAGATTAGTGTGTTAACAGAACCAAGATCGATCGCCAGTTTACTTGTGAACAAATCGTTAAAAAAATTCATGGCCGGGCTCCTTTGCAAGTGGCCTCTTAACTACTCCGGACAGGGCAAGCGATATGCCCTACCTAAGCACGCGACGTACCGCAATTAATTCACAATGATCGTGCTGAGTAGTTTCGTTATTTCTACCTCAGTGCCTTTGTCTAGTTAAGTGGGTGTTCCCCACCCAGGCTCCCGCCCGAGCATCTAGTTTACGTTCCCAAAGTTAGACGTCACTTTTGAATGAGTGTTCCGGAGGGTCTGTAGCTTCCTATCCTTTAGGTTAAGCTGTACGCGCTACACAATGATCACAATCCCGCCAACAAGTCGCCATCTGTAACGTGTAGAAATACTGTT
>CAZNPP010000031.1:0-10258 GCA_964574785.1 uncultured Chloracidobacterium sp. | reverse complement strand
CAATGATCACAATCCCGCCAACAAGTCGCCATCTGTAACGTGTAGAAATACTGTTACGCGCTACACAATGATCACAATCCCGCCAACAAGTCGCCATCTGTAACGTGTAGAAATACTGTTCAATACAAGGGGGTACAAACTGGAGGGGCGAGGACGATTTCAGGGAAAGGAATCCGACTCGCTCTTCTCGTTTGCAGGTTGGTTTTTAGTCCTGGCACTTGAAATAAGCAGAGGACCTGCTGTTGGCATCTCATTTGCCCAACGCTGCAACGCACCTTATTCGTAACCACCACAGGCGGACGGTTAGGAAACGAGGCGATAAGTCAGTGTACTGAATTGAAGCGTTTGCTTGGAGGATTACGACATGAGAGAACAGGCGAAAGAAGCTCACAGCTAGCGGTCGCTCCACTCGCTTCTGCCAAGCGACCCGCCCTTCAGGTAATTGCCACCTGTAACCCCCCAAAGGAACTAGTAAGAGCAGCCGGATTAAAACTGTCGTCAGTGTTCGGCGGCAACTCTTAACCAAGTACACAGTCGGTAGGTGCGGTTCTAACTGAGATAGAGCTCAGAACTGAGCGAGTGATAACTCGGGAGTGGCAGTGCGGGCTGATTGTGGACAAGGTCTTACAGAAAAGGATTCCATGGATGAAGACTGAAGGATGCGTGTATTAGTTACAGGTGGGGCAGGTTATATCGGGAGTGTGGTAGTGGAGGAACTTGTCCGCGACGGCCACGACGTAATCGTCTACGATAATCTCTCGAAGGGCTGGCGCGATAGTGTGATACCTGAAGCTCAACTCATTGAAGGTGACCTCCTGGATACTGCGGTTCTCTACGAGGCTCTTAAAGGCGGGCGTGTCGAAGCTGTAATTCACATGGCCGCTGACTCGCTCGTGGGAGAGTCTGTGCTCGAACCCGCAAAGTATTACAGGAACAATGTAACGTCGGGATTATCTCTTCTAGACACCATGCGAAGAGCAGGAGTGAGCCGGCTTGTTTTTTCCTCGACTGCTGCAGTTTATGGTGAACCCGAAAAACAGCCACTTGAAGAAACTGATCCTACTGGTCCCACAAACCGCTACGGTGAAACAAAACTCTCCTTCGAAAGGGCCCTTCACTGGTATCATCAAGCTTATAACTTGCAATATGCATCGTTGCGCTACTTTAACGCGGCAGGTGCAACGAAACGTTGTGGCGAGTGGCATGAACCAGAAACACATTTGATCCCGCTTGTGCTTCAGGTAGCTGCAGGCAGGCGTTCTGAACTGGAGGTTTACGGTAATGATTATCCCACCAGGGATGGCACCTGTGTCCGTGATTACATTCACGTTGTAGATCTGGCTCGAGCTCACATAATGGCACTTGGAATAGTTGAGGAGAGGAGTGCAATTTACAACCTGGGGTGCGGAGGGGAAGGGTACTCGGTTAAAGAAGTTATAGACTTGACTCGTGACGTTACAGGACGGGAAATTCCCGTGAAGATCGGGCCGCGCCGTCGTGGTGACCCGGCAGTTTTAATTGCAAGTTCGGATCGCATAAAGCGAGAGCTCGGGTGGAAACCGCAGTTCCAGGACTTGAGAGTAATCATCGAGTCAGCTTGGTCCTGGCTACAAACGTCCGACAAACTTTAGTTTGTCGTTCTCGTTGTATCTGGGCTGTGAAAAAAGTAGATGCGGGTTTGCAAGTGAGCGACAAACTGAAGTGTGTCGGACGTGGAAAAACGAATGGTTGACATTGACGCCCTGAAACGCACCTTTCATGAACTGTACGGAAGAACGCCGCGACTGTTCGTTGCTCCGGGACGAGTTAACCTCATCGGCGAACATACCGACTACAACGAGGGGTTCGTTCTGCCCATGGCCGTAGATCGAAAGACGATCGTAGCCGTGGGCCCCAGAGAAGATCGACGTGTGCGCGTCCATTCACTGGATCTCCAGGAGGTTGCTGCATTCGATCTTGATCATGAGGATCGAGCAAACGCTACGCACTGGGCTGCTTATATCGAGGGAGTAGCCCGCGTTCTGGAGAAACGCGGATTTAAGCTCACAGGGGCTGAGTTAGCCATCTCCTCCGACGTGCCAATGGGAGGTGGTCTTGGATCTTCAGCGGCACTTGAAATCTCCACGGGCTACGCGCTGTTGACACTATCAGGCCACGAAATTGATCTGAAGCAACTTGCTGTTGCTGGCCAAACTGCTGAACATCTCTATGTAGGTACACGGTGCGGCATCATGGACCAGTTGGCAGCAGCGCTTGGCAAGAAGAGCCACGCCTTGCTTATCGATTGCCGTTCTTTGGAAACTGTTCCTGTAGATCTGAAACTGCCTGGTATTGCTGTAGTAGTGTGCAACACAAATGTCGAGCACGAGTTAGCCTCTTCCGCTTACAATGAACGTCGCCGAGAGTGTGAACGAGCGGTTGAGATCTTGCGGCAAGTTTTGCCCGGCATCCAAGCCTTACGAGATATGAGTTGGGAGCAGTTTGAAAAATACGCAGAGTTACTGCCCGAACCAGAGCGGTCGCGATGCCGACATGTCATCAGTGAGAATGAACGAACGCTTGAAGCCGCCGAAGCGCTCAAAACAGGTAAACTGGAGCGACTGGGAGAGCTGATGGCTTTATCTCACAAGTCACTTAGCGAAGACTACGAGGTCAGTTGTCGCGAGTTGGATGTTATGGTGGATCTCGCTCGCAAGCACAATGGTGTTGTTGGCGCACGGATGACTGGAGGCGGTTTTGGTGGTTGTACCGTAAACCTGGTTGCCGGCGAGGAACTCAATAATTTTCGGGAGTTTGTAACAAGGGGTTATGAAACGGCCACCGGCATCGTACCAACAATATATGTGGTTGCCGCATCTGCTGGGGTGCGGGAAATGTTGCCTGAATAGTCTCTAATGACCGTCGATGCGAAAGTAAATCCACGCCCCGAATATCCACGCCCACAGTTTGTTCGTGACGAGTGGGTAAACTTGAATGGCGAGTGGGAGTTTGCGTTTGATGATCGTGACGAGGGACTCGAAGCTGGGTGGCAGGATGGCCGTAAATTAACGGTCGCATAATCGTTCCATTTCCTTACCAGAACGAAGGGTGTGTATAACAAGATAGTGAAGGTCGAAGGTTCCGATAGATCGCATGGAGATCAGTGCAATCAAAAACAGGATCCACGAAACTACACGAATGTTTCGTGTGAGCCATCACTCACTACTCACTTTACACCTTACTAATGCGTCCGATGAGGCCTGCAAGCACCATAATCAACTCGAACGCTTCAACGGGTTTGGGCACATGCATTTGAAAACCGGCAGCTAATGCCCTAAGACGGTCTTCACTTCTTGCGTACGCCGTTAGCGCTACTGCGGGAATGTTTCCACCTTGCTCTGGTCCAAGCTCACGCACCTTTCTAATCAAGGAATAACCGTCCTCCTCTGGCATTCCGACGTCGGAGACAAGAAGATTTGGCCGCAAACGCTCAAGCTTAGTTAGTGCTTCTGCCGCAGAACCGCAGGAAATTACTTCTGCGCCACGTCCGGTCAGGATGGCTGTTAGCAGCTCTCGGGTTTCCACTTCGTCGTCAACAATCATCACCGTGAGCCCGTCGAGAATCTTGACAGAACTGAGGGAGTGCGCTTTTTCTAAGCTTACAGCTCGCCCTTCAAACTGACTGGCTAACGCGCGCTCAGGACCAACCGGAAGCGAAACTGTAAAAGTTGCTCCGTGTCCCACACCTGGACTATCGGCCTTCACCGAACCGCCATGCAACTCCACTAAGTGCCGCACTATGGCCAAACCTAAACCAAGGCCCCCATGTTTGCGCTCGCTTCCGGTGCTAGCTTGGCTGAAACGGTCAAAAACATAGGGCAGAAACTCGGGTTCAATGCCAGCTCCAGTATCACTGACACAAATCTCCAGGTACGACTCGATGCGCTCTACCTTGATCTCGATTCTCCCTAGCCTTGGCGTGAACTTAACGGCGTTCGAGAGGAGATTCCAAACAATCTGTTGCAGGCGATTGGGGTCGCCAAGAAAAAGTGTGTTCTTAGAATCAATGTGAACATCTATATGAATTGCCTTTGCCTCGGCGGCCGGGCGGATGGAGTCAATTGCAGCTTCAACAATCTGCACTGGCTCAACCGGACGGATACTCAGGTTAAGCTTTCCGGTAATAACGCGCGAGATGTCCATAAGATCTTCGATGATCTGGACCTGCAATTTAGCGTTGCGCTCGATTGTTTCAATGGCGCGTTCGCGGCCTGCCTTGTCGAGCTTTCCAGTGCGAAGCATCTGCGCCCAACCAAGAACAGCGTTGAGGGGGGATCGAATTTCGTGAGAGATCATTGCGACGAACTCATCCTTAGCGCGGCTGGCGGCTTCAGCCGCTTCTCGGGCGTCATGCTCGCTTGCCAATAAACGGGACCGTTCCTCCTCAGCTCGTTTGCGTGCAGAAATATCTACTATCGAACTTAGAACAAAAGTTTTCCCTTTTACCTCGAGAGGATTGAGCCCTATCTCGATCGGAACTTCGCTTCCATCCCGGTGCAATCCAAAAAGATCTCGACCAGCTCCCATGGGTCTTGCCTGAGGTACGCGAGCGAAGCCCGCCCTGTACTCTGGGTGCTGATTTCGGAATCGTTCCGGTACAAGTAGTTCAATGGGTCTTCCAATCAGCTCTTCCCGGGTGTAGCCAAACAATCGTTCAGTCTGAGAATTAACCAGGATGATCCGCCCTCCATCGTCAACCATCACCATGGCGTTGGGTGCTGCTTCGACAACAAGGCGGAACCTATCATCAGCCAGACGTCGATCTGTTATGTCCCGAAAGATCAGCACGGAACCAATAATCCTACCGGCCGCATTTTTGATGGGTGCTCCGCTGTCATCAATTGGTATTTCAGTCTGATCCCTGGATATCAGCACGGTATGATTTGCCAGCCCGACGATCACACCCTCCTGAATCGCCCGCAAAGCGGGATTAACGACGGAATTGCGATCCTGCTCGTTTACGATTTTGAAAACCTCTTCGAGTGGCTTTCCAAGCGCGTCTCGGTGCTTCCAGCCAGTCAGTGTTTCAGCGACGGGGTTCATGAAGGTGACCCTACCTTTGACGTCTGTTGCGATTACTGCGTCGCCAATGCTGTTCAGCGTAACGCGAAACTGTTCACTCTGTTCTCTGGCTTTGGCTTCGTTGGCCTCCGCCTTCGTTCTGGCACGGTGGAGTGTTTCAGCCAAGAGGCTTATCAACGTACTGGCTACCAAGAACAGGCTTAACTGCACCCATTCGGGTGTAGTCAAAAGCGCGAAGGCCTGCTGAGGAGCAAGGAAAAAGTAAAGAGCTCCAATACCGCTAAGGACTGTCGAGAGAAGACCCTGCCACCAACCGCCATACCATGCGCATAAAACCACAATTGGATAGTACGTTATGAATGGGACTCCGTCTCCGAATACTGGATTTAGCGAGTATCTGAGGAGAGTAGCGAAAGCAACTGCCAGAATGGTGAAAGCCGTCCGTGCCCATGGACTGGGGGAAATCATTTAGTCTCCTTGGAGCGAAGCCATTCGTAATAGTTGAAAACCACTATCGCTGACATAACTTTCTTGGGAGAAGACGCAGTCTTAGATATAAATACGAACTTATAGGTTACCGGGTACAAAGCAGTTAGGATTCGAGGCTGATGTCCAAGTTTGCCGCCATTACCAGACACCGCCCGATTTTGATTGCTTTCTTCGTCGGGGTTTTTTTTGAACCTTTGCGCCTTAGGTTCTCGGCTTCCCTATGTTAATTCTATCAGAACGGCTTCTGCATTCTAGTAGGCTTGGGTCGGGTGCACAATAATTTCGCGACCTTCAGTTGTCTGTAGCCATGATACCTATTTCTTTGATGATGCCACGGGCTTGCCCCGTGGAGCCTCACGTTCGCTGCTACTCAGACGACACGATTCACCACAAAGTCCCAGGATGCCACGGGCTTGCCCCGTGGAGCCTTACGCTCGCTGCTACTCAGACGACAACGATTCACCACAAAGTCCCAGGATGCCACGGGCTTGCCCCGTGCTACTTCCCCAACAAAACATCACCCTCAGATCCTTCAAACTTAGTGTTAAATCTTCACTTCATCTCTACCATTCGTCTTAGCTTTGTGGTTAAACGCGCCCCACCTCACTTATGTTTCTTCAACCGTATGAGCCTCACGAACTCAGTACCGCCTACTGTTATCGTGTTTATTTACGCTGGCGTACGCATAGATGTCGACCGTATCCAGAATTAATCAAGCTGGATCGTTCCATTGCTGACTCTCTGGTGAAGCCTTACAACATCAGAGTGCTCACTTGTGAGACTGATTCTTCAGATCTGCTTGCAATTGTTAGCCTTCAGCCCTCTGAATCGATTTCCAGTTGTGCGATTAAGTTTAAGGGCCAAGTGAGTAAGTGGCTACGCGCAGCCCTTCAACTAGACCACCCAACCGACCTACTCAGCAAAGGTTACTTTGCCTATACCGTAGGCAATAGCAGGCGCAGGGCGATTGAACGCTATCTGGACCAGCAGGCGACACATCATGGCTATGATCGACGCATCCTGCCACCCGTATTCGTTGAACAGTACCAATTAACTGCTCAAGACCAGATGCGAATTACACCGAAACACGCTGCGGTTGTGAGCCAGTTTCATGCCGTGCTGGCTACCTCGTGGAGGAAAGGAATCATTGGTTCTCAGGACGGCCAAAGGATTGCGTCTTCTTGGCTTGCCCTGAGCGACAAGCTACGGATTTCATTAATTAAGGTCTCATTTGTGCCCGATCATGTGCACTTTGCCTTTCGAACCCATCCAATGGTAGCTCCAATTGACGTCGTAGTGGCATTAATGAATTCGGCGCAGGAGATTATGAGCCGATCATTAATTGCAGCCCGCGTAGACCGACTCTGGCAACCGAGTTGTTACATCGGCAGTTATGGTGATCTCGCAAGTAGTCAAGTGCGTAAATATATTGAGAGCTGGTCTAAAAGGAATTAGTAGTCATTTGTAGCAGCGAACGTGAGGGACCACGGGGCAAGCCCGTGGCATCACGGGGATCTGATGTAACTGGTTTGGCGAAGTAGCGGCGAACGTGAGGCTCCACGGGGCAAGCTCGTGGCGTCTCTGAAGTCTTGAATCTTAGCGGTTTTGAAGTAGCAGCGAGCGTGAGCCTCCACGGGGCAAGCCCGTGGCATCACCCATCACCGAGAACTCGATTTACCATTCACCATATACCATTTCCAAGCAGCGAACGTGAGGGACCACGGGGCAAGCCCGTGGCATCCTCATATTCTTAGGATTCTGTGAATCTTGTGAATCCTGTCGAAGTAGCAGCAAACGTGAGGACCACGGGGCAAGCCCGTGGCATCTTATTAATCAATCCCTAAACGCTTGCGGGCTTCGGTGGATTCGGCGCTCCGGGGATAGCGGCGAATAATCTCACGCCAGCTTGTACCATCGTAGTGAAATCGCTTCTGCTCTCGATCGAACACAAATCGAACCCCTTGGCGGTTGTAGCGATCCAGACCGTTATAGTTGAGAAAATAACTGAACTCGGGACCACCGCCAGCAGCCATCTCATTCGCATTCAGACGCCTTGAAGCGTCCTGGGAAAGCTTTACTGCAACATGCTCAGCCGCATCTCCGAAGAGTAGTAATACCGCAGGACGCAATGGAGAGCGCGGAAAGGTGTCGAGAAAGATCCTTGCTCGCACCATGCGATCGAAATCGTGAGCAGCTTCGATGAGTCGGAAGCAACGCTCATCATCGCCCGCTAACGAGGCTGAAACAACGGCTTCACGTTGTATCCAGCCTCTTGTCCGACGCGTCACAGCGACGCGGTAGAAGTGGACTCCTTCGCGCCAGCCTCGCTCGCCTACGATTGTGACCTTGCGGCCACGACTAAGCCGCCGCAAGAGTTTTGCTGAAGGAGATGGCGCGTCACGCAGCGCCGCCAGTCGCTCGTCTACAACTACGGCAACACGACCGTTGGGACGGCGTTGTGCTGAAGCGCTAGCAAAAGCAAACAGGATTAGAAAGAGTAAGAAAAATGAAGTTGTGTTTTGTGAGGATTTGACAATCATGACCTTGCCTCCTTCGCAAGGTGAGGTTAACTAAGGAGTGATGAGTGATGAGTGATGAGTGATGAGTATGACTCGTCATCACCATTCACAATTTACCATTCACCATCTTAATGAGCTCCGCCGAGCTTAATGCCGGCGTTGGCAGCAACAATACGCTCAGCCAGTCCGGCGTGATGAAAGTGACAAATCGCGACCGCAAGCGCGTCGGCTGCATCGTGTGGCTGCGGCACAGTCTTCAGTGACAATAGTAGCCGTACCATTTCCTGAATCTGGTGCTTTTCCGCGTTCCCATAACCGACTACTGTCTGTTTAACGAGCCGCGGCGAGTATTCGTGGATCTCAAGGGCCGCACGTTCTGCGGCGAGAATCGCCACCCCCCGCACTTGGCCCAGCTTGAGCGTAACTTTTACGTTCGCAGCAAGGAATCCATCCTCTATCGCGCAAGCGTGAGGTTTGTGACAAGCAATTACGGTCTCGAGTTCGTTACTGATCTTCAACAGACGCGTAGGGAATTTCTGTTTGGCGGAAAGTTTTATCGCTCCAAACTCGACGAGATGGTAGCGCCTACCGTCACCTTCAATGATCCCCCAGCCAGTGGTCTCACTGCCAGGATCAATTCCAAGAACGCGCATGCGCCGGGGAGTATACTACAGAATCAAGGATGAAGGATGGATGACGGTAAAAACATTTTCAATTTTCAATTTTCCATTTTCTATTTTACATTGGTCTTCACATTTCTCATCCTTCTCGGGCGGCGTCTCGCAATGTGTTTAAAGGAATCGTATCAAGATGTTTTGGATTTATGAGAATGAAAAATGAAAAATGAGAAATCAAAAATGGAAAATGGCCCGATCCTCTCATCCCTCATCCCCTCATACCTTCGCTCTTGCCTCCAGTTCCATCCTTCCATACACTGTTGGGCCAAAACGTCAGACGAAAGGTTCACGCATGTCCCCCAAGCTCTTCTTAACAAGCTTTACCCTTTGTCTTTGCCTTCTAATTGTCGGGTGCAAAGATACCGCGACAGAATCGACTTCTGGACAATCGTCCAGAGCACAGCAGTCCTGGGATTCATATGTTAACGAATTCATTGAATCCTATTTCGTAGCCCGTCCAGACTTCGCGGTCCGCGCAGGTCGTCATGAGTTTGATGGCAAACTGCCTGATTACTCTCCTGAAGGAATCGCTAAAGAGATTAAACGCCTCCGAGCCGAGAAGGATAAAGCGAATAAGTTTCCCAGCTCGAGACTCGATCAGCGCCAGCGCTTTGAACGTGACTATGTTTTGGCTGTGATCGACCACGATCTATTCTGGCTCGAGTCGGCTGAATGGCCTTATCGCAATCCACAGTTCTATGCTGAAGTGATTGATCCAGACGTTTATGTCTCGCGTGATTATGCTCCCTTGGACCAACGCTTACGCGCCTACACCACCTACGCGCAGGCTGTCCCTGCTATGCTTGAACAGATTCGCAAGAACCTTCGTACTCCTCTGCCTCGCACTTATGTAGAGATTGGCAGGATCGCATTTGGCGGTCTTGTATCCTTTTATGAAAAGGATGTACCAGCTGTCTTTGAAGCGGTGACTGATGCGCCATTGCAAAAGGAGTTTCGTGAAGCTAACGCGGCAGCGATAGAGGCGATGAGAGAGTTGGATGCCTGGTTTGAGTCACAGGAGGCTAGCGCTACAGACAAATTTGCCCTCGGCGCTGCGAAATTCAGTGAGATGTTAAGAATGACTGAACGGGTGGAGATTAGGCTTGATGAGCTCGAAGCTGTTGGCCGGCGTGATCTCGAACGAAATCAGAAAGCTCTTGCTGAAGTCTGTGCAAAGTACGCCCCAGGCCAATCGCTGCAAGCCTGTGTAGAGAAAGCCGAGGCCACCAAACCAACGGGTGGACCCGTTGAAGCCGCCCGTCAGCAGCTAAAAGAGTTGAAGCAATTTCTTATTGATAAAAAAATCGTCAGTATACCTGGAACAGAAGAAGCGCTTGTTGCCGAAGCCCCTGCCTATCGCCGCTGGAACTTTGCTTACATAAATATTCCAGGTCCATATGAAAAGGGCCTCCCTTCGACCTACTACATTGCCCCACCCGACCCATCGTGGACAGCGAAAGAGCAAGAGGCATACGTGCCGGGTCGTGCAAATCTACTGTTTACATCGGTTCA
>CAZNPP010000030.1:0-33621 GCA_964574785.1 uncultured Chloracidobacterium sp. | reverse complement strand
GGCTCGGGGGGAGTATCGAACTCCTCCTCTGCCAGAATCTCACCTCCTAATGTGGTGAGTCCCACTTGTGAGCGGCGTACACCGATATTAACTCCGATGAAGAAGTCACGCTGATTATTGAAAGAGAGATTAGAAGAAGGACGGCCCAGCATTCGGTTCGCACGCTCAGGCAACGTTGTAGCCTCAACAACTAAGCCCGAGGCAATCAATGGCTTGAACGCGTCCGTAACCGTACTGCGATTAATACCTAAGCGGCGAGCTAGTTCTGCGCGCGATACCGGCTGCGAGGCTCGCAGTAATCTTAGTAGCATCAGCGAAGCTCTCGTCTTCGCAAAGTCATTATTTTCTTTAGGTGACGAGCGCGATGGAGGAGTTGAACCGGGATCTGCGGAGGTTATGTTTGTGTCAACTTCGTCAGAAGCAAGCCTTAGCTGCGATACGGCTTTTTCGACTCGAGCGCGGGCGTCGGGGGACACTTTTCGTGCGTTGTTTAGAACATTCGAGACTGTAGCTACTGAAACACCTGCGAGAGCCGCGATCTCTTTCAGCTTGGGCATGGCTGATAACCTCTTGCAATCGACTGATTCGGCGGGTCTTTATCTTCAGACCCAAACCTTAATGCCTACAGTGAGACTGTCTGTTCAGCCCAAAACTGAAACTCGCGGTGCTTATGCTGTTCCGCCTTGGTTAGCACTTCACCACTAGCCACTCGTCGCATTTCATCAAAGACGCGAGCGCCGACTTCGTCAATTGTCTCGGTACCATCGATCACGCCGCCTGCCGAAAGATCGAGATCCCGTCCCATGCGCTCGAAGACTGTACTATTGGAAGCCAATTTGATTACGGGGGTGATGGCGTTCCCGATTGTTGTTCCTCGCCCGGTAGTAAAAACAACAATCGTTGCCCCTGCGGCAACAAGACCTGGAGTGGACTCCTGGTCATACCCTGGTCCCTGCATCAGGTGTAGACCGTGAGACTTGGGTGTTTCGGCGTACTCGACCACACCCTCTACCCTCGTCGTCCCTGCTTTAGACATCGCACCTAAACTCTTGATCGTTATATTAAGGAGACCTCCTACGATGTTTCCCGGGCTGGGGTTCTGACCCAGTACTGCTCCAAATTTAGAGGCATAGTCTTTGTACCAGTCGATGAGACGGTAGACCGCGCGGCCCGTTTCTGCATCCTTTGCGCGATTAGCCAAAATATGTTCAGCACCACAAAACTCGGGAACTTCAGAGATCAGGACCGTGCCGCCTGAACGAACAAGCTTATCGGCCGCACGTCCAAGCGAGGGATTTGCTGAGATCCCAGAGAAACCGTCAGATCCACCGCACTTAACTCCGAGAACTAACTCGCTGATTGAAACTTCTTCCCTGGCGCTTCGATTAACTTCCGGCAGCATCTCTTCGACGTGCTGCAACCCGCGCTTGATTGCCGCTTCGGTACCGCCAACTTCCTGAATACCAATCTTGGCCACCGGCTTGTTAAAGGACTTCTCTCGCTTGAGCAAGTACTTCTCAACGTAAGCCAGATTCGTTTTCTCACAACCCAGGTCCATTAGAATCACGCCACCGACATTTGGGTGATCCGCATAGTTTGAGAGTGTGCGTAGCATCACATCTAAAGTGGAACCATCTTGACATCCACAGCCCTTGTTGTGCGGTATCGCTACGACACCGTCAACATTTGGATACTTCTCGCGCGAATACAGCGTAAGTTCCGCCAGCATTGAGATTTGCTGGGCCTCATGGCTCGCACACATACTTGTCGGAACAATGAGCACATAGTTGCGCGTGCCGACTCGACCATCTGGCCGGCGAAACCCCATGAACATCGCTCGCTCTTCAGGTGGCAGGTAATCGGGAGGTGGAGTAGCTAGACTGTCAGGTATATCTCGCACAATGGGAACTTCGTCGGACATGTTCACGTGGGTTATATGATCACCCTGTGCAATTCCTAACGAGGTTCCAATCGGCTGACCATACTGCAGAACAAATTCGCCTGCCGGAATTTCCCGAATCGCAAATCTATGGCCCGGTGGCACTGCAAACGATACGCGAACGATTCGGTTGTCGGGGAGCCTTACTTCGAGCCCTTCTTCTGTCTCTTTCTTGACTACCGCCACGTTGTCGATGGGATTTACTATGATCGCGTATTCGCTTATTGGAACCGCTTCAGTGACGTAAGTGCTAGCCATACTATATCCCTCGACTTCCTGATCCGAATGCCACGTTACGGCTTACTATAGAACATCAGCCAGGATCAGTGAACGGACGTTTGGATGCAAACGCAACCAGAGTCCTGGGTTCTCATCCAGTTGCTTGGAACGCTCTTCCGGATTATCTGAGATCTTGGTCTCTAAAACTCGCCGATAACTCTCGCGCTTGCCGGGCGCTGTGCTGGCATCCACAACAGACTGAACGATCCTCCTCGCTTGGAGAATTGCTGCCGGCCCCAGCGTCAGGATATGCGTAGCCGACCGGCACTCTGCTTCATCAGCTTCGGTAACTGTGCTTCCGCCAACTCTAAACTTCTTAATATGGTGCTCCAGAATTGTAGGAGAGATAGGAATAACTCCAGCAAGATCGTTCTCCGTAGCGCCAGAACCTGGCCTTATATATGCCAGGTGCGAGGCTCCCCCTGGTTCGGGCCCGAGGCCCAGAAAAAAGATATCAATGCCGCCCATAGACTCAAGGGTTGCCAAGTAGCTTGCCAATTCAGCCTCAAGATTTACAGTGTCAGTCTGCATCCGCGTAAAACTTTTGACTTTCCTAAAGAACGTCGCCCCTAATAATCGCTCGAAATCTCGCACGAAACTAAGGCCGTTATTCATTCGAATCGGGGCCAGAGCGTCCTGGGTAACTAGATTGAGACGGCCAAGCAGCTTATCAATTTCGCTTGTAGCAGCGAGCTCCGCAAGCCTGCGATACAACGACTGTGCGCCGCGTCCACCAAGGAGGACCACAACCAGATCGCCCTCCTTCTCGCGAGCAGCCTTTTTAATCTCTTCCAGTTGAGCCACTCCAACCGCATGTTCGGATTCCATGACCTCATAGGCAAGTTCATTAACCGATAAGTTCGAAGACGCCTTTGGTATTTCTGAATAGCCGAGCCACACATTTTGGCCCACCTCACGCCGCGCAATATTGGCTAAACCAGGAGCGTACAAATCTTTGTATCCTCAAACTTATTAGTCCCACTGAACCGACGCAAACTGCAGTCTTTGGTGGGCTCGGCAGCAACTCAAATAGCGGAAGCCTCGCTGCCCCAAATGGTCACACCAGTTAATTACAGGTGAGTTGGATTTTTACCACACGACAATGGAACAAGGCAAGACTATATCTTTCATATTGCCAAGATATTAACCAAACAATCACTTAAAACAACTGAATCTCGATAGCAAAAGGCCTTGACGGTTGAAACACAATGGTGATACACAGTAAACCTCTGTTCTCCTAATTGGTAAGACCTTCTCCACAGTAGGCACCACGTTCGAACTGTGGGGCCAATATATTGAGTCGTTCGAAAAGACCCGGCAGAACTAAACTGAAGGCCGATGTTTACCTTGTGTCGAAACGTCAATCCAAGTAATCATTTGCTATGACCTACTCATCTTTAGAACTGAATGACAGAGTTGCGGTAGTTGTGGGCGGAACCTCCGGAATCGGGCGCGCTATAGCACATGGCCTTGCCGAGGCGGGTGCTGACGTCATCGCCACTTCACGACGACCAGAGCAGGTTGGCTTGGTCGCACGGGAAATCGAAGAACGAGGACGGCAAACTTTGCGCATCACCTCTGACGTCTCGGACCGTAGCTCACTACAGCGTGTACTGGATGAAGCACTCAACGTGTTCGGCAAGGTCGATATTCTGGTAAACTCTGCCGGTCGAACTAGACGAGCTCCAACATTAGAATTCTCGGAAGCAGACTGGAACGAAATTCTCGACACGAATCTGACCGGTACTCTTCGGGCATGTCAGATCTTTGGAAGGCATATGCTTGCTCGTGAATACGGACGCATCATCAATATCGCGTCCCTTTCCACGTTTGTAGCGCTCTATGAGGTGGCAGCATATGCGGCCAGCAAGTCTGCGGTCGCTTCACTAACCAAGTCTCTGGCTGTGGAATGGTCCTCTCGCGGCGTCTGCGTAAACGCCATCGCTCCAGGCGTCTTTCGCACTGCGCTAAATGAAAAACTGCTAGACGAAACTGAACGTGGGCGGGAATTTCTACTACGAACCCCGATGAAGCGGTTTGGTAAAGTTGAAGAACTCGCCGGCGCGGCCGTCTTCCTCGCGTCAGATGCCGCGAGTTTCGTAACTGGCGAGATTCTCGTTGTAGATGGGGGATTCCTCGCAAGTGGGGTGAATCAGTAAAGAAGAAGGTCCAGCCAAGCGCAGTGGACAGAACCGCCGAGATTTCGAACAAGACTGAACGAATAGTCCGGATATTAGCCGACCAGAATCTTGGCGGTGCGTTGGTTAAATCCCGACACAACTTCTCGTGGTTAACTGCGGGCGGCGACAACGGCATTGACTTAGCCAGCGAAGCTGGTAGTTGCGCGCTGCTGGTCCGGCAAGACGGGAAGCGATTTGTTCTCGCGAACAGGATCGAAATGCCGCGCTTGCTGGCTGAGGAGCTTAGCCTTCAAGAATTCGAACCGGTCGAATTTTCATGGGAGAAGGAGAAGGGTTCACCAACTTTCGTTTCAGACTTAGCGGTTTCCCTTTTGGACAGCAAAGGAATCTTAGGTTCCGATACCCCAATTGATTCGCGATTTCCCGTTGTTGAAGCGGCATTGGCATCTTGCAGATATCAGCTTACATCAGCAGAAATCTCCCGTTTTCGCTCACTTTCACAAGATGCTGGTGCAGCTCTTGGTAAACTCGTCAGAAATCTCCAACCTGGACAAAGTGAGCAGGAAGTGGCGCGGCAGGTTGCAGGGGTTCTAAGCAATTACGAAATCACTGCTGTTGTGAACCTCGTTGCGGCGGATGAACGCATAGAAAAATTTCGTCATCCGGTTCCTACAATCCATCCATGGACCAAGGTTCTGATGGTGGTTGTGTGTGCCCGACGCAAGGGCTTAACAGCCTCGCTTACACGCCTTATTTCAGTTGGGCCTGTTTCAGATGAGCTTAGACGTCGAACGTTTGTCTCCGCTCGCGTCAATGCAGAACTCCTCGCTGCTACACGACCGGGCGTCACCGGCGCAGACTTATATCGACTGGCTGCCGACACGTACGCAGAAGAGGGTTTTGAAGGAGAAGAGCAGCGGCATCATCAAGGCGGAGCGTGTGGCTACCGAACCAGGGACTGGGTGGCACACCCCAAGAACCAGGAAACGGTTCAGCCTAACCAGGCTTTTGCCTGGAATCCGTCAGTTACTGGCAGCAAGGTTGAAGAGACCTGTATTGCCTTCGATTCTGAGGTAGAGGTGATTTCGCGGTCTCCGGGATGGCCTCAGATCTCAATAGAGATAGATGGTCGGGAGTATCTGTCGCCTGATGTGTTGAGGGTTTGAAAATTGCGAATTTGCAATCTGCAATTTCGAAATTCCAAATCGCAAATTCCAAATTTAAGAGAGGAAATTCATGAGAGCCTGGGGTCTAGTCTTTTTGCTGCCAATCAGCATCCTAATTTTTGGTCTCTATCTGGGCGCCACCTCTCCAGTCGAGCAGGCAAAAGTGATTCGACTAGGACACGTTCTCAATCAACAACACCCGGTGCATAAGGCTATGCAGTATATGGCTGACGACTTATGGGAACGCTCGAGTGGAAAACTTCGGCTCGAACTGTATCCAGATGAACAACTGGGTCCCGAGCGTGAATTAGTCGAGATGCTTCAAATCGGAAGCCTGGGAATGACCAAAGTATCGACCGGTGTGCTCGAGGGATTTTCGCCAAAGATCTCGACTCTCTCTCTTCCTTATTTGTTTCGGGACCGGGATCACTTCTGGAGAGTCATGGATGGCCCAGTCGGTGAAGAACTCCTGGACGTCTCGCTCCCTTACAACCTAAAAGGACTCACCTACTACGATGCGGGAGCGCGCAGCTTCTATGTGAACAAACGAGCAGGTAAGCCAATTCGGAGACCCGAAGATCTTTATGGACTTTCGATTCGGGTCATGAAGAGCAAGACTGCGGTGCGTATGGTTGAAGTACTTGGCGCGAATCCAGTGCCTATTCCCTTCGGGGAACTCTATTCCGCGCTCGATACAGGGACAGTCGATGGCGCGGAGAACAATCCTCCGTCTTTGCATACCTCAAGGCAATATGAGGTCTCTTCTGTCTATAGTCTCGACGAACACACAATTGTTCCTGACATCGTCATCATGAGCCTTGATACCTGGGAGCGCCTCACACCTGAAGAACAGCGCTGGGTCAAGGAGTCGGCTCGTGCCTCTTCGCTATACCAAAGAGAACTATGGCAACAGGCTGAAGAGGAGGCCTTTAGCGAAATGCAAAAAGCTGGTCTAAAGGTAACTAAAGACGTCGACAAGGAAGCTTTTCGTGAGAAGGCTTCAATAATGTACGAGGATAAAGATTTTCAAACGCCCGAGATTCAGGATCTGATTCGCCGAATTCTAGCAGTGAATTAAGACCATCCCTGTCATGCATATTGTCAAGACGACCTGCGAGTGGCTTGAATTCTGCTTAAAAATCATACTGTGTATGCTGCTCTCATTTATGACTATAACGGTAGTGTGGCAGGTCTTATCGCGCCTACTCGCCCGCTTTTCGGTAGCGTATGGACTAGCCCTACTGATTGAGCCCAGTCGTTGGACTGAGGAACTCGCAAGTTTTCAACTGGGCTGGCTGGCCCTTCTTGGCGCTGCCTACGCGCTCCGGAAGCATGAACACCTCGGCTTTGATTACATCTACTTGAAGTTGCCTTTGAAGACTCAGCGTAGGATGGAGCTAGCTGTCCGCTTCCTGGTTATTTTCTTCTCATTGGTAGTGCTGGTCTATGGCGGTACGCGATTGGTGATAATGACTATCCAATTGCATCAGACTACCGCCGGACTTCAGTGGCCCATGGCGGTGATCTACAGCGTTATCCCAATTAGCGGCTTGTTGATGACGATTTTTGCACTTGAGGGAGTCTTCAAACCTGGTGAATCCCAGCTCGAAGAAGGACGTGTAGAAGAGGCGGCGCTATGACCATAGCGGTTCTCACTGGAGTGTTCATTCTGTTGCTCTTCATGCGTGTTCCCATAGCTTTTTGTATTGGGTTGAGCGCACTTGCGGCAATGCTGGTAAGCCTGCCGCTCGATCCAAGTGCCATCACCATAGCGCAGCGGATGGGAACGAGCGTTACAAGCTTTACGCTGTTGGCTATTCCTTTCTTCATACTCGCTGGAAAACTATTAGCTACTGGTGGCGTGGCGCGGCGACTTATTAATTTTGCAATTGTAAGTGTTGGTTTCCTGCCCGGCGGTCTTGCGGTAACGAATGTCTTCGCCAACATGCTGTTCGGAGCTGTTTCGGGTTCCGCAGCGGCGGCGGCTTCAGGTATCGGAGGCTTCATGATTCCGGCCATGGAGAAGGAGAAATACCCGAAAGACTTCGCGGCAGCTTTAACAGTAACCTCAGCAACGACAGGGCTATTAATTCCACCGAGCAACGTCTTCATTGTTTATGCGATGGTGGCAGGAGGTGTTTCGATTGGCGCTCTATTCGTAGCCGGTTATCTCCCTGGAATCCTGCTCGGTATCTCTTTGATGGTGATAGCCGTTGCCATGACATTGAAAAATGGTTATGGAGCGCGCGCGCCGGTCCCTACTTTCAAGCAGTTCGTTAAAAGTTTTCTTGGAGTCTTGCCCAGCCTTCTGATGCTAGTGCTGGTTATGGGCGGCATCGTGACAGGCCTTTTTACCGCAACCGAAGCATCTGCGATAGCAGTTGTTTATGCGTTTATTCTCTCAGTCTTCTACTACCGCGAAGTTAGCGTCCGAAATCTGCCTCAGATTCTGATTGACACTGCGTCAACTACAGGAATGGTCTTTTTGCTTATCGGAACGTCTATCGCAATGGCTTGGATCTTCGCCTATGCCAACGTGCCGCAGTTAATCGATTCCTTTGTGCGAGGAATTAGTAACAATCCGATAATCATTCTGCTCTTCATCAATCTGATTCTGCTTGCTGTCGGAACTTTCATGGACATGACGCCGGCGGTCTTAATCTTTACTCCCATCTTCCTGCCAATTGCACAAGACCTGGCACCTGCTCTCGGAACAACTCCAGAGATGATGAAGTATCAGTTCGGCATTATTATCGTCTTCAATCTTTGTATTGGCTTGTGTACGCCACCGGTAGGAACGGTGCTGTTCATTGGTTGCGGCATCGCGAAGATCTCTATTACTCAGATAATTCGGCCGTTGATTCCACTATTTATTGCCGCCGTGTCCGCGTTACTACTGGTCTCATACGTGCCCGCCTTAAGCACTTGGCTACCACGAGATGTATTTCAGATGATCAAGTGAGAGGTTAAAGGTGCAGATTAAAGATAAGAGCAATTGCCGTTGGGATCTGGTGTCGTTGGGCGAGGTTATGCTGAGGCTTGATCCTGGCGAAGGCCGCATCCATACCGCGCGAAGTTTTCGCGTGTGGGAGGGTGGCGGCGAATACAACGTGGCCCGCGGTCTTAAACGATGCTTCGGTATGGACACCGCAATCGTAACTGCTCTTGCGGATAATCCTGTCGGAAGGTTGGTCGCGGACTTGATATATCAAGGCGGTGTCGATCAGTCGCATCTTCAATGGATTAAGTACGATGGTGTCGGTCGCACAGTACGCAACGGGCTTAACTTTACTGAACGAGGGTTTGGTGTGCGGGCGGCGCTCGGTTGTTCTGATCGAGGAAATACCGCCGTTTCGCAGTTGAAACCTGGTGAAATCAGCTGGGACCAGATCTTTGGTAAAGAAGGAGCACGCTGGTTTCATACTGGTGGAATCTTCTGTGCTCTTTCGGAAACCACTCCCTCTGTAGCTCTTGAGGCGATGGAAGCAGCGCGCCGAAATGGGACCATAATCTCGTACGATCTCAATTATCGAGATTCGCTATGGAGATCTATTGGTGGCCAGTCCCGCGCACGAGAAGTCAATCGCGAACTCGCGCCATTTGTTGATGTGATGATTGGCAACGAAGAAGACTTTACTGCGGCGCTTGGGTTTGAAGTGGAGGGATTGGATGAGCTCCACTCTAAACTTGATGTAGCGAACTTTCGCAGGATGATCGAACGAGCAGTTGCTGAATTTCCAAATTTCAAAGTGGTCGCTACAACGCTTCGGAATGCAAAGACCGCCACACTAAATGATTGGGGCGCTGTCTGCTTTATGAATGGGGACCTCTACCAGGCGCCTGTTCGCGAGAACCTCGAAATTTTTGATCGTGTTGGTGGGGGTGACTCTTTTGCATCAGGTTTAATTTACGGGCTCTTGACCAACAAAGGTCCACAGTGGGCAGTTGAATGTGGTGCGGCTCATGGGGCATTGGCAATGACGACACCCGGCGATACTACAATGGTTACTCTGGCAGAGGTCGAACGAGTAATGAGAGGAGGAGGCGCCCGGGTCGCCCGCTAGTTCATCAGGAGTGGAAATGAATAAACAAGATGTACTGTCGCGCATCCGCTCAATCGGCGTTGTGCCTGTGGTCCGTGCCTCTTCAGCAGACGAAGCTACGCGAATAGTCGAGGCCATCAAAGCAGGTGGTGTTTCTGTGTTGGAAATAACAATGACAGTCCCTAATGCCGTCGAAGTTATTAGTAAGGTCTCTGAAAGCTATGGCGCCGAAGTTCTCGTAGGTGCAGGAACCGTGCTTGACGCCGAGACTGCAAGAGCCTGTATCCTTGCCGGAGCCAGGTTCATAGTAAGTCCATCTCTTAACCTTGCGACTATCGCGATGTGTCATCGATATTCAGTTTCAGTTTTTCCGGGTGCCCTAACACCAACCGAAGTGGTTACTGCTTGGGAGGCTGGAGCTGACGTCGTCAAGATCTTTCCCTGCGGAGCGGTGGGCGGCGCAAAATATATACAAGCTCTAAAGGCGCCCTTGCCGCACATTGAGATGATCCCCACTGGCGGGGTGTCACTTGCCACGGCAGCCGAGTTCATCCGGGCCGGAGCATGCGCCCTGGGTGTCGGAGCTGATTTAGTTGATCTAAAAGCAATACGCAGCGGTGAACCGCAGAAGGTTACTGAGGCAGCGCGCGCGTATGTGGCTGCGGTTAATGAAGCTCGGAGTTCATAAGGCATCAGCCTCGGCCATTCAGAAGGAAAACACTCTTCACACCTCGTACGCATGAAGAAGTCATGGTTAATCGTGGATAGGGAATCGTGAATCGTTCGTGATTCGCTCTTCACACGACTCACGATTCACGATTCACGATTTACTATTTACGATTCACCATTCACCATTCACCGAAGAACAACTTGTATCAGCGGCGAGTTAACACCTTCACTTGTAGCCAATAAAGCTCGACCGTCAAGCCGATAGGCAATTGCTTCCCCCTGTTTCCGGCTGCCCAATGCGAATCGTTGCAGAGGCTCTTTCCAAATTGAATCGAAAAATGCGCCACTCCTCAGTACCAATTCGTAACCTCGCGTGTAATCGCACAGAGCTACCCGCCGGCCGTCAGGAGAGATATCACCCCCTGTGATTATTCCTCCAAAGATACTGGGTATCTCGAGTTCAGCGAGCTTTGTCAATGTAGTTACATTCGTAGTATTCAGTGGTGAACGCGCCACATAAACGCCAGGTCTTGCGAACAGCTTTTTGGTTACGATGTAGAGATCGCCAGAAACGGGATGAACCATAAGGGCCTCAGCGTCATGTTTCCCGTCAGGATATTGAAGGCGAATAAACTCCGCATTTTCAGTGTGCAGTGGTCGAGCCTTAGTCGAACGAGCGTCAGCGGCCGCTATCTTCGGCTCCGGCACACGATAGACGACTATCTCCGTCCGGCGTTCGTTGTTATCTCCGATATCACCAATGAAAAGATACTGACGCTGGCGCTGGGGACCGGGCCCAGCCGCTATATCCTCCCAATCACGAGCCCTGGCGCCTGTAACCCGCCAAACACCACGTTTTTCACCGCGTGAGTCAAAAGCATATATAAATGGACCATCTCCGGAATCGTTATGAGTCCAGTACACGCCAGGGCTAGTTCGCGAAGCGACAAGTCCACTACTCTCTTTGATTGCCGGATCCTTAAGGGTGCCAAGGGTTATGGGTGGCCCGTATGTTCTAACTTTAGACTGGGCCGGATATTCCGCGCCGGGGTGCGGCGAAGATAGGAGTAACGCCTCTACTTGCTGCAGCGTCTGTGCGGCGCCAATAACACTAATTACCAGCAGACAGGTGAGGAAGATCGTAAACCTAATGCTAATCACGGCGCCAGCGTTCATATATTCAGATTTGTTGACGCCTTTGGTTTAAAGCTTCGCGAGCTACCTCTCTATCGTCAAAGTGAAAGACTTCGCGGCCGATTATCTGGTAATCCTCATGACCCTTTCCAGCAATCAGAATTAGATCATCACTCTTAGCCTCCGCAATGGCTTGATGGATGGCTTCGCGGCGATCAGCAATTTTTCGATAAGGCTTTCGCGTCCTTTGAATACCGGTCTCAGCGTCACTGAGAATCTGCTCCGGATCTTCTGTGCGGGGATTATCTGAAGTAAGAATGACGACATCACTTAAGCTACCAGCCGCCTCTCCCATTGGGGCACGTTTTGATCGATCTCGATCACCACCACAGCCGAAGACAGTGATTACTCTTCCCTTTGTGACGCTTCGCGCAGTACGCAGGACATTTAGTAACGCGTCATCACTATGGGCATAATCGACCACGACAGCAACGTCTCCAGCATGGTCCACACGCTCGAAACGCCCAGGGGCCCCAGTGCACTTACTGAGCGCTCGGTTGATGGTGTTTAGATCATATCCAAGGGCGAGACCGCTAGCCGCGGCAGCGAGAGTATTGTAGATGTGCGGTGGACCTACCAAAGGAGAATGAAAGTCCAACTCACCGACAGGAGTTCTCAGGTGAAACTGCATTCCTGAAAGAGAGAACTCGGGATCATGTGCCGTAACGTCAGCGTCACTCTTTAAGGCGTAACGCACTACCCGCAAACCATCTCGCTCGAGGTCATTTGCCAACTCAACTCCATAACTGTCGTCTACATTGATTACGGAAATCTTTGGACGCGAGCCGAGGCGGCCATCAAAGAGACGCCGCTTCGCGTACCAGTAGTTTTCCATCGTCAAGTGGTAATCAAGATGGTCGCGCGTAAGGTTTGTAAAAACAGCAACTGTGTATTCGAGCGCATCACACCGGTGAAAATCCATTGCTTGCGAAGAGGATTCCATCACGGCAGTACGACATCCGGCAGTAACGGCTTGTCGCAGCAGGCGCTGCATATCGGTGGCTTCCGGTGTGGTTCTCTCAGCTTTGCGGCGCTCAGAACCAATTCGGTATTCGACCGTACCAGTCATTGCTACTGGCTCGCCTGCGGCTTCAGGGATGGATGCAATCAGGTAAGCTGTTGTGGTTTTGCCGTTAGTTCCTGTGATGCCTACGAGTTGAAGCTCGTGGGACGGATGGTGATGTACTTCGGCGGCAGCCAGTGCCATCGCCTGTCGCACGTTTGGAATCCGCAACCAAGCGCCGGCGAAACCTGGCTCGGGTTCATTTTCTGAGATGATGCCGATGGCGCCATTCGCCATGACCTGCGGTATGAACTTATGTGCGTCTAACAAGGCGCCACGGACGGCTGCAAACAGAACCCCTGAGCGAGCCTGACGAGAATCGTGAATCACATCGGTGACCTCGTCTTCGCTGTTGCCTGTCAGTGTTGCACCAGTGAGTCGAGCAACGTCTGATACTGTTATCATGTGGTAAATGGTAAATGGTAAATGGTGAATGGTAAATGGTGGGCGTGGTCAGTGGTCAGTGTTTGGTGGTTGGTTGTCAGTGGTTGGCTGTCAGTGGTCAGTCGTCATTCGTCATTAGTCAGGGCACCGCGGGTGTCAGTTAAAATTAATGGCTACGGACCACTGACCACGGAAACAGACAACTGGACAACTGATAACTAATTACCGACTAAACAGTGCTGCTATTGCGCAGGAGAAACCCGGGAGTAGTTTGGTGTCTAAGATGTCACTCTCTGTGAGTGTAGTGATTCTGTTCAACTCACCATCGGAACGTCGGAAGATTTCAATCTGCCCCAACTGCCAATCGACAATCCAGTATTCCTCGACGCCGGACCGAGAGTAGAGCCCAAGCTTTATCTCACGATCGCGCCGTCGGTTCGCGCTGCCAGGAGACAACACTTCAACAATCAACTCAGGAGCAATGTGTAGGTGGCCCGCCCGGTCGAGATTAGCTGCAAGCCGTTCATTACTGATCCAAACAAGATCTGGAGCAACGTCATTCTCTTCCGAGAAAATTACTCCTGGGGCCAGGTTCGCCTGACCCAGCCCGGTATGATCACTCCAATTCTGTAGGTACAGGAACAATTTACCGCATGCAAATTGATGGTGCCAGTGAGGTTGTTTTGACACGTAGAGTTCCCCGTCGATGATTTCGTAGCGCTCGCCTTCCTTGTACGGAAGCCGTTCCAGATCTGAAGAGGTCCAACGCATTGTTCTCGCCATAGACTTCGACTTCACTTCCTTGTGAGGTTAGCTAAAAGAATATAGAACCGTAGGTACACAAGCCAGTCTCATGTTTCTGAATCGTGAATCGTGAATCGGGAGTTAAAATCATGGTCAGTCACGATTCACGATTCACGATTTACAAGACGTTAATGCTCGAAGAGGGTTGCGACTGAGCAGGAAAAACCAGGAAGAAGCTCTGTCGTTAATGTGTCCCTCTTTGTCAGCGTGTAAGTTTTAGTAAGCTCATCACCCGCGCGTCGGAAGACCTCAATCTGCTTCAATTGCCAATCGACTATCCAGTATTCCTCGACGCCGAACCGAGAGTAGAGCCCAAGCTTTATCTCACGATCACGCCGCTGGTTCGCGCTGCCAGGAGACAACACTTCAACGATTAGCTCAGGAGCGCTGTGGAGGTGACCTGCCCGGTCGAGATTAGCTGCAAGTCGTTCGTTACTGATCCAAACGAGATCTGGAGCAACGTCATTCTCTTCCGAAAAAATTACTCCTGGGGCGAAGTTTGCTTGCCCGCGCCCTGTGTCCTTACTCCAGGTCTGCAGGCGAATGAGCAACTGAGTGCATGCAAATTGGTGGTGCCAGTGAGGTTGTTTTGACACGTAGAGTTCCCCGTCGATGATTTCGTACCGCTCGCCTTCCTTGTATGGAAGGTGTCCCAGATCTGAAGAGGTCCAGCGCATTCTGCTCGCCATAGTCTCCGACTTCACTTCCGTTGTGAGGTTCGCCGATATTATAGCTGACAGTATATAAGACGACAGATATGCGAGCCAGACGCTTTTTGTTGGCGGAAACACCTAAATCTTGGCGAAAAGAGTCGTGAATCGTGAATTGTGCATTGTGCATCGTGAAGCGTGAGGTATCTTCACAATTTACGATTCACCATTCAGCATTTACCATTCACGATTTACCATTTACCATTCACCATCATGAAACTGGCCCTAGTTCTTTCATCTATTCTTATGGCAACTGTCCCACTTACTTTTTACTCTTCCAAATCTACGCAATCCGTTAGAACTGCTTTTGATATCGTCATTAAGAATGGGACCATCGTTGATGGTGGCGGAGCTCCCGGCTTCAAGGCTGATGTTGGAATTAGAGGAGATCGCATCGCCAGCGTCGGCAATTTACAAGCGGCAAAGGCCACTCGCGTTATTGACGCTCGGGGAATGATCGTCGCACCCGGCTTCATCGACATGCTCGGACAGTCTGAGACTTTGCTCCTCATCGATCCCAGGGGCATGAGCAAGATCATGATGGGCGTCACAACTGAGATAACAGGTGAGGGCGAGTCGATCGCCCCAATGAACGAACGGCTCATTAAGGAGCAAGAGGACTTTAATCGGCGGTATAACCTGACAATCGATTGGCGCACTCTGGATGAATACTTTCAAAGACTCGAGAGGCAGGGTTCGGGGATCAACCTCGGAACGTTCGTAGGGGCAACACAGGTACGAGCATATGTGATCGGTTTTGACAACCGGTCACCTACGCCTTCCGATTTAGAACAAATGAAGCGTCTCGTGGCCGAAGCCATGAAAGATGGCGCTCTCGGACTCTCCACCTCACTTCAGTATGTTCCCGCTCGCTTTGCTAAGACAGATGAGATAATCGAACTAGCTAAGGTGGCCAAACAATATGGCGGAATATACATAACTCATCAGCGCAGTGAAGCAAACGCGTTAGACGAATCCCTTGAAGAAGTTTTTGAGATTGCCCGTCGTGCTCAGATACCAGTCGAGATCTGGCACTTGAAGTCAGCTTACAAGAAGAATTGGGGGCGTATGCCAGAGGTGCTTGAGCGGATCGCAAAGGCTCGAGCTGAGGGTCTCGATATTACTGCTGATGTCTATCCATACATCGCTGGCAGCACATCGCTTAGTGCCTGTCTCCCACCATGGGCGCTCGAGGGGGGTACTGAGCAGATGCTTGCGCGACTTAGGGATGTCAATATTCGCGAGCGCTTGAAGCAGGAGATCAGTACAGATTCTCTTGAGTGGGAGAACATTTATCTGGGCAGCGGAGGCGCAGGCGGTATTCTAATTAGCTCTGTGGTTAATACCCAGCTGGAACCATTGCTCGGTAAACGACTGTCAGAAATAGCTGAGGAACAAAAGAAAAGCGAGCTTGAAACGCTTCTGGACCTAATTCTCGCTGATAACGGACAGACTGGTGCGATCTTTTTCATGATGAGTGAATCGGATCTTCGAGCGGCTATGCGAGCTCCGTTTGTCAGCTTTTGCACCGATACAGGTTCACGAGCCACCGATGGTCCGCTATCGAGATCAAAATCACATCCGCGTGGTTGGGGCACTTATCCTCGGATACTGGGCCGGTATGTTAGGGAAGAAAAACTATTGAGTCTTGAGGAAGCTATTCATAAGATGACAGGCATGCCAGCGAAAAGGGTGGGTTTAAGCGACCGTGGTTTGATTCGAGAAAAGATGCTTGCTGACATCGCCGTTTTTGATCCGCAAAAGGTGATTGACAGGGCAACTTTTGAGATGCCAAACCAGTATCCGGAAGGGATCCATTACGTAATAGTTAACGGTCAGATTAGTGTTGATAAAGGGAAGCGCACACCAGCACTTGCCGGCAGAGCTCTCCGTGGTCCCGGCTACAATCAACGCTGAAATAAGTTAGTACCACCGCGCGGTGTCGGGTCTGAGTGGCGCGCGAGATGTCGCACCGAGCAGGCCCACCCGCGGTGGTACTGACTTTGTGAATTACCTTCAAACTGACCTGGTGATCTCCCGGTACTGATCCTCAGTAAAGGCCTTCAGTGTTTCCGTTTGTACGTTTCCCAGCGAGCCAACTGACAGCAGAGCGCGCGCCACACTTTCATCATCCGGGCCTTCGATGACGCACAATAGATCGTACCGGCCCATCGTTAGATAGGTATCTCTAAGTTCAACCCCAAGCTTTTTGAATGCCTTCCTGGCAGCGTCAAGCCGCTTGGAACTGTCCTTGACTTTGGAAATTCCCTGCGGTGTCCACTTCATAAGCGTAATATAAGTCGCCATTGTCATTCTCCTTTCAGGCTGAGCCTTGAACCCCAGCTTTGGAATTGTCCGAGCAAACTAGACCTTTATGAAAATCTTACGACTGTAAAGAATCCACATAAGTCCAAGCCAAACGAGCAGAAAGGCAATCGCAAAAAGAAGGGAGGCGTTCAGCGGCTCAGCCCAGGATGCAAAAAGGTTGTTATACAGCCAAGTCTTGAGCGCTACTGAAGTTCCCCCGGGCCCCGGAACCTTAACAAGCCCCAGAAGCTTGGCCATTAGACCAGACCCAACGAACAGCGCAATTGCGTTGACGCCAAAAACAACAAAAGGTGTAGTCCCACGCCGATACCCTTTTATATCAATCAACCAATAACAGATGGCTAGAAACTGCAGCGCCAGTCCAGCCGTAAAGAAAACATATGAACTTGTCCACAATGCTTTGTTTATTGGGAAAAACGGATTCCAAGACCAACCAATAACAATTGAGACGGCGCCCGCAAGAAATAGGCCTGCCACTTTCTCATAACCTGATTTCGTAGTTCGCAGCCACGCGCCAGTTAAAACTCCAAACAGCGTTGTTGCGATTGCAGGAATTGTGCTCAAGAGACCTTCTGGATCGTAAACCTTTGCCTGGGTCCAAACATGTTTGCCGAATACTATACGATCAATATAGGACGCGATACTGCCTTCTTTGCTCAGGTCACCTGTCGGAAAACCCGGGGCTGCAAAACGGGTCATGATGAACCAATAGACCAAAAGCAGACCAACAATCAACAAGACCTGAGTTCTAACTCGGGTGTTGAGAAAAATAAGAGATGCAAACAAATAACACACCGCTATGCGTTGCAACACACCGGGAATCCGAATCTCACCTAGATCAAAGTAGGGAAAGCCATTAAGGAAAAGTCCGAGAGCAAAGATGATCGCGCTACGACTTAGGATCTTCCCGTAGAGACCACGCGTAGGACCACCCGCTTCGAGGCGCGGTCCCAAAGCAAGGGGAATGGCCACGCCAACGATAAAGAGAAAGAATGGAAAGATAAGATCAGTGGGAGTCCAGCCGTGCCATTCTGCATGCCCAAGCGGCCAATAAATGTGGGACCAGGAACCGGGATTATTTACCAGAACCATGCCAGCGATCGTTATCCCGCGGAACACGTCCAGCGAAACTAAGCGACCAGAAGTTGTAGGAAACGAATAGGCCATAGAATACAGCGCCGAATAGTTTCAGCGCGAGGTTGGCGGTGGACGCGGTCCTAACCCAAACTCCTCAGGATTGGGAAGAATAGAAGTGGCCTCATAGTTCCGGCGAACTTCCTCAAGAGCCTTACTCTTGTCGAGCCAAATCATCATCGCCCGATCATAACGAGCGAGGACATTATCAAGCCAATAAGGCCGATTCTCAGCCAACCACTGCTCGCGGAAACTTTCCCGCAGGGTTGCCAACTCTTCAGCCATCTCACGCATTGAATTGTAGATGGCGCCCGAATGAGCTCGAAGACGCCTGACCTTACCACGATCCCCGAGATTCAGATAAGCTTCCCAGTAATCGCGGCTGAGCTTTTCCACTACTTGCATTCGTCTTCCCATGTGATTAAAGCGTTGAGCTGCAAACCTAACTACCGGAATCATCGAGCGGTTACGTCGCGCTCGGTGTTGTTTCGTCAAAAACGTCTCATCCACATCTTCTGCAAGCATCCGCATCTCTTTGATTTTCTCAGCAAGAAAGCGAGCCTGCGTCTGAAAACCCGACGTAAACGGATCGCGCCAGAAAAGTTCGTTAGTGGTTCCAACACCGAGCAGGTTATTTACAGACCCAAGTGCGCGGATTCCCTGGACAAACTCATCACCGTCACTGCGAAAAAAGGCCCAGTCGAAAGCGCGATCAAAATCCTCAATATCTAATGGCGCCACCGTCCAAGCTGCGGCAGCGCCTAAGACAATCCCATACCACGTCATCTCAAAGAGAGTTTCGCCATCATCATCCCAAGTGGTGTTCATCATCCCAATAGATCCGGACGTCTGACCATCGCGAACGAAGTTGATTATGTTCTTAACGGCATGATCAAGATTTGGGAACACCTGATTCCAATTGCTAACACCGGGGCAAACGAATTGCTCCAGACCTGCGTCTTTAAATGGCTTTATGCGCGACATGAATTCGTCGCGTGCGGCATAATTCCAGTTCATTACGATCATGTCGCCAGGCACACTGCCAATAAGCTCAGGATGATTGAGAGCTATATCTCCCCAAAACATCAATCGTCGGTTGTAAGGTTGCAAGATTTCTCGAACTCGATTCAGGTGCTCGAAGTACACGGCGCCTACACCGCGCAATTTCACGGCTTCTCGACTCTGACCTTTACCCAGTTCGAATGTTTCATCAGCACCGATGTGGAAGAATTTGCCGGGAAACAATTCGCTGAGTTCGCTGTACCAGTCTGCAACCAACTGAAAACTCCCTTCCTGCTGTGGCGACAAAACGTCACCATAAGGAGTCTCAGCCAGTTCACTATATTTCTCGAGCTTCAGCGCTTTATGAAGATGCCCGAATGTTTGTTGTTCTGGTACAAGCTCGATGTGATAGCGACGTGCATAAGAGACCAGCTCGCGAATCTCATCAGGGGTAAGCGCCCCTCCAGCCGGGGCAATCAGTGGGTGGGCCGTACTTGCAAACGCATGCTCCATATAAAAGGAGTGCATGTTCAACTTAAAAGCCGCAAAAGTGCGCAGTTGTCGTTTAATGTACTCGACGGTAGGAACTGGGCCTCGACTAATGTCATCGGAGACGGCACGCCAGCGCATGGCGGGCCAATCTATGATCTGAACGCCGGGTACAAACGCATCAGGTCCAGTACCCTGTACCAACTGCTTCAGTGTCTGAAGGCCATAGAAAATACCTGCCGGCGTTCGCCCGCCGATAACTACCTGATTCTGAGTTACGGCAAGTAGATATCCCTCCTGATCCAGATCCTTAGGAATGTCCAGTCCCGCTCGCGCTAATGCCGACCTTATGGACGACAGCTCGAGGTTACCCGCCAAGATCGGGCGTGCCCCACGACGCCTTCCAAATCTAACCGTCACGCCGGCGGTCTCTTTTAGATCATTTGCAAAGTCCTGTAGCGCAAAGCGATCATCTTGTGAGCGAGAATCGGCAGGAACTACCCGAACTCTTGTGTTTAAGCGAAAACTTATAGGTTCGACCTTCATCTGCCGGGGTTTGGGTATTAGACGAAGCTGCTGCGGTTCGATAGTTTCCTGGCAGAAGGCGTACGAAGGCCCAAAAACTATCAAACAAAAGACAACCAAACGAAGATTTGCGGTACGTGCTAGAGTACTTTGCATTGAAGTCTTATATAAGATGTCCTGGATCGTGAATGGTGAGTCGATTGGTTCCACCTGACTCGTGAACGGTGGATGCTAGCAGTCCAACGATTCACGATTTACGATTCACGATTCACTTTTTGTGTCGAATCGCGACTATTTAACCGAATTCGGATAGGAAGACAATACTACGAGAGACTTTTCAGGAGGTTGCCGTGTCATTGATGCTGCAGGAAATAGCGGAGCAGCCTGAGGCGCTCGCTCGCACTATAGAACTAGAGCGGGCCAAGCTGGACCGGCTCGGAGGTTTTCTACGACCGCGTGATGTTGATCTCATCGTTCTGGTCGCGCGTGGAAGTTCAGACAATGCCGCACTCTTTGGTCGGTATCTGCTGGAGATCACAACCGGGATCCCGGTCTCGCTTTCGGCGCCTTCAGTGCATACCCTCTACCAGGCAAAACTCAAGCTACGTCGAGCCCTCGTGATTGGCGTTTCCCAGTCCGGCGAAGGTGAGGACATCAATAACGTTCTCGAAAATGCCCGTAGCGGTGGCGCATATACTGTAGGTATCACAAATGAACCGGACTCCAGCATGACGAGCACGGTTGACGAAACTCTACTGATGCATGGTGGAAAGGAGCAGTCGGTTGCGGCAACAAAGACGTTCACGGGGCAGATGATGCTTTTTTATATGCTTGCATCAGCGTTAGCCGGCAACTCCACTCGTCTTTCCTACGAAGCAATTCCTGAATATGCAGCACGCGCTCTCGAGCAAAAACCCGCCATCATTGAACTCGTTCAGCGATACGTCTTTATGGAAAATTGCGTCGTTGTGGGTCGTGGTCTGGCGTACGCCAATGCATATGAGATGGCTCTTAAGTTGATGGAGACCTGCTATGTAGTGGCCGAGCGGTTCTCTTCAGCCGACTTCCTTCATGGCCCAGTTGCAATGGTCGAACGTCACTTTCCAGTAATCCTGTTTGCGCCTCCCGGAATTATGCTCCCTGGTGTCAAAGACTTGGTCTCTCGTTTAAGTGAACTTCACGCTGACACGCTTGCGATTACAAGCGATCTTGACACCGCTGCCAAATGCTCACGTGCGATAATAATGCCTAAAGAGATTGACGAGTTTCTTGCGCCCATTCCTTACATCATTCCCGGGCAACTCTTCGCAGCATTGCTCGCTGCTGAAAAAGGATTGAACCCTGACGCACCACGTTCGTTATCGAAAGTTACACGCACACTGTAACTGTTCTCCTCCCTTGCGCTTTATGATGATACTCGAGATGTCCTGATCAAGATTGCTACGTAGTCATTACTCAGCAATGATAATCCGATCCGTTGCCTTAACTATCTTGGCCGCTGCTGTGGTTGCGGGTACGGTAGGCAGTAAAATCGACGTATATCGCTATCCGAGCCGGCAAGAGTGACGAGAATTACATTAAGTCGAACGTGCGTATCATGTCACCTAACTAATCACACTATCAGCACAGGCTTTGGTGATAAACGTATTCATTTCACCCGATTTGATTCTCCAGATGAGATCTTTGAGATAAGTCCCACTTTTTCAATCGTTGCTGAACTGGCAGATGAAGGAAACCGGCTTTCCCTCAATTTTACGTCAACTGAGGTCACAGCGAGAGTTGAGGCCGTAGCGCTCGATGGTAAAGGCGGCTCTGGATCATAATGAGACGCTTAACTTAAGCACAGGAGAATGACGGGCCATGAAGTTTGAACTTAAGGATCTTTCGGCAGGTCCAGTGTACGCTCAGGTTCGTGAACAGATTGAGCGCAAGATTCGCGAAAAGGAAATTACCTCAGGCGAAGTTCTGCCTTCGCCGGCTGCCTTAGCGCGTGATCTGTCTATTGATAAAGGTGAGATTCAACGCGCCTATTTTGAGTCAGAGCAGGCTGGACTGATAGTTAAGGAGACTGGCAAAGATTTTCTGGGTCAACCGAAAGTAACCTACCGGGTCATCTAGCTACCTCTGTGACGAATGCAAGTCGAGCATGATATTCTTTGGCTCTGCTAAGAGCGTAGCATGTGCGGTTACCCCTGAGCGCAGCTTGCGAAAGTGGCGGAATTGGCAGACGCGCCAGACTTAGGATCTGGTACCGAAAGGTGTGGGGGTTCGAGTCCCCCCTTTCGCACCAAATTGCATTAGGGCATGGTGATCAAACACTGATGCTCTCAATCACCCAGAACCGGAAAGGATGCCTGCAGTGGACGACCTCCGCAACGGGCTTTTGTTTTAATGAAAACTGAATTGATCGATGTCTCTCCGACTTTAAAAGAGATCAAAATCGAAATTGAACCTCAGGTTGTACGCGCAACTTACGATCGCATCAGTAAACGTTACGCAAAGATCGCAACAGTGCCAGGCTTTCGGCCGGGCCATGCGCCAGTCTCAGTAATTCGAACTCGGTTTAAATCTGAAATCCGAAGCGAGGTCCTTCGGGAATTGCTCCCCGAAACAATCAGCGACGCGATATCTAAGCTTGAACTCCAACCTATCAGCGAGCCGGACGTGCACCTGGAAAACTCCGACGTTATAGATCTTCCTGGAGAGCAGCCTCTCTCATTCCAAGTCAAGGTCGAGGTACTGCCCCGGATCGAGTTAAATGAGTACAAGGGTATCGAGTTAACTCGCCGGGTTAGGCCAGTAACCGATGAAAATGTGGATGAAGTGATTGAGCATCTACGTGAGGCTTCGGCTTCACTCCAACCAGTGGAAGATCGAAGCGCTCAATTAGGCGACACGGTTACCGTCGATTTCGTTGGCGTGTTTCCTGACAACCCGGACGAGGAGGAGATCAAAGTTGAGGATGTTGACGTCACTCTGGGTGGCGAAGGCGTGCAACCTGAGTTCACAGAGAATCTTATTGCCGTAAAAACAGACGAGACCAGGACCTTCAGGGTCAACTATCCGGAAGATTTTTCGTCCAAAGGGCTGGCCGGTAAGAAGATTGAATACACCGCCACAGTCACTGCTGTAAAGGTGAAGGAGTTACCTGAAGTTGACGATGAATGGGCTCGAAGCCTCGGTGACGATTTTGAGTCCGTCGAAATAATGCGTGCTCGAATTCGTGAGGATCTGGAAAATCGTTCTGCTGCTGAAGCCGACCGGAGATTACGGCGCGACATACTGGACGAGTTACTCGAGAGGCATAAATTTGAAGTACCGCAGACCCTCATTGAACATGAGGCCAACCATCGATTGCAGGATTTCGTGCGAAATATGATCGGTCGAGGCATGAACCCTAAGGAAGCGAACGTTGATTGGGAAGGTGCCCGCAACGAATTGAAGGGTGTTGCTGAAGAGAATATTCGAGGCGCCATGCTGCTGGAAAAGATTGCTGAGCAGGAAGAAATCGCGGTCAGTGAAGATGAGATTTCTCAAGAGATAAACGAGATCTCCGAAGCATCTCGACAGCCTCGAGAGCGGGTACTTGCTGCCTTGACAAAGGAAGGAGGCGAACGTAGCATCGCGAACAGATTGCGGAATCGCAAAGCGCTCGACTTGTTGATTGAAAATGCGCGCGTAACAGACGCGGAGTGGATCGATGAGACACCACTCGTGACTAGCTCTACCGCGGCCGATGAGAGTGAGCAAAGCGCGACGCAGAACAATCTCACGGATGAAGGGGAGCGCCAAGCCAACGCGAACTCTTCTTTGTCCTAACCGCGAACGTTCGGCGATTCACACTTCAAACATACCCGAAATTAAATAACGAGGTGTTGAACTCTGACATGGCTCTAGTTCCAATGGTCGTTGAGCAAACGTCGCGCGGTGAACGCGCTTTCGACATCTACTCGCGACTTCTCAAAGACAACATAATCTTCCTTGGCACTCCTATTGAAGATCAGATTGCGAATTTGATTGTGGCTCAGCTTCTTTTCCTTGAAGCTGAGGATCCCGAGAAAGACATCAACGTTTACATCAACTCCCCTGGCGGTTCGATTACAGCTGGCATGGCTATCTACGACACCATGCAGTTCATTCGTCCTGACGTAACTACTATCTGTGTGGGCCAGTGTGCGTCGATGGGAGCCCTGCTGTTAGCTGCAGGAGCCAAAGGAAAGCGTTTTGCTTTGCCTAACTCGCGAATTCTCATACATCAGCCAACGGGAGGTTCGCAAGGACAGGCTACGGATATCAGAATTCAAGCAGAAGAGATTTTACGAATGCGCGAGCTCACCTCGCAGATTCTCGCCAAACATACTGGGCAGACGTATGAGACTGTGGAACGCGATGTTGAGCGTGACAAAATAATGTCGGCCATGCAAGCAAAGGAATATGGTTTAATAGACGAGGTGATCGCGCATCGCGAGTAAGTATTGCGCGACATGTGGAGGCGCGCTGATGATTGCGAAGATGAAGGCTCGCGGGTTCCGATGCTCGTTTTGCGGTCGCGAGAAAGGCGAGGTAGCAAACATCATGGCGGGAACCCCGCAGCGTACGGCGGGTGTTCCTACAAGAATGATAGGGAAGAGCGCATTCATCTGTGACGAGTGCGTTCGTCATTATTACCAGATAGTCACTGGCGCGGATGTTTCAAGTAAGCCGGCCGTTGTTCCGAAATAGGCTGTGAAAATGGTAAATGGTCGGGATTAATCATTCACCATTCACCATTCACCATTCACCATTAACTATTCACCAGAAAGAGGAGTCCCCCTACACACATGGTGAGACGAACCGACGATACTTTGCGCTGTTCATTCTGTGGTAAATCCCAGAATGAGGTGAAGAAGCTCATTGCAGGACCAACCGTCTATATCTGTAATGAATGTATCGATATTTGCAATGAGATCATTACCGACGATCAACAGGCTGAGTCTGTTGCCACACGTCCCCCACTTCCGAAGCCCGGTGAAATCAAAAATTTTCTCGATGAATACGTTATCGGCCAGGAAGAGACAAAGAAGCGCCTCGCAGTTGCGGTCTACCAGCACTACAAGCGAATCGAGATTGGACGCCGGCGCTCAGACGTCGAGATCCAAAAAGCTAACATCCTGCTAATTGGCCCAACCGGCACAGGCAAGACACTATTGGCGCAAACGCTTGCCCGGATGTTAAGCGTCCCTTTTACCATTGTAGATGCCACTACTCTCACCGAAGCAGGTTACGTCGGGGAAGATGTCGAGAATATCATCCTCAAGCTCTTGCAGGCAGCCAACGGAGATGTTGAACGCGCTCAACAGGGGATCATCTATATTGATGAAGTCGATAAGATCTGTCGCAAAGACGAGAATCCCTCAATCACTCGCGATGTCTCAGGCGAGGGTGTCCAACAAGCGTTGTTGAAAATTCTCGAGGGTACGGTCGCTAACGTGCCTCCCCAGGGTGGAAGGAAACATCCTCATCAAGAGTTCTTCCCTGTAGATACGACCAATATTCTGTTCCTTTGCGGTGGCGCCTTTGTGGGCCTCGAAAAGGTGATTGAACGGCGCCTTCGCAATAAGTCTCTAGGTTTCCATGCAGAAATCAAATCAGGGCCGGCTCGTCACTCCGAAGTCCTTGGCCATGTGCAGCCTGAAGATCTGATTCGTTATGGTTTAATTCCCGAGTTCGTCGGACGCCTTCCTGTGTGCGGAGTCCTGCACGAGTTGGACGAGGGCGCATTAATAAAGATTCTTACCGAACCGAAAAATGCTTTGGTTAAGCAATATCAGAAGAAGTTTGATTTTGACAACGTCAAGTTGAAGTTTACAGAGGACGCCTTGAAATCAGTTGCCCGCCAAGCAGTTGAAAGAAAGGTCGGTGCTCGCGGGCTCATGATGATCCTGGAAGAATTGCTCCTTGATGCAATGTATACCCTGCCTTCACAAAAACGCATCAAAGAATTCGTGATAACAAGCGAAATGGTTGAGCGTCGCCGTGCCGTTCCCGGCGAAGGTCTCACTGGTGTCGATGGTGCTGCCGCATAGTGCACCTCCGAACTGCAAAGTAGCGCCCGTGCGGGAAATGTTTTAGAATTGGGAGTCTAAAGAAAGGGCGAGACGGCATTGTGAGCGGCTCGCCCTTATTGCAAAGTCGAGCTAACCCTTCAACTTAAGACCATGGAAGAATATTCTGATCGTGCCCCCACTGACGTTGCCTGGTACCCAATGGTGCCGATACGTGATGTCGTAATTTTTCCCTTTACTAAAGTCGCTTTTAAGATCGGTCGTGCTGGTTCAGTGCGAGCCCTTGAACAGGCCCTTGCTTCCGATCGAACAATTTTTCTAGCCACTCAACACGACGCTACAATCGACGAACCAACTCCCGAACAGATCTACGGAATCGGAACACTCGGACGTATCCTGCAATCTCAAAAACAAGAGAACGGCCAGATCAAGGTAGTTGTGGAAGGCCGTGAAAGGGCTACGACAGTAAGAGTCGAGAACACCGATGGGGCCTTTATGGCCCTGGTGAGACGCGCACCCGTGGTCAACGAAGACAGCACTCGGCTCGAAGCCCTGATTCAAAAAGTTGGACAACTTGTTGAGCAGCATTTGCGACTAGCTCCCGATACACAGACTGATGCGCTGCAAACAGCTCTTCGCAATCATGAACCGTCACACCTGGCTGACGCTTTAGCTTCGCAGATTCGTGTTTCCGTTGAAGACAAACAGGGCCTACTTGAACTCTTCTCAACTCAGGCTCGCCTGCAACGATTGATCGAACTTCTGGAGTTGGAGATTGATAAGCGGCAACTCGATCGCACTATCCAGAGTCGTGTAAAACGGCAAATGGAGAAGGCGCAGAAAGAGTACTACCTTAACGAGCAGATCAAAGCCATTCACAAGGAATTGGGTAGAAAAGACGAAAAGGCTGAACTCGAAGATTTAAAAAAGAAGATTGAAGAAGCTGGTATGACCGAAGAGGCCAAGGAAAAGGCCATGCAGGAACTTCACCGGCTTGAGGCCATGCCTCCAATGTCTGCAGAAGGGACGGTTTCCCGCACCTATATCGACTGGCTCGTGAGCGTGCCATGGAAGCAGAAGACCAAAGAGATCAGAGATCTGACAAAAGCAGAGGACGTGCTAAACGAAGATCATTACGGTCTCGAAAAAATAAAGGAAAGAATTCTTGAATACCTTGCCGTACGCCAGCTCGTAAAAAATCCCAGAGGCTCAATTCTCTGCTTTGTCGGACCGCCGGGAGTCGGAAAAACCAGCCTTGGAAAATCGATAGCGCGTGCCACCGGTCGCAAGTTTGTTCGTTTATCACTAGGTGGCGTGCGAGACGAAGCTGAGATTCGCGGCCATCGTCGCACCTATATCGGCGCCCTGCCAGGCCAGATCATTCAAATGATGAAGAAGGCGGGAACAATTAACCCAGTTGTCCTGCTGGATGAGGTGGATAAGCTTGGCGCGGATTTCCGGGGTGACCCCAGTGCGGCATTGCTCGAAGTGCTCGATCCTGAACAGAACCATACTTTTCAGGACCATTACCTTGACGTCGAATACGATCTATCAAAAGTCTTCTTTATCGCCACAGCAAACGTGCTGCATACCATCCCACCGGCACTACAGGATAGGTTGGAGATTTTGAGACTTTCGGGCTACACCGAGCGAGAGAAACTGGAGATTGCCAGGCGACATTTGGTTCCAAAGCAGGCGGAGGGTAATGGACTCAAGGCTGAACAACTGCACTTCGCGGATGAAGGATTGCTCGAAATAATTCGCCATTATACGCGCGAGGCTGGAGTCCGAAACCTGGAACGTGAAATTGGTTCTTGCTGCCGCAAGGTGGCGCGCAAGTTTGTTTCTGAACAGGTTAATCAGGATTTTCAGGACCTCGTCAACGCTGAGAGAGTTCGCGAAATGCTTGGGCCGATCAAGTTTCGACAACAGGGTGTGGCCGCTGTAAGTGAGATCGGTCTCGCTACAGGATTGGCGTGGACTGAAGTCGGCGGTGAAGTGCTTCAAATTGAGGCAACGCTGGTTAAGGGCCGTGGTGGTGTGACACTGACCGGGAAGTTAGGAGACGTTATGCAGGAGTCGGCACAGGCTGCCCTGACCTGCATAAAGGCTCGAGCGGAACGTTTGGCTATGAGCTTGGACTTCATCCGCAAGCGCGACTTACATATCCACGTGCCAGAAGGAGCCATACCTAAAGATGGTCCGTCAGCGGGAATTACCATAGCTACGGCCATGGCTTCCGCCTTAACGCGTGTGCCAGTCAGGAAGAATGTGGCAATGACAGGTGAAATAACCCTGCGGGGACGCGTTCTGCCAATTGGTGGTGTAAAAGAAAAACTTCTCGCAGCCCATCGCTTCGGACTCGATACCGTAATTCTGCCTAAAGAGAATGAAAAAGATTTGCCTGAGGTCCCAGAGGAAGTGCGTGATGCGCTGTGCATCAATCTAGTGGACACGATTGATGAGGTGCTTGCCTTAGCACTCGAAGATTCGTGTCCTGCGGATGCTGCAACATCAGAATCCGAGACGCCGCCACTTTGGACAACTGAGCAACCATCTCAAGGCATTCAAACAAGTTAATCATTCCGTGGTCAGTTGTAAGTTAACCGTGTTCAGTTGTCTGGACCCGTTGGCCGTAGGCCATGGTCAGTGGTCAGTTGTCCGTGGTCAGTTGTCCAGTGCCTCCGGCATGTTTTCTTTTCGTCATCACTGACCTGCTCTAAATCCCGCACGGTCCGAAGCACGAACGACCGTTAACCCCACAACGGACCACGAACAACTAACAACGGACAAATCTTTAGGAGACACGCTATGGGAAAACAAAAAGATGCTCATCTAATTCTAGAGCTTTATGACCTTCGACGTGAGTCGGTAATGCGTGAGGCACGCAACTGGTTCTTCTCCTTCAATCCTACCGGTGTTCAGGATTTCATCGACGTGCTTGTGGGCGATAAGAGCGCCTACTTCCGAATGGTAGTTTCTTACTGGGAAATGGCTGCTTCGTTAGTAAATCATGGCGCTATAGATGAACAGATGTTCAATGATGCTAACGGCGAACACATCTTTGTTTTTGCTAAGGTTGAGCCCTTTCTTGGCGATCTTCGGAACATGTTCGGCTCTACTGCATACCTTGCCCATCTTGAGAAAGTCGTCAAACGTATTCCCAACGTCGATGAGCGGATTGAGAATTTGCGAGCAAGGATGGCGCAGTTGCGAGCCCTTCAGGAAGAGCGGGCTACGAAAGCGGCCGCAGTTTCTTAATCTAGTGGCCCAGTTCATAGGTTGATTCGTCGCCAGGCGCAGCGATCCGATGAAGATTAAAAGCACGGAGTTTCTTAAGAGCGCCTTCGATGAATCAGACTGGCCACGTGACACAAAGCTTGAAATTGCTTTTATGGGGCGATCAAATGTGGGCAAGTCGAGTTTGATCAATTCCCTGCTTCGTGTTCGCAGCCTGGCACGAACATCATCTACACCAGGACGAACACAGGCACTAAATTTTTTTCTCATAAACAACAGTTTTCACTTTGTTGATCTGCCTGGTTTTGGTTATGCGAAGGTGCCGGAAAGCATCAGGTCCGGCTGGGGTAATATGGTCACGAACTACCTTGCAAAGCGCAGCCAGCTTGTGCTATCAATTCACATCGTAGATTCGCGCCACGAACCCACAAAATTGGATTTGCAGCTTCACGATTGGCTTAAGCACAATGCAAAGCCACGGTTATTAGTCGCCACGAAATCCGATAAGCTTTCTAATAACGCATTACGGGAGAGCATTGAGCGCATCAAGCGCGTATTCGGAGAAGAGCAGGTGGTGGCATACTCTGCCAAATCTGGATTAGGCAGAGATGAGGTCTGGCGTACAATCGAAAATGCTCTGACCGGTTGAAGACTTGATTTTTTGGCGTTACACTTTTTTCAAATCCTTTGCGCGTAATCCATAACGGAAAGTCGGCACTCTAAACGCATCAGCCCCCTTTGATCAACCGTCGTTACAATTTAGGCCACGCGCGGTGCGTGGTAGGCATCAAAGCGGTGCTGACTAAAACCGCTCGTCATCGAGATCCATTGGTATATTTCGTTGCGGAGAATCTTTTGTAGCCTCGCGAATGGCGGCAAGTTCTTGGCGCCTCGCACGCCTCCGTTGTGAGCCGCAAAACCATTCCCGATAATAAATCGTTATCAATTTGATAAAGAGCCGCGCTGAATCATCAGGCATGCGGCAAATGAAGAAAGTCTTCTAGAGACACTGTTATGTCACAAAGATCACGTTCACGCTCATCGAGCACCAACAATCCTGACAATGGCGAAAGCGGTGGTGCTGTCGTAGCCACCGCCGAAGCTCCCGAAAAAGAGACAAAAGATCCCAGAGAAGGAAAGGATGAGGGATTCCTTAATCTGGCCGACCTCAAGGAGATGTCCATCTCCAAATTGACACAAATAGCGAAGGGGATGGACGTGCCTGGAGCTACCGGTATGCGCAAGCAGGAACTGATCTTTAAAGTCCTGGCCGCGCAAACCGAGAAGAGCGGGCTCATCTTCTCAGAAGGCGTTCTGGAGACACTTCCTGACGGATTTGGTTTCCTGCGGGCGCCTGAATACAACTATCTTCCGGGTCCTGATGACATTTATGTGTCGCCGTCACAAATTAGAAAATTCGATCTGCGTACGGGCGATACAGTGAGTGGTCAAATTCGACCTCCAAAAGAAGGTGAACGCTACTTCGCGTTGATCAAAGTTGAAGCGATCAACTTTGAATCACCCGATCAAGCCCGCGAGAAGGTGTTCTTTGATAACCTTACCCCTCTTTACCCTGATGAACAGCTCAAGATGGAGCTCTCGTCAGATAATCTTTCTGCCAGAGTCATAGACTTAGTGACACCTCTTGGAAAAGGGCAACGTGCCTTAATCGTAGCGCCCCCGCGTACGGGGAAAACAATGCTGCTCCAAACCATTGCCAACTCTGTAACTCAGAATCACCCAGAGGTGACGCTTATCGTGCTACTAATTGACGAACGTCCGGAAGAAGTTACAGATATGCAACGGTCAGTGAACGGTGAAGTAATCTCGTCCACGTTTGACGAGCCACCAACCCGACACGTTCAAGTGGCCGATATGGTTATCGAGAAAGCCAAGCGCCTGGTTGAACACAAGCGAGACGTGGTTATCCTGCTCGATTCGATCACCAGGCTCGCGAGAGCTCATAACGCGGTCGTACCTCCCAGTGGCAAAATCCTCTCTGGCGGTATCGATTCAAATGCCTTGCAAAGGCCCAAGCGTTTCTTTGGCGCCGCGCGTAATATCGAAGAGGGTGGCTCTCTGACTATTATCGCTACTGCTCTGATCGATACGGGCTCGCGAATGGACGACGTCATCTTTGAAGAGTTCAAAGGAACCGGCAACAGCGAGATACACCTGGATCGCAGACTCAGCGATAAGCGGCTCTTCCCTGCAATCGACTTACAGCGCTCTGGCACACGCAAAGAGGAACTTCTAATTAGTAAAGAGGATCTGAATCGAATCTGGGTCATGCGCAGGGTCCTCAATCCGCTCTCACCGGTTGAGCAGATGGAAGTGGTCCTGGAGCGGCTGGAGAAGACAAAATCAAACGCCGAATTCCTCGCTTCGATGCAAAGTTAAATCGTAGGTCTTCGGTCTTTGGTTTTTGGCCTTTGAACTATTTTATAATTTGTAGTCGAAGCCTAGACAAAGACCAAAGACCGAAAACCAAAGACCTATTATTGTGCGCATCGCCCTACTCTCGTCAGAAGTTATGCCCTTCGCTAAGACGGGCGGACTTGCAGACGTCGCGGGTGCACTTCCAAAGGCTCTGCGCGCTTTGGGAATAGAAGCTGTTGCTATTTTGCCTCGCTACAGCCAAGTTGACCCGGAACTTCTGGACGACAACCTGATCGACGTAACAGTTGAATGGCGTGGTAGGACGTTTACAGTTCCTGTCCGACAAAGCCAGGTGGGTGGTGCTCCAGCCTACTTAATCGAATCAAACTACTTCTCCAGACCTTCCATCTACGGATACGCCGACGACCACGAGCGGTTTGCTTTCTTCTCACGCGCCGCACTCTCTTTCTGCAGACACATTGAATTCAAGCCAGACATAGTTCATGGCAATGACTGGCCGTGCGGCTTCGGTATGGCTGAGCTTCGCCGGCGACGGAGTTTTGACCCATTTTATGAACACACTGGCAGCGTGTTTTCTATACATAACCTCGCTTATCAAGGCAGATTTGATCCCGGGGACCTTTGGTGGCTCGGCTTTGGAGAGTATCCCGACCGCGATGCCTTTATGTTTAATGGCGCCGCATCGGCCCTGAAGGCAGGCTTAATCGCAGCCGACGCGCTTACCACTGTTAGCCGCCGGTATGCTCTGGAGATTCAAACACCAGAACACGGTCATGGACTCGACTGGTTGCTTAGAGCAAGGAGTGACAAACTAGTCGGCATCACAAATGGAGTCGATTACGACATCTGGAACCCCGCAACTGATCCACACATTGCAGCAAACTATTCTGCCGAGGACCTTTCGGGCAAACGGGAATGTAAGATCGATTTACTGCGGCGCTTTGGCCTCAGCTTAGAAACCTGGCGTCCGATTATCGCAATCATTTCACGGCTGGTGGCGCAGAAAGGTTATGACCTAATACGGCAATTAGCGAGTCCGATTTTGCAGACCGGAGCGTATTTTATTGCCTTGGGTGCGGGAGCAAAAGAATACGAGGATTTTCTACAAGGTTGGCATGACAGTGCCCCCAACCAGGTTGGGATTTACAAAGGTTATGCGGGTGAGCCGCTAGCTCATCAGATTGAAGCCGGAGCAGATATCTTTCTCATGCCGTCGCTGTTCGAGCCGTGTGGTTTGAATCAGATGTATAGTCTGCGTTACGGCACTGTACCCGTTGTTCGTGCCACGGGTGGCCTCGACGATACGGTTGAGAACTACGATCCCATACGACAAACTGGAACCGGCTTCAAATTTCAGGCTTACAGCGCAGGCGCTCTGCTTGAAAAAATACGGGAAGCCCTTTACTTTTATGAGCGACCAGACGAGTGGCGAGTGATCCAGCAGAACGGCATGTCCATGGATAACTCATGGACAGCAGCCGCACGTAAGTACAAAGAACTCTACCGCAACGTAGCTGGTTTACTGAAGCCACATTGAAAGACCCGCAGTCATTGGGGAAGTTCCAGTGCGAGCATTCTCCAAATCAAAAGTTTCAAGGAGATTCATATAGATGAGTGAATACGTAACCGAGGTTAGCGATGCCAGTTTTGAAAGCGATGTGCTTAAGTCTGACAGACCGGTACTGGTGGATTTCTGGGCAGCTTGGTGTGCCCCCTGTCGGATGCTCGCTCCGACTGTGGAGGCAGTTGCCGAGAAGTACGCGAATGCAGCCCGTGTCATGAAACTGAACGTCGATGATAACCCGTCCATTTCTCAACGCTACGGTATCAAAGGAATTCCTACACTTATCTTATTTAAGAATGGAAGAGAAGAAGAGCGGGTCGTTGGCGCTACCTCAAAGGAAGCGATCTCGCGGATGATAGACAAGCACGTGAGCGGCGCCTCAGTGTCGTGAATACGCACAAAGCGTGGTGTGGACATAGTTCTTGCACGGTTCCGCCACATCTGTGGTTCACAATCTGAGTGGACCATGGAGAATGCGCAGCATAACTGCTTGGATAACTAGT
>CAZNPP010000029.1:373-33826 GCA_964574785.1 uncultured Chloracidobacterium sp. | reverse complement strand
GGTAGTTATAGATCTCCCCGTTGAAGACTATCCAGGCGGTGCGGTCTTGATTGTGAATGGGTTGTCGGCCGCTTTTGAGGTCGATGATTGCGAGCCTTCGCATTCCGAGACCGATTGGTCCATTGACGTAGAAGCCGTCATCGTCTGGACCACGATGGCGAATAGCTTCGCACATCCGCCCGAGCAAAGCTTCGTCAACGGGCTTAGTGTCGATACTGACCAACCCTACAATTCCGCACACGTCTATTTAGTACCTTGAGCTACTCTGTTACTTTTGCATGCTACACGCGTGGGTCCAGACTTCGGAAGAATCCGTGGGCCGGTTCGTGAACGGGCCATCTTATTGATTAAGCCTTCACCAAAGGACAAGTTCTTCTTAGCCCAGACAATCCGACGTAAGACAATCCGAAGTAAATAGTAACGAACCTTGGTAGCACTGTCCAAAAGGGAGACATTGCGTAGCTTGGAGTTTGCGATGTTCTGACCGTCCGCCCAATTGGAAAACTTAATGAATACCCACGACACCGCAGGCTTCAGCCTCGTGGAGCTTCAACTTCGACCTACGAGACTAAAGCCTGTGGTGTACTCCTTGGCCGGATTTGATAGGCTGAGATTGAAACTCCACGAGGCTGAAGCCTGTGGTGTCCGCCAAGGCGCAACAATCTGTATCAAACTGGGGATTCTACACCGTTAAATGTGAAAAGACAGCAGCGATATTGGCCGTGGCCTACAACCTGCTGCTAAAGCCTCCATCAAACGGGTAAGGCTCTCAACGCTCGGCCCAGATCTTTAAAGAATCTCCCAGGTGGCTTATGCGGAGAGCGCCGTTAGCAAGCCCTTTTATGGCCTTCAAAGGACGATTGCTGCTGAGAGTTTCGTTTATTTGATAGCCGGTTCGTACTCGTTCAGCACCGGCAAAACTTGAATCCTCCACTCGCTTCCAAAATTGCGCCGCCTGAATTATCTCCACTGGATTAAATCCTTCTGTTCTTACTCGGACAGAATTAAATCCGTGTTTGAGCAGTAGTTTTTCAATACCTTGGACCGAAAAAAGGTGCAGATGCTCGGGAGGGGAGATAACACTCCACTTTAAACCGAGGACCCGAGCAGATAGCCCCCCAGCATGCGGAGTCGTGGCCCAGCACAATCCTCCAGGCCGCAAAATTCGAGCCACCTCTGCAATCAGGGCTTCCGTATCAGGCACATGCTCAAATAACTCACTGGCCGTTACCACATCAAAATGACCAGTTGGGTATTGGGCTTCAGACAGTTGGCCTAAGAACGCTTCGAATCCTTCGGATCTAATGTGATCGATGGCCGTTCTTGAAACGTCGAGTCCCTCAGCTTTCCATCCTGCTCGACCGGCCGCCCTTAAAATTGACCCGGCACCACACCCTATATCGAGGAGCCGGTTGTTTCTCCGATAAGATGAAAAGCCCTGGAGTATATGGTCCAATCGTTCATGAATAATTGCCGGATCCGAAAGGTTCGCCTCGGTGTAATAGGAGTCATAGTCTGCAGGGATATTAGCTTCCGGAAGCACCTCGGTGTATACGGTTCCACAGGAACAACAAAGCAACAGCTCGTAATTATTTTTTTGCCCTTTTGTGCGACTCTTACTTGTTCGGCAAGCTGGGCAACTCCTAATAAGCGCGTTGTTTGGTCTGGTAACTTCTTTTCGCGGCATGAGCGTGATGAATAGCTTTGGGCTCAAAATCAACGCTGCTGAACTCGTGAGACTGCAAGCGAAGGGTCTTTAGCTTTCCCGTCCAGCATCTCGGCGCGCTTTCGTTCTTCTCGCCTTTCCCACAATAAAACATAACCGACGGCGACGAAGATAAAATAGAAGACAAGCAGTTGTGATCGCTGCCGATAGGCATTGCCGACATTACCCTGGAAAATAGAGTAAGCAAGCGAGAGCATTACTGTGAAAATTAGAATGGGGGAAATCTGTCGCAAGCGATAGCGAGCAGAAAACCAGAGCCCTAGCACCAGCATCGGGAATGACACCCACCAAATAATCATTTCAGGCAGAGTAATGCTCTGCCTGAGTGAAGCCAGTTCCCATGGAAAAGGAGCAAACAGCAGATAGACCAAGCCTATTGGAATCGCGGAAAGCGCTCCCCCGGTCGTAGAGACATCAATGTCTCTTCCAAATCCGGATACGGCGCTGGTCGCTGAGTCCTGTCGACTAACTTGGATACGCTCCAAAGTCGCGAATTGACTCAGCTGAACCTCGGCGTATCGTGTAATGCCGAGGTAAGTGAACCCTAAACCGAGAATGATTATAATCGCGAACTGCCGAACGAAATTCGTCGCACTGAGCCGTTGCATTCCAATCACGAAGGCCCCGGCAACCGCAACAGTAATCATATAGAAGATGTAGAAGCGAAAACTCAACAGCAGAAACAGCGCTGCAACTAAGACAACCGCGTACTTCGCGCTGAACTTTTCCCCGAGCTTAAGTGTTGCCAAAATCGAGACAGCAAGGAAGAAAACTATGGGACCGTCTTTTAATCCCTGGGACGACCAAAGAACGAGGGAGGGATAAAACGCGACGGCGATCCCGGCCAGCCGGGCTACTCGAAGGTTGTTGAAAACGTGATGTGCACAAAGGAATATGACAACGGCGGTGGCGGCCCCCACCACCGAATTCAGTAGCTGGACCGCCAACATATTCCGTCCGATGAGTCCATAAATCCCAGCAACGAAATAGACCATCCCCCAGCCAGAGGCGTAGCTTGTTCCAACAAAGCGATCGACCAGTCCCTGGAAATATCTATCACCGCCCCAGGCAAAGAGTTGCGCTTGGCCCTGAAAGTCATAGGTAATAGCGTCTTCGCCGAAAAACTCGACTGCATTGAAAGAGAATATCAGCGTGCCTAATAGCGCCCTAATTAGCAATGCCGATATAAACAACTTAAAGAGAAACGGGCCATCAATCTTTTGGCGGTAGGAAATCCAGGCTATCGGGAGCGCAACAGCAGCACAAAGCAAGACGGCTTTGCTGCTGTCGAACTTCGTTAGCACCCCATAGTCCTGTGAGTATGGCGCTGCTAACGTTGGAACCACAAATATAATGAAAGCGGCAACAATCAGAGCAAGAATTGTGAGAACGCCATTCACGGAAGGACCTCAATTAGACGAAACATGAATATGTCGGGAAATCACCGTAACACTAAATGATTCTCCAAAACCAGTGCGTCAAAACTCGCGCTCTGAAAAGTCCTAATCGCATCCTCAGGCGTACAGACAATTGGCTCCTGAATGTTGAACGAAGTGTTCAGCAACATTGGACAGCCGGTCAGCTTTTCGAACTCATCGATTAACTGCCAGTAGCGTGGATTTGCTTTTCGACTGACAGTCTGGGGGCGAGCTGTCCCGTCCACATGTACGACTGCTGGAAAACGCTCCTGTTGCTCCTTCGCCACATGCAGCACTGTGACCATGAACGGATCAAAGTGTGGACGGCCAAAAACCGCGGTGCTGACTTCCTCTTTCATTGAAGGAGCGAGGGGTCGAAACCATTCACGCAACTTTACTTTCTTGTTAAGCAATTCTCGCATGTCGGCTCGACGAGGGTCAGCAATAAAGCTTCGGTTGCCCAGAGCTCTTGGTCCGAACTCCATGCGACCCTGGAACCAACCAATAATCGCGCCGTCAGCCAACATCTGAGCCACCCGCGGCAGCATTTCTGAATCGGGTAGTGTTTCAAACTCTAAGCCCGCTTGCTTGAGAGTCTCCGCACACTCACTCGAAGTAAAAGATGGACCGTAATAAGCATGCTCCATCCGAAACTTTCGAGGCTGATTCAATGCGCGGTGGTAGACAAGCAATGCTGCCCCCAGCGAACATCCTGCGTCGCCCGCCGCCGGTTGAACGAAATAGTTCTTAAACGGGGACTCGGTCATGATCCGACCGTTCATGACAGAATTAAATGCTACGCCTCCTGCCATACAAAGATTCTCTTCACCCGTGCGTTCATGCAGACCCTGCAAAAGCTTCAACGCTGTGTCCTCGAGAATCTTCTGGGCGCTGGCTGCAATATTCCAATGCCGTTCGGTAAGTTCTTCGTCCGGTTGACGAGGTGCTCCCAACTCGCGCTGGATCTCTTCGCCAAATTGATAATGCTTGGCAAGGTGATGATCAAGCACTCGGATGTTCAGGTGGAAGTCATGATTGCCGTTGCTCTTTAGAACCTTCTCGGCAAAGAAGTTATAGTATTCAGGCTTGCCGTAGGCGGCAAGGCCCATCACCTTCCATTCATCTCCGCCGAACATGTCAAAGCCAATAAAGTTTGTCACGGCGGAATAAAACTGGCCCAGGGAGTGGGGCAGTTTAATTCGCTTGAGCACTTTTAGGTCGTTGCCCGCTCCAAGGGAAAACAGCGTGGTTGTATCCTCGCCTGTGCCATCCCAGGTCATGATTGCGGCACGGTCGAACCCGGACACAAAGAATGCGCTGGCGGCGTGGCATTGGTGATGTTCAAGAAAATGAAAACGAAACTTGCTAGGTCCAAAGTGGTTGCGAATGAGCCTGGGATGTCGAAGCATTCCAAGGTAGCTTTCGCTGACTTGTCCGATGCCGCGATCCACTCTCGCCTTGAACATGTCGCGCGAGATAATTGCAGATTTTAAAGCCTGCATTGCCTTGTGCCGCAAGACCCAGGGCTTCCAATAGAGACCGATATGCTCAACATCGGCTATTTTTATGCTGGCCTGGTCCAGGCAGTATTGCATCGCCTGGTACGGAAACCCGCTGTGGTGTTTACGGCGTGAAAAGCGCTCCTCTTCCGCCGCTGCGACGATCTCGCCGTCTTTGATTAGAGATGCGGCTGAATCCCCCAGTGTCGTTAACCCAAGGATGTACATCAGGAAGTAGTTCCTCGCGTGGCTCTTTTATCTCAAAAGGCTCGGTTTCAAGATAGCTTCATAAGATACCATTCAGCACACGATCGGGCTAACGTACGGCGCGATAAGACACAGACTTCAGCTTAGGATCAGGAATCCGAACCGGAAGCGAAGAAGTGCTGAAAAATCGCGTTACCATGGCCTCGCGTTTTGATCGCGCAACCACTCCGGAGGAGTGCCCTGTTTATAGCTTCCGGTGCCCAATGAACCTCCGGCGCGGTTCGGAGCGGCGGAACTCAGATCGTGTGTTACATCGAAGCCTCCATTCCGCCGCTCCGAACCGCGCCCGTGTTTCTCTCGGGGTCCGCGCTATAAACAGGTCACTCCTCAGGAGTGAAATCCCAACAACCTAAAAGGGTTGGGGTGTCTGAGTCTCACCTCGACCGCACCACCGCACGAAATGTCTCGGCCAATTTCTCAGCCTGTACACTCACCGTGTAATGCTCAAGCGCGTGCGCTCGACCAGCAGCACCCATGCGTCGCCTGAGATCTTCATCCACCAACAACCTTTCCAAAGCCGTGACCCACTCTTCCTGTGATTGGGCCAGGAAATGGGTCACATTTGGCTCACCAATTTCGGCGCAGGCACCCACCGGACTCGCAACAAAAGGTATCCCCACTGCCATGTACTGCACGGATTTAAAGCCTGATTTCCCAATGGACCAGTCGTCTTCGATAACCGGATACAACCCTATGTCGAACGACTGAAAATCCGCAATTTCACGCTCCAGACTCCACTTCAGGTTCTCTACCTCAACCCCGGGTATCCTGATCTCGTCTCGTCCCGCGCCGACGATCTTCAAACGAAAGTGATGTTTTTGGGCGAGTTGCTGCAACGCAGGAAAGACGGTCTCCAGGTATTGATAGGTGGAATGCGTGCCAACCCATCCGATTACGGGTATCTGGTCTGCTCGGGAATCTGTTCGTGGTCGAAACTGGTCCGTGTCGACAACCGTAGGGATTAGGACTGCTTCTTTTCCCTTGGACTTGACGTACTCAGCAATCGTCCGGTTCCCGCAAGTAACAACACTAGCCCAGCGAATCAAGTCATCGGTTTTACTAAACCATTTAAGAGCACTTCCCAGCCGCCCGTAAGTGGGACTCAGATACGAAACATACGTGGCATCATCCAGATCAAGCACCATCGGACAACTCCCCACGCGCATACCCAACCACTCGATCAGTGGTGGACCAATAATCATTGCCTCACGCTGAACGAATAGCAGATCAGCTTTACGAGCGTGCCATACCTCTTGTAAGCGACGCACTGACGCCAGCGTCAATCCGAAAGCGGAACGGTACCATTCAGATCGATTGTAAAGGGATGCGTTTAGGCTGGTATTCAGAAACGGGTGCACTGTCAAGGCAATGCCCTGCTGTGCGAGGGGTTCTATAAACTGCGCAATCCTATACCGTGTTGAGGCGGCCTCAATTGGATACGATGCCAACGCTAATACTCTCATGACTCTCGGGCCTTCAAAGCCCTTTTTAATCCCGTGTAAATGTGGCCAACCCTGATCCGCGTCAAACTAACGGGTGACTTCAGTTTGAGGACTTAACAAACGCCCGTACAGACGGCGGTACTTCATTCCGCCAACGGTAATCAGGTTAAATTGCTCATCGGCTACCGCCTGACAGCGATCACGAAGGCCCTCTTCTTTGGCCAGCCCCTCCAACTCGGTTAAGGCTTCGGCAAAATGACTTGGATTGAACTCCCGAATAATGACGCCGACACGGCTCTTGACTATCAGTTCGTCCAAGTCACCGATTCCGGCGTTGCTCAATACCGGCAGTCCACTTGCCAGGTATTCAGCAATCTTGGTGGGAGACGAAGCCAGTTTGGAGTAGGAGGGTTTAATGAACGATATCGAATAATCTGCGGCTTTCAAGTACTGTGGCACCTCCCCAGGCGAAACTTTTCCAACAAAGAAGCTCTCTTTTTCGATACCCAAGTTGCGCAAGCTATCTTCAACCGGTGCCGCGGGGCTTTGGGTGAGAATCAGAAAGAAAGTGCCTGGATCTTGCTGATGCGCGAATGCCATGAATCTCATCATCTCTTCGGTCAAGTACCAACCACCGAAAGAGCCTACATAGGCGATCACGCGGCGGTTAGCGAGATTAAGCTTCCGCCGGATCTCGTCTCTTGAAGTTAGACCAGTTTCGCGAAAACGGCTGGGGTCGATACAACAAGGAATCACTTCTATAGGACGCCCCTTTGCATCGACCGTTGTGCAATTGGGGAAGAGAATCTCCCTGGCTTTTTCCGTGAGAACAACAAAAGCATCGGCCGACTTCATGAGGTATCGCTCTACTCGCTTAACTCCTCGATAAAGATATCCATTCTGGGGCCAGATACCTGCGTCCGTATACTCCTCAGGCATAAAGCCACGAATGTCGAATATTAAGCGTGCACCACTCCAACGCTTGGCAAAGGCCCCGATTAGAGCAGGTACATGTCCGCGAGCGTGCAGCATACTCACTGCCTCTGTACGGATCAGTCTAATGGCAAGCCGAGCTCCCGCCAGAACATCATAGAGTGTGGCGGGTAAGGAAGGTCGCTTATGGTAAGGCAGGTAATACCAACGTAAGCCCTCGGCTACCAGGGCGGCCTTTGTAACGCGAAGCTGGTCATCAGACCATGCGCGTTTCAGGGCTGGTTCAAAGGTAAGCAAACTGACGGTCATCCCATCACCGACGAGCTCCCTCAGGTATGGGAGAACCTGGGTCTGGACCAATGGTTCACGAAGCCCAAAATAACAGATATATAGAGTATGAGTGGAACTGAAGGGGGCCGTGGGATCGGTGGTCGTAGCGACTGTGCTCAAACTCGCCCCTCGCTTGTGCCACGAACAAGATCTACATTCGCGCGAACACAATATGACACCGAGTTTTTAAGAAGAGCGATGCTCATTTACCTTCCAGGAACGGCCTTCTAGAACACAGAAGTATTCTAGAGGTCTAACGAGATTCAGGGAAGCTAGCATCAATCACGTCGAGGGAGATTAAGGTTCAGGTGATACAATTCTAATTCTAGCCTTGTTACTAGCCACCGGCCCCTGTCGAATACTCAACCTCAAATCAGCGTCCTCTGGGAGAGTACGTGACAGAACAATAACCAACTGCGTAATTGCGCTGACTCCCTCAAGGCCGCCAACGAACTCGATCTCAAGAGGGTATTTCGTGCCACCAATATCTTGGGCTTCCGCGGTGATAGACGCGGAGGATTCACCGTCGGTAGAGTCGAGATTCTGCGCAAAAACTATTATTCGGGTCCGGCGTCCATCTGTAAAAACCGAATCATCTTCTAATGTAAAAGGTCCAGCAACGAACTTTAGGGAATGCAGCGCAACGGCAAGGTCTGAGTTCTCCGCGGTCAAAAGCAGTGGGATTGGATACCCGGAGAAGTCAGCACTCTTGTCACTCTCGAGTTCGCTATAAGTGACGTCTTCGGGCTCAATCAAATAACTGGCCAAAGTTGGCATAACAGTGTAGTCGAAGCCAGCCGGCAAATCCTCGAAAACATACTCTCCTGATTGACTGGTTAAGGCCGTCGAGTTCGTCGCACCGGACAAAACGACCTCCACGCCTGGAAGGCCTTCACCGTTCGATTTGGTGATACGACCTCCGATAGTGTAGGTCACAACTGCGAAGTCGGCAGTCTGGTCACCCTCAAGATCATTGTAGGTACGACTGGAAGGATCAAACGAATACGGGCTCAGTGACGGAGTGACTGTGTAATTACGGCCAGGGAGCAAATTCTTGAAGTTATAGTCGCCAGTTGCATCGGTTGTCGTCGAGGCGGACAAGTCCCCAGATAAGGTTATGGTTACGCCTGAAAGGGGTCCGCCCTTGGTGCGAGCGACACGCCCGCTTATGCGGTAGGTCACGGCCGTGAAATTGGCATTCTGGTCCGAAGTAAGATTACTAATGGTCCTACTGGTCGGACTAAAAACATGGACTGGATCGGACGGAGTTAAAAAATATGTGCCACCGGCCGGGAGATCCTGAAACGAGAAGTTGCCTGAACTATTTGTTGTGGTCTCGTCATTTAGTGTGCCTGATAATGTCACAGTGACCCCTGCGGTGGGAGTTCCCGAGCTTGTGACTATCTGTCCGCTGATCTTGTAGGGGCTAAAAACTCCCGAGAAGTTTTTTACCTGGTCTTCCACAGGGGTCGTCATAGTTATTTCTTCGCTGAATCTGTATTTTTCTTTTGAGGTTTTAAGTGTGTAAACCCCGCTTGTTGGCAGATTGGAGAACGCGTAATCACCGGTATCGTTCGTTGTAGTCATTACTGATTGCGAGCCCGTTAGCGCAATGGTAGCGTGTGCCAGAGGATTCCCATCCTGATCCGTTACCCGGCCAGTTACTGAGAAGGTCGGCAACGGCCGCGCGTCGAGGTAATTGTTTAGATCCGTTCGTTTATTTTCTTGACATTCAGCGTCATCCTCACAGCGGATGAGCAGATCAGACCAATAGAAGTGACCTGCCGGATCCGGCTCACGTCCGAGCACCGTCTCAAATTGCCTGCGCACATACTGTACCGGGTCATCTTCTTCAGTGGTGTTCAAGACAGCTGTAGACTGAGCTAAAGAAGCGAGATCACTATATGCGGTGTTAATTACTGTAAGTCTCTGGGTCGTCGAGTCTGCCCGGATTCGCTGGGCCGCGGCCTCTAACGTCAATTGGTCGAGTATTGCATTGCCAACATTGATCATGTTTATGGCTGAATCAGCGTGGTGGCTCCATCCGTAGATCGATTTCTCGACCAGCAACCTACGAGCGTCAAATATCAGATGCCCGAATGTTCCAAAATTCGAAACGTTCATTCGAAAGCGTGTAATGTAGATAAGATCGATCGGAGCGCTTGGTGGCGAATAGCGATATGGGAGACTTGTGAGCCCAAAATAGCTGCCTTCGTCGAGAAACACATCGCGAATAGTTACCTCTCGTCGAGGCGAATCTTTGGCGGGTGGCATTGCGTTGCCGATGTTAATCCAGGAGATCGGGGCACCGAAGTTTGTCTTACTGAAAAAATTAGGACGCAATCCATAGTCAACAAAATGAGACTCGGTGACGCTTATGCCGCGCCATTCAATGTTTTCGACCACCGGAACGTAGAGACCGCTGGCCGCAGTGGATCCCAGGAATTTACTCTGGTCGACTTGAAGACTACTTCTAGTCGCCTTAATTATCCCACCCTCTCCTTTGAATGAGGACAAGCCGTAGAATTCACAATGTCTTACTATCGCATGCCCAATATCATGGAGATTGACGCTTACCCATGCATCCGTCAACACGCCCGGGGTGCCAATAAAAGCAATGTCCTTGATGAGAAGCTCGTCAAGCCCACCAATTGAGATTGCAATGTGATCAGGACCGGTGCGCGGATAGATCTCAGAAACAAGGTCTAAACCCTTCGCCAGCTCAGCACCAGTTGAGGTTGGCGGAGCCAGTGGTGTGTTGGATTCGACGCCCAAAATTGAAACAGCTACTGTGAGTCCGGCGAAGTTTTTTGCTACGGGAGTCTCGATGGCGTATTGACCTTCGGGTACGAGTAACGTACCTCCTCCTAGATCAGCAAGAGCGTCCAGCGCTCGCTGTAGGGCCGGACCATCGTCGGTTACTCCATCTCCGACTGACCCGAAATCGCTAAGATTCAGGACGGTCCCATTGGTGGATGAGGGATTCAGCGAACCAGAGGGATTCGGCCGTGTCTTTGCGGTTATCGAACCGACACCAAGGAGCAGAATTATAAGGACGAAAAGAGGGGGACTGATTTTCTTTGGGTTCATCTGTACATGAGGGGCAAGATTTAGTTAAAGAGTGTGGGTGAAGAGTGACTCCAAATTCCCAGTGGTGAGCCACCCGCGGCATGCATTCTAGCACATGACACCACCACTATAAGAAAAATATCTAAGCCCAAAAGCAGCGCGCATGTAAGGTTAGACACAATGAAGGGGCTGCCTTGGGCTAAAAGGCAAGCGAACAGTTGGTGAACGGTTTCTTAATTACCCCTTTTCGTTAGTGCTGTCCTAATTTGGCTTTTCTGTATTTGCTCCGTGCTCTCTGTGATACAAGCTCAGAAGAACTTTGTTTTTTGGCAGAGTTACTGCTTATCTTCAAGACAATCCCCCACACGGCAGTGTGGGGATCGTTCAAGTCCAACCTACAGCGCAAGTCATTGGCCTTGCACCAGTCGCTGATATGTTTTCAAGTCTCGATCGGGAAGAGCTAGTGGAGCAATAATTCCGTCTGTAGTAGGTTGGACTTGAAGAATCCCCAAACTGCCGTTTGGGGGATTTGTTCTATGCGTCGCCGATTCCTTCTAGGCTGGACTTGAACCATCTACACTGCCGTGTAGGGAATCGCTTACAAATCTTTGGCTGGACGTGATGGTCGGACCTTACGCAGATTTTCTTATCAAACTGTTGATGATAGAAGGTATGCTTAAGAAGATCTCAATTTTAAGCTGTTGGGAATCTGGTCCAATACAAACCATTGCCACATACCAACGAACATGGCGATGTCGATTACGATATTGATTACAGTAACAAGTAACACCCTGCGCGGATCTAATAATCTAAGCCATTTTGCATACCCCTCATCTGCGTACCACCGGTAGATTCGCAGTTGCGACCGGGCTAACAGAAGGATTGGTGGAAGTAAGATCATAGGCCACCACAGCCAGGCCATCAGTGCCAGTACCGCTAACAGCGCGTAATGGACTGAGACCCTAAACTGCCAATCTGAGGCAAGTCCCGCTTTCATGGAGTACCGCGAATAGGTGGCAAATCGGCGATAGGTGCCGGCAAGTGTTGGTTGCAATATCCAGTTAACCAGAGCCTTCTCGCTATAGCCCGTTCGCACTCCAGCCGCTCGCAGTGCCTTAAAAAACAATAGATCCTCGCTTGAACGCAGGTCTTCACGGAATTCTCCCGCGGCTTTCCAAGCCGAACGATGAAGCAGGCATGAGGCTATTGAAGGACCTTTAAGGCTTTGCGGCGTGAGATAACAGATAGCCGCACATCGTTCGAAAAAGGTATTTAAGATAGGTTGAAACCTTCCGAAGATCACTGTTTTATCAGGCTGGCTCTCCGCACTCTTTACCAACTCCTCGAGCCAATTCCTTTCAGGGATAATGCCCGCGTCTATGCAAGCGATCCACTCATTCGCTGCACTTTTTATAGCCAAATTTCTGGCCCTTCCTGGAAAAGCATTCTGATCTTCTATCAGAATCACTGGTATTTGTAGGTGCTGTCTTACATTAAGAATAATCCTCTTGGTGTCATCACTTGAACCTCCGTCGGCAATGACTATCTCTGAGGGCACATAAGTCTGCGCTTGTAGGCTTTGCAACAATCTCTCAATGCTGTTTGCCTCGTTTCTTGCAGGAATAACGACGCTCAGATTAGAGGGTGAGGCGGAGCCGGACTGCTGATCGATAACTTTCTGAGCCATTGTGGCTATTGGTTTCGCAGGAAACTCTTGCGTGGCAAGGACCAGAGATTTGACTTTCCTCTAAAGTATTGAATGTTCATCATGCGGCTTGACTCGACTCTGGAGTATCCAACCTCATTAACGCGGCAAAAGCTGCCCGCGCCGCCTCGACGCTGAATTCTGCCTGCGCGCACGCCAGGGCGTTGTTGCTCAGGACTCGAGGTAAAGACTCTTCTTTTAATATGCGATTGATCGCTTGCGAGAGCAACTCAGGTCTAGTTTCATCCACCACCAAACCGCAGGAGTGTTGGCGAAAATACCACGACACAAAAGAGTCTGCTGGCGCATGCACAAGAATTGGCCTACCGGCAGCTAAGTACTCTCCCAATTTGCCTGGAGAAGAAGTGCGGATTAGATCCGGAAAAGGCGAAGAAAATGCCAGAGGCAAAAACAACAAATCGGCTTCTCGCTGAATGCGAGGAATTATGGCCGCTGGCTGACTGCCATGAACCACGACCGGCCCCCGAATCCCTATACTCTCCAACTCATGCTTGGGCTGATTTGTAAAAAGATGTAGTTTGACGTCGCCGCGCTCGAGCTGCTTTATGCCTTGAATCAAATTGCGAAATGCATCGAAGTGAGCATTATAAATCGAACCTGTGTAGACGATCTTAAAATCGTTACCATAGCCGTTCCTGTCCGGCTCAGGTAGCTCTGTATATTGGGTCAGGTCGCAGGAATTGCGTACTACAACCGAATCCACACCGAACCGAGCCCGAAGTTCATCACGCATGAACTCGTTTGGCACGATCACGCCCGCAGCTCCATTCAACATAGTAGCTTCAATCTGCTTCGCAAAGGATTCTGACTTGAAGCCTGCGGCTTGCTGGGAATAGTAGTCGAGTAGGTACGGATAAAAGCCAGTTTTTGTCAAACGACTTGCCAGGTACGCTGCCGGTATGTCGAAGAAATCTCCGGGGCAAGCGACGATAGCCTCACATCTCTCGTTTCTAACAATACGGGCAATTTGTAAGGCGCGAAGCCAGATATTAACTTTTAAAACAAGCTTAAATCGTTGACCCTTGGGGATCACAAACCAACGTGAAAGGTAATGATAATTTGCGGGAAGCTTGCCTTCCTGTTGCCGTCGATGCTCTGCGGCGTTCCCATAGTCCTGGGTTATTAAACAATAATCTTCTGCTCTAAAGCCGCTTAACAAGCGGTAGATGACAACTGACTGTCCCGACCAAGACGGTGGGAGTCCCTGGGACACGAAGGCAAATTTCATGTTAAACCTGCAAACGGCTTTGGAACGTGGTCCCTGGAATTATCTGAGACTGTGCCAGATGCCGCGTAATGCCCGCTGAGGATACGAACTACTGCTGCGCTGACATCTTCTACCAGATATTCATCTGGAATCCTCCAGTTGCTCTCCTGATCCAGTGTCGTACGCACACAGCGCAGCACATCTTCAGGCGCAGGCCCACTTAAAATGTTACTGCCACACTCGATAGTTTCGGGGCGTTCGGTTACATCTCGCAACGTGACATTCGCGACTCGAAAGATGCAGCACTCTTCCTGAACGGTCCCGCTATCACTGAGGACACAAAGGGCGTTACGCTCAAGGGAAATGAAGTCAAAAAAACCAAACGGCTCAAGGAATCTTACCAGATCGCTTTTTGCGCCCGCCTTGAACTTCTGCATCCGATTCCTCGTGCGGGGATGCGTGCTGCATAAAACAGGTAATCCATACTCCTGCTGAATCAAATCCAGCGCCGCGACTAAAGATTTCAGACGCTCTTCTATGTCTACATTCTCTTCTCGGTGCATCGTCACGAGAAAGTATTGCCGCGGTTTTAGATCGAACCGTTGGAGAACGTCAGATCTATTAATAGATGGCTCGTAATGACGTATGACCTCATAGATCGGGTTCCCAGTAACGTAGATGCGGTTCCCGGCAATCCCTTCGCGAAGCAGGTTGGCGCGGCTGCGCTCCGTGTAAGGCATCAGGATGTCGCTGCTGTGGTCTATGATGCGACGATTTACTTCTTCAGGAACCCGGTCATCGTAGCATCGATTACCTGCCTCCATGTGATAAACGGGTATACCCATACGCTTGGCCGCTACTGCTGCAAGTCCGCTGTTGGTATCGCCTAGCAGCAGCAACTTGTCTGGTCTCTCATCGCGAAGCACGCGCTCGCTTGCCTCTATGATCTTACCGATCTGTTCGCCAAAACTTTCGCCCCGCACTCCCAGATAGTGGTCTGGTTGCCGCACTTCCATCTGCTCAAGAAAGATATCATTGAGTTTTGGGTCGTAGTTCTGTCCGGTATGGACAAGGACGTGATCGCAGAGGCTATCGAGCTTTCGAATTATTAAACTGAGTCGGATGATTTCGGGGCGGGTGCCCAGAATAGTGACTATTTTCATGCGAGCACATCTTCGCTATAAACAAGTCTATCTTCGACTCGCAGGTTGTGTTCTTCGAGAAGTTGGGCAAGCTGCTGCTTTGTCATCAAGTCGTCACTGGAGCTGTACTCTCTCTCCAACGGGTTCTCGATCTTGGAAGAAACGAGCTCTGGTAACATCGGCAAAATGACGTAGCACTCGTCGCGTGCAACAGTCCTGTGAGCCTCTTCTTCCGAGACTAGAATTTCATGGACCTTCTCACCGGGACGTATACCAGTGATCTTTGTCTCAATTGGCCTGTTGCCGATCAAAACCTCCGCAATGTCGACGACACGCGCGGATGGCACGCGGGGTATGTAGGTCTCGCCCGGACGGGCATGTGCGAGAGCCGTTAAGATAGTGTCCACGGCTTGTTCGAGGCTTAATAAGAACCGCGTCATGTCAGGAGTCGTAATGGTGACAGGGCCACCATGACGAATTTGCTCGTGGAAGAGCGGGATGACGGATCCCCGCGAGGCCAGGACGTTGCCGTAACGCGCACATATGAAGCGGGTGTCGGACTGATCCAGGTTAGCGCGAACGAAGATGCGCTCCTGGACCGCTTTAGTCATTCCCATCACGTTGACTGGCTTGCAAGCTTTGTCGGTAGAGATTCCAACTACCGTTTGGACAGGCAGATTATTCTCCCGAATAGCGCGAACAATATTTTCTGCGCCGATGATATTTGTCTGGACTGCCTCATAGGGAAAGTATTCGCACGAAGGTACCTGCTTGAGGGCGGCAGCATTAAAAACCACGTCAGCATCCCGCAAAACGGTTCGCACGCTATGAATGTCCCGTACATCCCCGATGCGAAACTGTAGAAGCTGTTCGAAGTTGTGATAGATCACTTCGTCGGTGGCAGCGCTGCGATGCTGGTAGGCCAGGCGCATTTCGTGCTGCTTAGCCTCGTCGCGCGAGAACACGGTGATCTTTTTTGGAGTACCGAGTTCACCAGTTAACAATCGGCGTACCAGGACTTTCCCGAGTGACCCTGTGCCACCCGTGACGACCACATTTCTGTCAGTTAACAATGAGACCTCCTGATTTCCTCATAAGGAGTCGGATCTTTCCGGAGTTGCGAAATCATATCAGGCCAACTGGGGGTAGAAAAACCTGTGGCTTGGTTAAATCTGGAGCCATCAAGGGTACGATCGCATGAAAACGACTCGTCCGGCTCAATCTTTATATTCAGATTCCAGCTTTCACGGACTAATGAAAGTAAATCAAACTTACTGATCGGTTGCGCGGCAACATGATAGATGCCCTGAAGATGGGGATGTTCGTTAACGATGCGAGCTAGCACCTCTGAGAGAGCTTGAGTAGTAAACCCGCTAAAGAGGGCGTTTTTAAAGCCTTTGACCGTTCTCCCTCTTTGGCTTAAGAACCATTCGAGCAGTCCGTGTGCTCCGGACAGTTCTCTGCCGATCATTGAGGTTCTGATAGTCAAACTGTTTTCATAATCTACTTCGCCAAGGAGCTTTGTTCTGCCGTAAAGATCCTCCGCATCGGGAACATCCTCCTCACTGTAATTTCCCTTTCGTCCTGAGAAGACACAATCGGTGCTTATATGGATCAAACGGGCGCCGATGGCTCTACAGAGTTCGGCGAGGCGATGAGGAAAAAGAGAATTGATGGCTATGCTGGTGTATGGGTCCTTAGCCGCTGATCCCTGTTTGACGATGCCGATGCAGTTAATAACAACGTGAGGCTTGGCGTACGTTGTTGCTTTGGTGACGGAATGGAAGTCTAGCGCAGAGACGCCCCCTATCGCCCGTAAAGGATCAAAGAGGCCGTATTGGGAATAGGCTTGGGCGGGGAGTCTAAGAGTTACGTGGGTATCAAAACGTTCAGCAAAAATCTGCCAGAGCTTATGCCCCAACATTCCAGAGCCGCCAAGCACCAGAAGTTTTCTGTTGTCTCCCATGGGATTAGCTGGAATATGCCAGTTTAGAAGAGTCTCTTTTCCAACAAAACTCGTAGACCCTCCTATAGATCTCCTCACACTCTTTCACGCCTTGATCGGCCCCGACCGCGCTTACTACAGCCCGACATACTTCTCCCTTTTTAATCCGGTAGTCCTGGTCCTCGATCAGTCGCGAAAGCGTGCGTTTAAATTGCTCGAAATCACCACGAGGCACAACAAGTTCGGAGTCTTGAATGAAATCTTCGACAGGGGACCAGCTGCGCTGGTCGAAAGCGTTCATGTAGTCGTTACGGTGACCAACTATAGGAAGGGCTTGGTGCATTGCCTGAACCAAAACTTGTCCACCACCAGATGGATAAGTATCAATTACGATATCTGCCAAGCCAAGAATCTGCAAAAAATCCTCGCGCCACCCTAGAAAGTGAATACGGCTGCGAAGTTCGGACGAAAGAACGGCCGTTATGCATTCAATCTCGCGCTCCTCTGGGCCCACAACAACATAAAACGTTTCGGGGTGTTGTGAGATTACTTCGACAATGGCTCGCCAGAAATCTATGTCTTGAAACTTCGTATAGCGACCGGCGCTCATTAACACACATGCTTCATCACTCAAGCCAAGGGCCGAGCGGTTGTATTCCGTTACGTCACCTTTTTGAGGCCAACTCAAACTCAATGGAACCATTGAACAAGGTACAGGGCAATCCATCTGAGGATGTCTCGACCATGCAATGCACCAGTCCAGGTTTGGAGCCGCAAACTGAGGTGTTGGGCCCTGCACGAGTCCGATTACAACTGGAGCAGGTCTAAGAAGGGTAATGAAATAGTGGCTAAAATCTGCCAAAGCTGCGCTTGTAACCATAATGTCAGGACGGGCCTCCGCAATACTTCGTCCCAAACCAAGAAGCCTTTCGTCGAGTTTTTCAGTTTGAGGGGCCGTTATAACGGAGCAGCCAACGTTTTCGAACGCTTTCATGTGGTCAAGGCCGGTAGGGGAGTCAGAGATCATCTCAACAGACTCGGGCGTACAAACCAACACTTCAAAGCGGGACTTATCGTGCAGTTCTGCGATCTTAAGGTTGATCTGGATGAGAATCGAATTGACTTCAGTGATGCCCTTTACGAGATACGCAACACGAATTCTTTCAGTGAGAGGTCTAGGGACGTGTGATGAGGTATCCACCTTGTAGGGCGCCGACAAGCGCTCCATACAGTTCAAGATATCAAAGTCGTAAGTGTAATGGTCGACCTTGTCATGTATGTAATAGGCGTATTGCCAGGCATCAAAATAGCGGATCGCTTCTGCGATATCACCTTCATCTGCCGAAAGCATGCCCAGTCGCTTGCAGGCGGCTCGGATACCGGGCGTATCTTTTAGTTCCGATAAAATCTTGAGATAGAGTGGATAAAATTTTGAGGGTTCTTTAGCGAGTTGCCATGCTCGTTCAATAAATACTCTTGCTTGATGTAGCTGATCGGGATTGCGGGCCTGAAAGTAGGCGTCGGCTAACATTGCATTGATTTCGGCGCGCTCCTCGCTTCCTTCACGGCTAAGATACGGTAATAGCTCATCAGCAGTTACTATAGCCCCAGCTGAAATGCGGCCTAAAATCGTACTAAGGTGCTTGCTCATATCTACCGGACTCGGCAATGAAGGTTTATAAGTACGTTTTACGCGCCAGAGAAACCTATAACTTGTGCTCGTAAGTTTATCTGCACGTCCGGTATGCGTGAGGCTGAGGCCTATCGTTAATATGCCTTGCGCGCTGAATAAGAATGCCCCCTTGCTGGCTCTGTGCATTGAGCATAACAAACGCCTCAAATTCATTCTGTAGCGGAGTGAGGCTACGAGTCTCTTACGATTTAGCCGCGAAGTGGCTTCCCAGCGTATTACATGAAACGTTTTTAAGAGCACCTTCCTACCCCAGAAGCTCTCGCAAAGCTTCTACGACGGCTTCGGCGTGTTCTTGTGGCATATTCGGATACAATGGCAGCGATAGTGACTTGTCACCGATCGTCTCTGCTACCGGAAAAGCGCCAGGCCTAAAATTAAACACCTCTCGAAAATATGTTAGCAGGTGAATAGCCCTATAGTTCACCATGACACTGATCCCAGAATTCTGCAGATCCTGAATTACATGATCCCTTTGACCATTCGCGATCCATACCGGAAAGAGATGCCATGCATGTGCCACTCCCGGAAGTGACCTAGGTCGAGAAAGCTGCCTAACATCACTTAGAAGCCCCTCGTAAAGCTCGGCTAACCTGGTCCGCTTTTCCCAGTTCTCTTTCAATCGATCCATTTGAGGCAAAAGGAGTGCGGCTTGAATGTTGTCCATGTTGTACTTCCATCCAAGCGTGAGCATGTCCCAATGCTGGTAACCCTCACGGTGTCGGTCGTTGGCATTTTTGTTCATGCCATGTAGCCGCAACAACCGAAGCTTCTCGTAGATCTCACGGTTGTTTGTTACAACTGCACCCCCCTCACCACAAGTAAGATTCTTGGTCGCATAAAAAGAAAAACAGGCTGTGTCACCTAACTGGCCTGGTCTTATGCCATCACGCGAGCCTTCCACGCAATGAGCAGCATCCTCGATGAGACAAAGCCCGTGCGCATCGGCTATCTGCCTTAGCCCCCGCATATCACACATCTGCCCATAAAGGTGCACTGGCATTATAGCTTTCGTTCTTGGTGTGATCGCTTCTTCAACGCGATTTACATCCAGGTTGCCTGTGTCAGGTTCCACGTCAACAAAGACAGGGGTTGCGCCCGCTTCCAGGATCGAAGTTGCTGTGGCAATGAAAGTCATTGGCGTCGTTATTACTTCATCACCGGCCCCGATTCCCAATGCCAGCAGCGATAGGTGAAGCGCCCCGGTACAACTTGTTACGGCTACAGCGTGTTGCGCTTCTAAATATTCAGCAAAACGGCTCTCAAAGCGCGCTACAGTCTCACCCGTGGTCAAGATCGGTCCGGCCAAGACTTCAGCTACGGCATCAAGTTCCGCTTGTCCCAAGTCGTGCTGGAAAAAAGGAACTTTAGTTGTGGTTTGGCTCATCAATGCATTTCCTTGGCGCCGGCGGCGGTTATGATCGGAATATGTCGCATCCACATCTGCGGACGCCACCAAGACTCATTGTCGCGATAAAAAGCTATGGTCCGTTCTAAACCCTCTTCAAAAGTGAGCTTGGGCTCCCAATTGAAGAGCTTCCTTAGCTTGGACGTATCACAGGTGTGTCGAAAAACCTGGCCGGGACGGTCACCGATAAATTGAATTTGGCTGTCGTGAGGACGCATAGCCTCCAGCACAGCCTCTGCTACTTCAAGGACACTGCGGTCCGTGCCGGTTCCTATATTGATAACCTGCCCTCTGAATTTCTCTAAATCTGAATGTAAGAGCCGGTCTAATGCTTCGCAGTGTTCTTCGACGAAGATCCAATCCCGCTTGGCTGATCCATCGCCGTGTACAGTTAATGGTTCTCTTAGCAGACAACTTGTAATGAAGCGCGGTACAGCTTTTTCAAGATGTTGAAAGGGACCGTAGTTGTTGAACGGCCGTACAATGACAGTCGGGATATCGTAGGTGGCCCAGTAAGAATAGACTAACCTATCCGCTCCGCACTTTGCCGATGCATAAGGACTCATCGGGTTCAGCGGATGTTCTTCACTCATCGCTGTAGTCAGGGCCGTACCGTACACTTCAGAGGTGGAGATGTGAATGAAGCGTTCCACCTTGTCTCGATGCTTCACTATTGCATTGGCGACCGTTTGAGTTCCCAGGACATCAGTTTCAAAAAAGAGTTTGTTATCGTAGATGGAGCGGGTTACGTGGGACTCGGCGGCCATGTGAACAACGATATCAGATTGCGAAACCAGGGTATCCATCAACTCGCCATTGCGCACATCGCCGTACCAAAACTCATAGCGCTCGGAACCGATAGCACCATCGGGACAGTTCTGAATATTGCCAGCATATGTCAAAGCATCGACGACTAAAAGGCGATAGTCGTCGTACTTTTTATACAAATGCCTTACAAAGTTGCTGCCGATAAAACCGGCACCTCCCGTGATGAGAATTGTTTTCATATTGTTACGTCCTAGTCTCCCCTGAAATAATAGCCAGACTCTTGTCCCCACAATTAAGCAGTAGGTCCAACGTGGAAAGATGAGACACAAACTCTCCGTGCTGTTGCGGATAAACCGGGTGTCTATAATCTTGCCACTCTACTTTAATACCATGACGCTCAAACAGTGGAAGATCAAGATAATCCTGGGCAGCGTTGCCGCTCAAATAACGACTGGTTCCAAAGTGCAAACAAAAATGAAGTAACCGTTCGCTCCGTTTCCCTCCAATGCCAAGGGAGGAGGAGCACACTAATTCTTGCTTGATACCAAGCCATCTTGACATCAGCTCGATAATCGCCAAATCCAGTTCCAATAGTCGCTCCCAATGTCGGCCCAATAACAAATCTTCCAGTTCGGGCAGATAACGATCTTTATAGGGGGCGCGGTTATAGTACTGGTGGATAGTCCCCACATGCTTTCGCGCCCACGGCTGCCGATTATCGATCGGCACATCCAGGATTAAAGGGCCGAATTTCTCTAATCGCACAGGCACTGTCAACCAGAAGGGGCCTTTAGGTGACTTAATGCGATTGCGGTTTCGCCATCCATTCTTATCAAACTGAACATCGTCATAAACTACGAAGATATCAGAACGGAGCATTTGATCGAAGAATCCGAGCCAAGGCAGGTATCCTGGCTGGAGAACAACCAGGGTCTTATTTTCGCTACGAACTGGCAATCTCTCGCTCCCTAAATCGCTTTCTATAATAGTGATAGCCAGCCAACGTGCCCACATCTGCAGGCTCGCCATCTAACAGTCTCCCGCGGTGCGCAAGGTACTTTGTACCTTCCTGAAAGGTTTTCAAAAGGTCAACTTCTCCTGTTGCCGGGTTGACGTAGTCCGGGCCTAGGTACGTGAAGATCTCCGGCGAATAGATCGTGCGTCCGAAACCCCGTATTTCATGAGGCATTTCTCGGTATGTGCGGCGAGTCTCTTCTTCCGTTAAGATTCCGCTGATTGTTAAAGTTGTCGACTCATCCTCCTGCGCATACTCGAGCCCCCTGGCACCCGCGAAGAAAGAAAGTTCGGATTTTGGCACATACACAAGACTACTCCAAATCCCCGGTCCCGCTTGCCAGTCTTGCAGCAGTTGCAAAGTGGCGGGAACTGGCGACTGCAAGAACTGATCTGGAAGCAACATAACAAACGGATCCGAACCTACAAATTCGCGGGCCTGTAAAAGCGCATCGCCGAGTCCCAGCGGTTGTTCCTGATAGACAAATCTGAGTTCACAGCTCTCAGTAACCGCCGCAAGCTCTGCGAGGCTTGCATCCGACCAAGCTTCTCCCGTTTCATAAGCCGCAGGTGTCAGCAGAAAGTGCTCTCTCAGAATCTCTTTCCCTTCACGAATGACAATGCAGAGTTGCTTGATTCCGGAGGCTATGGCCTCTTCAACAACATGCTGAATTGCAGGTTTTCGCCCTAGAGGCAGCATCTCTTTAGGAAGGCTTTTCGTGATCGGCAGCATCCTTGAGCCACGTCCGGCAGCCGGTATTATGCCCTTCTCAACCACTCTGCTCCTTTTCCACCTACCCGACACCTCAACACTTCATGCTGGTATATAACACAGCGTTTTCGGCTCCGAGGGCCGGTTCCAGCAGCATCATGTCTGAGACCAAAGTCCAAAGCATGCGATCAAGCATTAATCGGCTAACTTGCTGCCGAAACCGCCCCACTCGCGCGTCCCCTTTTGGAAGGGCTGAGGATTCTATCTCAGTCAGAAGACGTTGGAGCTTTACACCAGTCACTTTCGGCCCGATGGCAACCTGATGTTGGAGCCACAAGGCGCTAGTCAAATGGCTCTCATCAGCGACTACGGTGAAGCCAGCACGCTCCAGCAAGCGCTTAAAGTTGCTTTTGTTGAAATAGCTCAGATGCTCCGGAGGGGTCCAGGTAATGTTTAGGGGATCTTGGGCGCCGAAGATATCCGGTAAGACTCGATGGTACACGCCAGACAGATTAGGGCACAGTAGTACGAGCAGTCCGCCAAAACGCAAGATACGTCGGAACTCCTTAACCGTATGCCAGGGATCCGGGACGTGTTCAATAAAATTGAAAGCTGCTACGACATCGAAGAAGTTGCTCGGATACGAGGCCTCTTCGAGAGTGGCGTGTTGCACGTTCGCGTGATTCAGAATCTCAAGCGCGTGTCGTACGTTGGGAGCACTAATATCTGCTCCATATACCTCCCAACCATCGTCTTGGGCGAGCTTGAGGAAACTCGCATTACCGAAACCGATTTCCAAGAGCTTCCCACGCCCGCCGGCATACTTATTTATACTCGTCAGAAAATGATTGTTCCATACAAACTCGGCCTCACCTAACGGCGGGACCGCCGCCTCCGAGTAGTAAGCGGACAAGTCTGGTTTGGGATACACGAAAATGAAATCGCAATCTTGGCACTGATAAAAGCCATACACCAAACGCGACACCAGCGGGTTTCTATACCGGAGAATGTTTTTCCCAAGACACACCTTACAACGAAGGTGGAATACAAAAAGAGAACCTGTCTCACGGCGCATCACAGCCCGCCAGTGAGCTACCTTTTGACGGAATTCAAGAGAAACCAAATTACGGTACGAATTCTTGGCTCGACCGACTAGTCCCATACTCATTTGTTTCGAGTTCACCTACCACCAGCCATATACAACTCATACCATTCCTGAAAGACCAATAGCGAGAATATCTTATTGACCACTCGATAATCGCCACCTCGCGCGTAGAGATTATCCACCATTCTCTGCACTTGCTCTTCATCAAAGATGCCGTGCTTGCGCAAACTCGAGAAACTGAGGGTTTGGCGCACATAATCTTCCAGATCAGACAATAGCCATTGTGTGATGGGCATTAAAAACCCTTCCTTCTTTCTGAAAACCATCTCTTGCGGAAAATACTTCAGAGCCGCTTTCTTCAAAAGGTACTTTGTTTCTCCTTCCCTGATTTTTAGATGGCCCGGAAGGCTAGCAATGAAAGTTACAAAGTCCGTATCGAGAAACGCGGTTCGAACTTCCAGCGAATGGGCCATCGAAAGGCGGTCCACAAATGCCAACACTTGGTCCGGGAAGATTGTACGGAACTCGGCCTCCAGAATTCGGTTAAGGGGGTCTCGCGCTGTAAGATTTGAAAAGTAGCTACGCAGAAGTTCGTTTGAACTGAATCTCTGCATGATGGGCGCAAGATCTTTTGAGTACAATGTGGTCTTTTCCTCCTCACTGTAGACGAAAAGCCTGCTACGCCATTTCCAGTCTTCGTCCTCGATGAGTTCTGAAAGTCTATCTGGATTGGCATCGAAAGGACGAATTAGATTGCTGTTGCCAGTCCGCTGATACTCAGCAAAATTAGCGAGCGGCGTCGCGAGACGGTGTGAAAGATAACTACCAAACAGTTCGTCCGCTCCATCTCCCGAGACCGCGACCTTCACGTGCTTGGCGATGAGTCCCGCGAGAAAGAACGTCGAGACTGTTCCGGAAAAAGGTTCGTCAAAGCAACCTATAATACGCCGCAGATTATCCGGGAAATTTGAGAATTCGATGGTTTCTTCATGGTGTTCAGTTTGGTACTTATTGGCGGTCCAGCGAGCCCAACGACTATCATCGTCTTTGCCTTCGTTACCTGATCCCTGAGCATACGTAAGGGTAAAGGTCTTTATTCGGTGAGGTGAAGCTTCGGCTGCTAATGCCGTGGAAAGGCTCGAATCAATTCCACCACTCAAAAAAAAGCCTATCGGCACATCCGACATCAATCTTCGGTCGATTCCTCGTTTGAGCAGGGATAGTAAAGATTCAACTAAATCTTCCTCCACCCGCGCAGACGGTTCATCTCCAGCAGAAAAATCTATATTCCAATAGCGCTTTATTTGAGGGTCAGACCCGGGACGATAGATGAGCGAATGCGCTGGTGGCAACATCTTGATACCTTCAAAGATCGATAAAGGGCAAGGCACATGCTTAAAGCTGAGGAAGTGGTTCAGCGCTTCGAAATTTATGCGCCGCTTAAAACCGGGTACATGTAGAAGTGCTTTGATTTCAGACGCAAAGAAGAGAGTCGAGTCGTCATAGTAATAATATAGTGGTTTTTTGCCGGTGCGATCGCGAGCTAACAAGCCGGTTTTGGTCTTCGTATCCCAGATCGAGACCGCGAACATTCCATCAACATGGCGTGGGAGTTCAGCACCATACTCTTCATATAGATGAGGTAAGATCTCGGTATCGCAATGTGTATGGAGCCTGTGACCACGTTTGAGCAAGGCGGCTCGCGTTTGGGGATAATTATAAAGTTCCCCGTTTTGTGCCGCCCAGATCGTACTGTCTTCGTTTGAGATCGGCTGGCGCCCATCTTCGACCCCCACTATTGATAGACGACGGGCACCGAGAGAAAAATCCTCTCCATTAACCAAGAACTCATCATCCGGTCCACGATGAGCAAGTGCTGCAAGCATAGCTTTGACCGTATCGTTATCTTGGCGGCCGAAGACACCGCTGATACCACACATGCTTCTTTCCTTACGGTTAACCCCTCAAAGGCACATAGCTACCGGGCCGAGAACCTTCGTGTATTGGTGAAATCGAAAGGCCTGAGTGTACTGAGAAATTAGAATCGAGAACTCGCTCAGTTACAATCGCTTCGACTGGATCTACAAAATACTCAGCCACCGAAACGAACCCAAATCGATCCGAGAATTTTCTAATGGAAACATATTCGAACAGCAGCAAAGAATCTTCTGAACAAAGTACAGTCCTGGCATAACGCAGCAAACGTTCTCGAAACATTGCCGAATTAGTTGGATAGTACTTGAGAGTCGTAAATAGTGTGGTCAAGACAATGGATTCGGCCACATGGTTATGACGCAACGTACCACGCAATCCGACGCGTGAGATGAGCTTCCGTTTGCGCTCGTTATGCTGTTCACTTCGAGGACAGCTATAGACTCGAATAAAGAAGTTTGTATGGTCCGCAGAAAAAACCCGCCAAATAATAATCCCGAAAAAGTTTGTGTAACCTTCCAGCAGGTGCTGCAAAACTCCTGGGAGACTTTTGCCTGCGTAAAAATTATAGAAGAGTCCCGCGTGGGCGAAGGGCAGCAACACAAAGTAACCCCACAAAAATGCTGCGAGGATTGAGTTTAAGCCAGTTGGCGCAATAAACTGGGTTGCCGGAGATACCTCTGGTACGAGAAAACCTATGATTTGATCGCCGAAACTACCCGGATGAAAAAAGAGGAGGCAACAGGCTATAACCATCTCGCACAGAAAGCCTAATCGGATCTGCGTTGCAATGAAGACAAAGCTCCCAAGAATGATTAGAGCACCCAGAAACCGAGTGGATGGGAATAACATTAAGATTCCGCCTACGACTTCCAAAGACCACGCTAGATGGTTCAGGCTTTTAAAGACCCAATGCGTAGGACGAACTCCCTTTATGAGCCACCACCAATATCCCCAAAAAGGGTTTACCATCCCGCCTTCCATTCCGTGATTCCTCGCGTAGCCGGCGGTTAATTTGTAGATGCCGGCGGAAAGCATTATGAAAGCAAAATCGATTTGAAGGACTAGCAACGCTAGCGAGCGAAGGTCAGGTGCATGGTGAGACGTGTATTCTAGAAGAAAGACAGCAGCGCCGAGCCAATAACTCATAAAACCTGGAGCGCCCATTCCTCGGAGAACGCCATTCCAACGCATCTGAACAAAGAAATAGCGGCAAAGAAGAAGATTGATTAAAGCAGCCCAAACGCTCCACCACCCAATTGTGATGAACCCTGCGGCAAGCAACCAAACGACGGCTAATACTGGTGAAACTATAGGGTTCTGAACTGCATCTATTTGGCGACTGGATTTCGCATAACCGCCCCAACGTTCGCTAATAAAGAATCGGCGCCAATGTGGTAGCGCCATGAATAGAGTTCCCATCATCAGGATCCCGTACGCGATACGGATCGCTGTTTGGGTTTCAAGACTCAATTCCGGCAGAAGTTCCAGCGGCGATAGTATTGGTAGGGTTGCGAATGTCACGTCTTAACCATCCGCCTTTCAAACTGCGCATCTGGCAAGAAGGATTTCGTAATGGAGTGGTTACTCATTCATTCAGTTTTCCAAAAAGGTACACATCAGAGTAAGAATCTCCAGCCCAGCGATCTTGGAGGAGTGTTCCCTCAAGCTTGAATCCGGCCTTTTCGAAAGCCCGGGAGGCACGATAATTAAAGGCAAGAGTATAGGCATAAATCTTGTGAAGATTTAGTCGCTGAAAAGCGAAAATGCACGCTAACGAAATAGCTTCTGTCCCAATCCCAGCATCCTGATGTTCTGTTTCACCGATCAGAACACGGAGTTCTGCACGCTTATGTCGCCAATCGATATCCCAAAGCCAAATGTTTCCGATATGTGTAGAATCGCGATTGAGCTCGATCGCAAAATAAACGCAATCATTGCTTTCGTGCAGACGCGCAAACCACTGTTCGTGCTCTAGATCTGAAACTGGGCGTGCGCGGTCTAACAGGCGGGCTAATTCAGGATCATTAGCCCAGACACGTGTCTTCTCCAGGTGACTGCGTTCGAAGGAACGCAAGCTGATCCGCTCGCCTGTAATCATTTATGTTTGAATAGTTTCCGACGCATGAGGCGTGTGGATTTCGACCTCGACCCCCAGATCCTCGCTTAAGACCTGTTTCAGGTGATCGCCGGAGTTTTTGAGGACCTTCAGCCAACCGTGTTCCCAATCGCGAATTCCAGCAAACCAAGCTGAGCAGCCGCGACAAGGGAAACATTCAGCTCCGCGTCCCTCCAGGTGCATTCGGCGATACCAATTAAACACGTCACCTTGCCAGATCTCCTTAATAGATCGATCAAGGGCGTTGGGAAACAATTCTGCCGTCCGAAATGAAATGTCCTGGCCGCATAACGAAATACGACCCAATGTATCCACGTTTAACCGCTCGAATGGCCAAACACACGGCTCTTTTTTCTCGCCCGGAAGGTCAGAATAAAGGTGCCTATCTAGAGACTTGCCCAAAGGAATCGTTGTGTTGTCATCCCAGGACAGGAACTTGCGTGTAATCACTTCATCGGCACCAACATCATGCAACCAGAAATCGACCGCTTTCTCAAGTTTACCCTCGATCGCCTCCTGCCGAATAATGGAGACCACAATGCGGGTGGGCGCACGATATTTTCGTCGCATCTCTAAGGCCGCCCGCACATTGCTTACTTGGCGATCCCACCATTCCTGGGCGCTCTTGGCTAATCCACCACGAGGTGGACGCAATTGTGCATAAAGTTCTGCGTCACCTGCATCCATAGAGAATTCTATTAAGTCTATTTGAGATCGAATAACTCGTTCTAGTTTCTCCCGATGCTTCACCGAAGGTCCAAACATACTCCCGTTAGTATTAAGCCAAATGCGGGCGTTACATTGTTTAGCGTACTCGATCATGTTAACCATCTGAGGATGTAACATGGGCTCGCCCCCGCCGGTACAACGCATCCACGCGTTATATTGTCCACACTCGCGGGCGATACTCTCCCAAAGGGGCATGGGAAACAGATCGCCCTGACGCTCTCCATAGAATTTACGAATTTCGGAGTTCCCGTCGGTGTACGGACACATTGGGCAACCGAAGTTGCACGGGTAGATGATGGACATCACGACCATCAGCGGAAACTCCTCGGCTCCGGGCCTCAACCCATAGCTTTTAGCCTGAGACGATGACATTCATTACTCCTTGCGCTCTTGAGGATCTGACGCCTGTTTCAGACTCCATAAGTGCTTCTGATAGAAAACCCCATATTTCTCATCCAAGGATGGTTCAGTGGAACTAACTTCGAAGCCAATCTGACGGCGTCCCAAAAAGTAGTTCCGAAATTCAAAGTTCTCATCATAGAAGGTGACGTCCATCCGGTAATAACCTGGAAGTACGGTAATCGCTGGTATTTGAATCTCAACTACTCCACGGCCTTTCAAATCGCTAAGGGGGACGCTCTCCAGCTTAGTGCTGCTACCGACGCAAATGAAACCCTCGGGACGGCGAATTCCTGCGTACACCACTGGGTTCCGAACATGCTCAACGGCATAGTATTCAACTTGCACGGTAACCTGCTCACCAATTTTGAAGTGTCGTTTCTCGATGCCTTCGCTGTCGAACAGTCTGACGTCATCAATTCGCACCTGGCCCATCCCAGCCTCCTGCTCATCTATAAAACCCTCGGAAGAATAAGACTCTAGCATCAGCTTCTCGTAGAGAGAAACTGCCTGCTCGGGTGGTCCAGAGCCGACTATCTGCCCATTGGACAACACTATAACTCTCTCACAGACAGCTCTTACCGCAATCATATTGTGGCTAACAATAAGAATCGCCGTCGCTTCTTTCTTCATCTCAGTGATTTTCTGAAGGCACTTCTTTTGGAAGGCCATATCGCCCACTGAGAGCACCTCATCAACCAAGAAAATGTCCGGTTCCAAATGAGCGGCAACTGCGAAGGCTAGTCTCACATACATTCCGCTCGAATAGCGTTTTACTGGTGTATCTAGAAATCGCTCCACTTCAGCAAAGGCAACGATATCGTCGAACTTCCTTATTATCTCAGCCCGGCTCATCCCAAGAATTGCACCGCTAAGAAAGATATTCTCACGTCCGGTCAATTCAGGATGAAACCCTGTTCCAACTTCTAACAAACTTCCTAGACGCCCGAAGAGCTCAATCCTACCTTTCGTGGGTTCCGTAACACGCGAGATCACCTTCAGCAATGTGGACTTTCCCGCGCCATTGCATCCGATTATTCCAACAACTTCGCCAGCCCGAACAGAAAAGCTGACGTCGTCCAATGCCCAGATGGTCGGGTCCACATAAGAACGACCATTACGAATCCACCTTACAGGCAACTGAGCAAGGCTAGTCAGCGATTCGCGTAAGGTGGAGTACTGAGCCTGCGCCGCGCCTATCCGATAACGCTTACTCAGATTAATAACTTTCAATATAGGCTGCGAAGGGGCCATGGTTCAGACTATGTCAGCAAAACTCTTTTCCATGCGACGAAAAGAGAATAATGAAACAACTAACAGAATTAGCGTTGCAATCGCCGATATTCCCAAGCCCATCCAGTCCATTGGCTTATTAACGAACAGCGACGCTCGAAAGCCCTCGACCAATCCGGACATGGGGTTGAAAAAGAGCAGCCATTTCCACTTTTCGGGAACGATTGTAGAAGGGTAAATTATCGGCGACGCGAACATCCAAATCTGTATTAGGAATGGTAGAGCATATCTTACATCGCGGTATTTTAGGTTCAATGCAGCCATCCAGGTCCCAACAGCTAGCGCAAGAAGTATTGTTTGCAAAACCAAAAGGGGGAAAATTGAGATTTGCCAATCGACACTCAGTCCGTAGTACCACATCAGTAGAATCAAAAGGAACAGCGAAATAACAAAATCCACTAGGCCAGCACCCACGGAGGCCATGGGTATGATCATTCGCGGGAAGTACACTTTAGTTATTAGCCGCGAATCTCCTATCAAGCTGTTGCTGCTGTTTGTAACTGCATTCGCGAAATAAGTCCACGGAAGCAGTCCAGCGAATGCAAAAACCGGATACGGCACTCCGTCTGAAGGAATACCTGCAAGCCTTCCGAAAAAGAGTGTGAAAACAATCATGGTTGTTAGTGGCTGGATGACAGCCCACGCAACCCCAAGCACTGTTTGCTTATATCGAACCTTAACATCACGCCACGTAAGAAAATACAGTAGCTCCCGATACTCCCATAAAGTGCTTAGCCTCAGTGGAACCCATCGGTTGCTAGGCTCTATCACTAACAGCGGCTTGAGCGAGAACGAGTCGAAATCTTCGGTCTTCTCGGCACTGACCCCGGAGCTTTCCTTGGAGCCCTTTAAGACAGCACTTTCTCTATTAGTCAATTCCATACGACTTATCAGACGCTAAAACTGGGCTGTTCCTTCGCCGTCAATTTCTAAATGAGCTCGACCACCTCAATTAAAGAACGGGCACCCCCGAAATCCAACTCATGGTTGCCGACCAAGACTTTAGACCATGTCCGCCAGGCGAAATTCTTTAAAACGACCCACAATATATTCCTGCTGCTCCTCGCTCAGCTCAGGATACAACGGCAGAGCAAAAGTCTCCCGGGCGGCGCGCTCGGTTTCGGGCAAATCGCCTTGACGGTATCCTAAATACTCAAAGCACTTCTGCCGATGCAGCGGTATCGGGTAGTAGATCATCCAATCTTGCTTATGTTACGGCTTCAGAATCCAAGCTCAGGCGTCGAATTCTACGTACGCTCCTCTGATGTGGAGTACATGAACTTTGCGTCCCTTGATCGTAAACAACACGCGGTAACGCCCTACAACCATCTGACGAACTTCTACCGAAAACTCGTCGTCTTCGCTGGCAAGAGGGAAGGCTTTCGGCATGACTGCGAGTTGTTGAGACACTGCTACCCGGAGTTGCGGATCCATGCTCCGCCTCGTATTTGCCACAAAACTCGGCACCCCAATTCTATGATTTATCCACGTCTCCGACTCCTCGAAAACGACTGAGTAACGCTTCATTCGCTGGTGGCAATGCCCTTCTCAGAAAAAAATTCCCGAAAGAACTTTTCAGCAGGTTTGCCGGCATTTCGTCTCATGCTTTCCAATCCGCGCCTGATACCCTCGATAGCCTCCAACCTGTCCTGCGCCTCCAGAAGTTTCTGGTAGCTTTCAGCGTCCTGGACTACTAGCTCGGCTCTGCCGTTAACCGTGAGGACTACCGGCTGCCCAGTCCTTTTTAATTGGCGGACGAGCTTCGCCGTGTCTCGTTTGAACGTGCTAAGACTATGAATATCGCGCGTAAGTTTCATCGAGCCGCTCCGTTGCTAAATCTGCACTGAATTAATGAGGACGAAACTCCTGGAAAGCGCTCACGACATATTGTTGCTGCTCCTCACTCAGCTCAGGATACAGCGGCAGCGCGAAAGTTTCGCGGGCGGCGCGCTCGGTTTCGGGCAAATCGCCTTCACGGTATCCTAAATACTCAAAGCACTTCTGGAGATGCAGCGGTATCGGGTAGTAGACCTTCGTATGTACTCCAGCACGCGTCAAGTGGGCCATCAAAGCGTCACGGTGCTCGGGCACGCGCAACACGTACTGATGAAATATGTGACGGCAGCCTCCCCTGAAAGATTCAGAGCTTCTTTCACTTCGTGCCTCAGGCGGGATCCCCTCCCTTGAACGTGAAGAGCTTTTATCGCCTTGTACCTCGGGCGTCACGACCTCAAAGGGTAGATCCGCCTCCCACAATAACTCCGTGTATCGCCGCGCTCGTTCCTGCCGCTTGCGCGTCCAATCTTCAAGATATCCAAGCTTCACTCGCAACACCGCCGCCTGTAGCGCGTCCAGCCGGCTATTGATTCCCACCTCTGTGTGTTCGTATTCGGTCTCGCCGCCATGCACCCGCAATCGCCTGACTCGAACCGCCAGATCATCATCGCTGGTTGTTATTAGACCACCATCCCCTGCGCCACCAAGATTCTTTGAAGGATAGAAGCTAAAACAGCCTATCAAGCCCATGGAACCTGCACGGCGTCCGTGGTACTCGGCGCCGATGGCCTGCGCCGCATCTTCTACAACAGGCAGATGATGCTGGGCGGCGATCTCAAGCAGCGGTTCCATCTCGGCACATTGCCCGTACAGATGGACCGGCATGATCGCTCTTGTCCGGCTTGTGATCGCGGCCTCGATCTTCTCACTGTCGAGATTGTAGGTGCTAGGCTCGATATCTACAAAGACAGGTCGTGCGCCCAAACGCGCGATGGCACTGCCGGTGGCAAAGAAGGTGAACGAAGAGGTGATGACTTCATCACCGGGCTTTATGTCCAGCGCCATCAAAGCAAGCAACAGGGCATCAGAGCCGGAAGCACAGCCGATGGCGTGGCGTGTGTTCACGTAGGCGGCGATCTCTTCTTCGAATTTTTGTACTTCAGTGCCGAGGATGAACCGCTGCGACTCCATTACCCGCTCGACGGCGGCGAGCAGGGGAGTGCGGATGGAGTCGTATTGAGCGCGGAGATCGAGAAGAGGGACTTTCATAGGTTTAGTAATAGCAGGCTCTGTGTCCAGTGAGAACTGCCAAAGACCACCAACAGAAGTGACTGTGTAAAAAATCGATCATCGTAGGAGATCTCATTAACACCTAACTTCAGACTGTGTCTAAAATCAATCAGCGCAGGAGATCTCATTAACACCTAACTTCAGTTAGGTGGCCAAGGTCCTGCCAGCAGTTCGGAAAACCGTTTCAACGGTTTCCATTTTCCGAGATGAGACTCTTCTGCCAGTGAAACCGTTGAAACGGTTTCCATACCCTAGCTCTTTCTGATCACCTGACTGAAGTGAGGTGTTAATGAGAAGGGAATCACCCTGGCTCTCTCCCGAACACCTCACTTTAAGTTGGTGGTTTTCACATAATGACTTCCGCACTCCGGGGGTATCATTCCGTTTAGTGTGTAGGCTGGACTTGAACGAATCTCCACACTCCCGTGTGGAGGATTTTCCTGACTCGCCTGTTCTTTTTGTGTAGGCTGGACTTGAACGAATCTCCACACTCCCGTGTGGAGGATTTTCCTGA
>CAZNPP010000029.1:0-273 GCA_964574785.1 uncultured Chloracidobacterium sp. | reverse complement strand
CTCGCCTGTCCTTTGTGTGTAGGCTGGACTTGAACGAATCTCCACACTCCCGTGTGGAGGATTTTCCTAACTCGCCTGTCCTTTGTGTGTAGGCTGGACTTGAATGAATCTCCACACTCCCGTGTGGAGGATTTTGTAATCGATGTAATAGCAATGCTTGTCGTTAGCCCAGAACTCACTTAGAACTAACCACGCCGAGTTTCAGTCGCGCCATCGGGAGGCATGTCTCGGCCTTCGTCCCCTTCTCCGTCGCTGTAGTACCCGGAATAGTAG
>CAZNPP010000028.1:0-34176 GCA_964574785.1 uncultured Chloracidobacterium sp. | reverse complement strand
CCCCCCTGCATCCTTCCGCCTTTAAATGATCCCTAACCAGCCACAACTAATCCGCGGCCTTACTCTAATCGCGGCAATTTCGATTGTTGTCGGCAACGTAATCGGTACGGGCGTGTTTCTGAAGGCGCGCGTCATGACGTGCAATGTCGGCACCCCCTGGATGGTACTAACCGTCTACTTTGTCGCAGGTTTACTCTCCCTTGCCGGAGCACTCACGTATGCAGAACTCGCTTCAATGATGCCGAGGGCGGGTGGTGAATACGTTTTTCTGCGCGAGGCCTATGGTAAGCGCTGGGCTTTTCTCTACGGGTGGATGTCTTTCTTCATCGGGAAGGCAGGCTCACAAGCAGCACTGGGAATCAGCTTTGCGATCTTTCTTAACATTCTTCTACGTGGAGTTCTGAGCGGCGAATACTTTGCGCTGGATATATTGGGCTATCACTTCCCTTTTGGACGGCTTCAAATCGTTGCCCTGGCAGCGATCGCAATCGTTACTCTGATTAACTGTGCTGCAGTAAAAGTTAGTGGCAATGTTGCTGCGATCCTCACCGGAATAAAAATCGCCCTCGTGCTACTAGTTGGCGTAGGGGCTTTTCTTTTCGCGCAAGGTGCCGATTGGTCCCATTTCGCAGCCAGCAACACAGGAGGAGCCTGCGAAGGTGTTGCAGAAACTGTGCGTGGTGGTGTTGCAGGTTTCTTTGCCGCAATGTTAGGGGCTCTGTGGGCTTATGATGGCTGGAACAACGTCACGCTTGTCGCGGGAGAGGTTAAAAACCCTCAACGAAATATCCCGCTCGCGTTGATTGGTGGGATGCTTCTCATAACGGCGCTTTATCTTTTTGTGAACTTTGGTTACTTCTACGCTTTATCACCGACTGAAGTGGCGAACGTTTCGGAGGCGTCATCCGTGGCCACTGAGGTCGCGCGTACTTTCCTGGGACCATTAGCTATTGGGCTGATAGCTGCGGCGCTGCTTTCATCTACCTTTGGCACCCTCCATACTTCAATTCTTACTGGCGCACGTGTTCCCTATGCAATGGCTCAAGATGGTCTTTTTTTCAAGAAACTTTCAAGAGTTTCCCAACGAACCCATGTACCAATCGGTGCTCTTATCGCGCAAGCAGTCTGGGCCAGCATACTGACTTTGTCAGGCTCATTTGACGCACTTACGGACTATGCAATTTTTGGCCTATGGATCTTCTATGCGTTTGTTACAGCGTCTGTGTTTGTGTTTCGTAAGCGGATGCCTGACGTGGACAGACCTTACAAGACGTGGGGCTATCCGATTGTGCCTATCTTGTTTTTGATTGTCGCTGGGTTATTGTTAGTCAATACCGTTTGGACAACACCAAAACAGGCCTTGACGGGTATCGGTCTAATATCTCTGGGGCTACCGGTTTATTGGTACTGGTCGAGGCAAAACAGTCGAACAAGCTTTTATCGCAAGGGCGCAAAGTAGGTATGGTCTTTGGTCTTTGGTCTTTGGCCTTTTTGGTTTTTTCTAAAACTCTGTTTATTCTTATTAGTAATGCAGCGTGGCACTCGAACCGTCTGACTCAAATCAATTAGAAACGTCTTAGCATCTTGGCGCCTTTGCGTTTAGGGTCCTTAAGTTTGCTCTTCCTCATCAGCGATCTCGGATTCCTGCGCTCTTTGGGCCAACATAAGGTGGTCGCGCATCGCCATCCGAGCCGCTTCAGAATCCCGCTCCCGAATCGCTCGATACACCTGTCGATGCATCTCGGCGGATTCTTTGAGATCCGTGGCACGCTTTACCGTCTTCCTGCGCACATCAAAAAGGATGGTTGCAACCATATTCATTAAGGACGTGAGAATTCTATTACCTGAGGCGGCTGCGACTGTCTGGTGAAACCGCATATCATGAACGAGAAACTGCTCGGGGTCATCCAGCGATGCAAACATGCCGGCTACTTCCTCAGATATCGAAGCCATGTGATCGCTCGTAGCCCGTTCGGCAGCTAATCCTGCGACGGCCATTTCCAGGGACTGCCTCGCTTCAAACATCTCGGCGGAAGTGAATCCATGCAGCGAAGCCATCAGCCGCAAAGGGCTGCTATCCAAAGCCGGCGGGCCGTCGGATTTGACTACAAAAGTTCCCGCACCTTGCCGCGACTGGAGAACGCCAACCGCTGCAAGCGATCGGATACCGGCACGAAGCGTCGGCCGACTGACACCCAATATTTTTGCGAGGTCCCGTTCTGGAGGCAGTCGGTCGCCAGGACGCAAGTCCCCCCGGTGAATCATTTCTCTGAGTTGTGAAATGACACCGTCAGAAGTCGTCCCTGGACGTTCCGCATCAATCAGCTTAAAAATGTCACTGTTCAAATCGGTCATACCATTCCTTATTCTGCGACTTCAAACTCACGCGAGCTGCGAGAAAAAGTATCTGTAAGAGCATCAGTAAGTAACCGGCATTTAAGCACTTTCTAATAGAATTGTCGAATCTCGACATCAGATAAGGTATTACCAAATCTCTCTTAGTTGGAGAGGGTTATCAAATTGGTCAGGCTTGTTTTGAGCAAGGCGGTGCTGGAGAAGTTCAATCCCTTAGACGCGTCGCCCTCCATACGTGAGGTTGTAGTAAAACAAACACTGTCATAACTTCCAGCCGACCTACCCACATGTTTGCAAACAGGACCATCTTGCTGACGGGGTGAAGATCTGCAAAGTTCGACATTGGCCCGACTGCTCCCAGTCCAGGTCCAATGTTTCCGAGTGTCGCAATACTCGCTGTCAACCCACTGATTATATCAAGGCCCAAGAGCACTACCATAAGAGTGCTAAAACCAAACGTCATTAGATAAAGCAGTAGAAAGGCGGTTATTGAACGCATGACGTCAGCCGGGACTGTCGTCCTGCCCAGCAGAACAGGTTTTACTGCGCTTGGATGTGCTGCTTTGAATAATTCGAGTATTGAATACTTAACTATTAAGAGAATCCTTACTACTTTAGGACCACCTGCAGCAGACCCGGCCGACCCACCAATAAACATCAGGATTAGAAGAACAAAACGTGCCTGATCGCTCCAAAGCTCAAAATCATCCGTCGCAAAGCCAGTTGTAGTTAAAAGACTTATTACCTGAAACGCAGAATGCCGCACGACTACTTCTGACTCGGCATTAACCAGCGGTCTACTTGTAGTTTCAGCATTCAGGTAGCGGTTAGGTGGGTTGAGCGCAAAGTCGGCAAGGATAAGACTCATCACAAGCGTAGCGATTATGAAAATACCAGCGTAGGTTCGAAATTCAGCGTCGCGAAAGAGCCTGCCAACCTGCCTTCTCAAGACACCATATTGAAGCGAGAAGTTCGCGCCCGCCAGGAACATGAATACGATAATTATCCACTCGGCCGCCGGGTTGTTGTAACCTCCAATGCTATTCGCATGTGGTGAGAAACCGCCGGCAGCAAGCGTTGATAGAGAATTACAAACCGAATCATACAAAGGCATTCCCGCGAGCGTTAGCAGGAGTACCTCAATGACCGTCAATCCAGAATAGATTGACCATAAGGCTACTGCGGTATTCCGGATACGAGGAGTCAACCGCTCTTCCGAGGGACCCGGCGCCTCGGCAAAAAACAGTTGCCGCCCGGCAATCGCCAGGGCTGGGAGTATGGCAATAAATAACGCGATAACTCCCATACCTCCGAGCCATTGGGTAAAGCTGCGCCAAAAGAATATGCCGCGTGAATGGAGACTAAAATCACGGATGATTGTCGCCCCAGTCGTTGTAAAACCACTCATGGATTCAAAGAGTGAGTCGACGATTCCAATTCCTGCCCAGATATAAGGAATCGCCCCAAAAGCGGCGACGACCAGCCATACCAGTGACACCACCGCCAAGCCTTCTACTCGGCTGAGATCGACGCCGCCTGGGTGCATTCGGCGCATTAATTCACCGGCCAAGCTTGCCGAGACGCCCGCTATCCCAAATCCTATGGCTTCGCTTTGATTACCGTAATAGAGGTCTAGAATCAGCGGTACTAGCAATAACGGGCCGAACAGACGAAGAATTAAACCTGTGGTGTGAGCTATGAGTGCTAAGCGCATCGGCAGTTAGCTTGGTGTGACAAGACTTCAAAAGTAGTTACGCACCGTCTCCGCGGCTTCATCTGTGCTGAATACGAAAAGAGTGTCACCCGGCTTCACCAGATCATCCCCATGCGGGACGATCACGCGGTTCTTACGAACAATAGCCGCGATGATCGCTCCCTGTATGGGGGTCATGTCTTTCAACTTCGCGGTCGAAAAAGTCGGCGGCACGCGGACTTCCAGAACATCTGCTCGCCCGTGCTCGACAGTCGCACGTAGTTGAATATCGGTTTGCTGTAAAGAGTTGAGAACGGTCTCGACCGCCGTGACCCGCATATTTAACGGGACATCGATTCCAACACTTTCAAATAGCCGCAAATTATTGGGCCGGTCCACGCGCGTTATAATCTTCGGAACTTTCATCTGACGCGCCAAGAGTGAGGCTAAGAGATTCTTTTCATCGTTTGTGGTCACCGAGACTAGAACATCGCTGCGATAGATCTGCTCCGCATCAAGCAACTCAAGATCGGTGCCATCACCATTTAGTATCAACGTTGAGGGAAGCTCAGATGCTAGAAACTCACACCTTTCAACCGAAAGTTCGATGATCTTCAGGCGGAGTTTCTTTTCCCGCTGTAGCAGTTTGGCTAACGTGAAACCCACGGTCCCTCCACCTAAGATTGTCACCTCACGGATTTTTTGTTCAGCTTCTGGGATGAAGGCTCTTTGGAGTCGTAATAAAGCGTGCTCTTCGCCCATGAAGACTACTTTTTCGCCTTCATGGAAAACAGTGCCGCCGGAGGGAATTCTAAGTTTCTCGTCTTCAGAAACTGCTACCGCTAAGACTCCGCGAGGCAGACGTAACTCAGCTAATGGCTTGGCAAGCAACGGAGAATCATGGCGCAAACGATACTCCAATAGTAGAACTCTTCCACCGGCAAAAAACTCAACGTCAATGGCCTTTGGAACCAAAACGATTCTGGCTATCTCTTCTGCGAGCATTCGTTGGGGCCAAATGATGTGGTCTATTTCCAGGTGAGCGCTGCCGTCCTGTCCTACGAAAGATTTGTAGTATTCTTCCTTACTTACGAAACAATAGGTCAGCGAGACTCCGAGACGTTTTGCTGCAATGCAGGAAATTATGTTCTCTTCATCGGATTCGCTACAGCCAATAAAGGTATCGCTCTCGTTGAGTCCGACGCCTTTAAGTACGTCCGGATGAGTTGGTCTTCCAATGGTTACTTGAAGGTCAAGTCGACTGAATCTGTCTATGATCTCCTGATTCTGTTCTACAACAACAACAACGTCATTCACCAGAGCCAAGTCCTTGGCCAACTGGTAACCTATTTCCCCGCCTCCGGCAATTATTATTCTCATGCTCGTTTCAACCGCATCTCACATTAGGAGCGCACGTTCTACATTCATATATAAGAGCAGCGTTTCAGGAGCGAAGCATTGATGCAGTCAATCTTCCTAGACAGGTATTTAAAATGCAGAGCGGAAGCGCCTTAGCCCTTCCGCCCGAGTTTCTCAATTTCCTACGTTGTTTCTTCACTATTGCTTTGGATTCCAGAACCCAGGGCTGGTCTTGTCCCGAGCAGCGAAGTCATCCGGGACATAACTCATCCGTGGATTGAATGCATAGATGCTATTGGACATGCTCTGGAAGATGTCCCCAGCAGCCTTCTCGATCTTCGCCATGCCATCAGGTCCCAGGGCCTCGCCGAAGGCCTTCATCTCCGTAGGAAGTTTATCCAGTTCTGCCAGTGATTTGAGTGGCGATACCACCAAAAACATACCTGCGTCTGAACCGGCAAGAACTTGAAAAACCGCAGACGGCGTACTGCGATTCGATTTCTTAAGTGCATCCGTATAGATCTTTGAGGCTGCTTCGAAGGCGCTCTGTTTGCCCGGGTGCACCTTTAACTTTCCAATAACCATGTAGCGCATCTCAGCTATGTTAACTTCAGGTCTATAACTCAGGTCCGGACGGTAAATGGCCAAAATGGCAGACTGCGAGACATGAAGATCCTCAGGACCCTGAGCGATATTGTCGAAGTCCGCCTTCAGGGGACCAGCGGCCCAGGCAGCCATCTCTCGATTCGCTTTTTCGACCTCGGCAAATGAGGAGTAGGGCCAGAAGTAAAGCACCTCATTCTCATCGCCCGCCACTGGCGTCATACCAATTCGCCCCCAAGGTGATTTAGCTTTTCGCAACGCCTGAATATAACGGAATGACTCCTCGATATGTGCAGGTCCTTTCCCAGGCTTGATCTCTTCGCGAACAATTAAGAGCACATCCGGCGGACTCATAGCTGGATCCTGCGCGGCACATAGTGAGAAGACACATAAAATCATGAACATTGAACTTAATGTGAACGAGATCCTCTGCATAACTTTCACCTCCCTTACTAAGCTAAGATTGATCCGGAACGACAGCTTTGGGTGCTTTGGAAAATTCTGGCACCAGATTCCTAGAGATTTTTCCAGTCTTCTATTCTTTCTAGGGGGGTCAAGTCAAGCTTTTACACTAAGTTAAGTAATATTGACGGGGACGCCTTCAAAAATAGGTCTTTTTGCCCGAGGTTTGGAAATCAGCGGCTATTAAGGCTGCTTCACAAACACAACGTTAAAAGTCCGAATGCCATTTCCAATCGGAGGGTAGTTATGCTCGCAAAAGGTTACAAAGTTTCCCTTTTAACCGGCGCCGCAGCAGCGCCTGCATTGGAGCACAATCGCACGAATCCAGCAGCGTCTCGAAGAGCTTTAAGAGGATGGATTCACCCTGTAGGTCCGAATAAGTATGGACGCATGGGTAGACTCACCGCAGAAGAAGTATTACGGGTGAATTTTGCTACCATACGAGAGAGTTTCAACCATCGCTCGTGGCCGAGAGAGGTTCTCGAGAAGATCATGGCCGCGGATGTTGTTACACCTTCGGTCGAAGACTGACCCCGGCCCTCCTACACAATGTCTTGACCTTTTCGTCCTGTAAATGTGAACAGGATAGGGGAAAAGACTGTCCATACTTTCAAGCAAGGGATTGAGAATGGCGGTAGGAGTTAACAGGAGTAAGTGGCGGCCGGATGAGCGACCAGATCAACCACCCACACGTCCCTACGATCCTCTCGACCCTGATCGGCCTCTGCAAAATCCTTCTCCCTTACCACCTCAGCCTCCTTCACCTGTTCCAGTGCGGGAACCCGAGACCCCTGCACCCGTAGTCGATCCGCAACCAGTCGATCCCGTACGCTTCACCTTCAGTTAAGACAGAATGGGCCTTGAGAAATGCCGATTTTATTGTGAGTGAGGTATAGTTATGCCGCACTCTGAATCTCAACCTCTGGAAGGTGAACATGCCGGAACAGCGTGGCAAACAGGCAACCGCAGAAATAAAAGCTGAATGGAGCCGTGCCTATGAGATATACCGTAGGGCTCCAGGTGACCGCTACGATGCAAAGAAGGATCGCACTCAACGCATTGACTATGTTGCACAACAAATGAAACTAACCCGCAAGCAGGCCAAACGCAGAATCAGGAACTATGAAGCCTGGCAGAGAAATATTAAAAAAGGGCTTGTGTGAAAGTTTTTCGACTTTCGCTGTTCTTTCTACGTCTGATGTAGTGTCCCTGTGCTTCGGGAGCGAAACTGTGCGTAACTGTCCAAAATAACCGGCACTGATCTCTGAATTGAAGGCTCCTACATGGACATTTAAGAGGTAAGGAATGATGGTAATGATCCGAATCACGGTTCTCTCTTTAAGCATCTTCATTTTGCTTGGAAGTGCATCACAGGCTGCCCTATCCCAGGATTTTTCAACCTCAACGTTAACTCCAACCGATGAAGAAAAAGCCAGGGAGAAGGCCGAGGCTGAGAAGCGAGCATTTACGCTGCTTGATCAGATTGTAAACGAAGCTCAGATGCTGAGGCTTTCGGAAAATCGTATAAGGGTACAAATTGGCGCTGCCGACCTGTTCTGGGCAACCAACGAAGGCCGGTCGCGCTCGCTCTTTCTGCAGGCCGCCGATGGCGTCGCAGAGCTCATGAATAACCCGGACACAGGCTCCCGAAGAGGGCAGCCTCGAGTGTCTAACCAGTTGCGTCAGGAGTTGGTTCTAACTGCCGCGCGCCACGATGCCCAACTTGCATATCAGGTATTAGCATTAACTCGCCCGCAGACACTTGGAACAGCCCAAAGAGATTCACGCCAACCCGATCCGGAGATGAACCTCGAACAGACGTTGTTGGCGCGGATAGCAGCCCTTGATCCTGACTTCGCGCTGCAGAATGCTCTGCAGATGCTCGAGAAAGGGCAGTTTCCGCGATCTCTGGTCAATGTGTTGGCCCAATTGCAGGTTAAAGATAAGGATGCGGCTGCAAAGCTAACCGACAGAGTCGTTTCCCAAATCAAGGGAGCCAACATGCTGTCAAACTTCGACGCCGGCAATCTGGCTCTGGGTCTTTTGCAGCCTGGTCCTCGCATGGAAAACAACTCGCCAACTGAAGTTACTACTGGTACCGCTCGTCAGCAACTCTTGTCTCTGTCTACTTATCAGGATCTGCTCGGCAGCGTAATTGACGCTGCGCTGAAGGCGACACCAACTGGAGCATCCACCGCGCGCGGCGATGTAGGTATACCTCGACGCAGACCTGGCGGCGGAGGCGGCGGCGGAAGAATCACGGCGACCACAGGTTCGGCTAGCGATGCTCAAATTGAACAGCTGAATGCGCGACAGCTTCTGAGTAACTTACGCATGTTACTCCCACAAATAGAGCAGCACCTGCCCGCGCGAGCTCAATCCGTGCGACAGAAGATGGCTGAAATGAATGTCGGCAACAATCCACGCGAAGGATTCAATCAGATATTCCAGGCAATGCAACAGGGCACCTCGGAGAGCATAATGACTGCGGCAGCCACCGCGCCGCCGGGCTTGCAGTCAAGGATATATCAACAGGCGGCACTAAAGGCTCTCGAGGAAGGCTATCCTGACCGCGCTCGTCAGATCGCTAACGATCATCTCGATGAACCGATGCGGGACGTGGTCCTTAGAAATCTCGAGTTTCGACAGCTCGCAAACAAGACGAATGCCAACTCAATTGATGAAGTGCGAATGACCCTCGGTACTCTCCAGTCTAACGAGGATCGCATCAACTTTCTTCTACAGGTAGCAGTGTCGACTCAACAAGCTAATCAGGAGCTCACTTTACAAGTTCTCGACGAGGCGCGTCGCATTGCCATGAATCGCGCGAACAACTATCAACAACTCGAACAACAACTCAGAGTCGCTGAAGCCTTTAGGGGAATCGAGCCAGCTCGCAGTTTTGAGATACTAGAGCCGGGCCTCATGCAACTAAACGAGTTGCTATCGGCGGCAGCCCTCTTGAATGGATTTGAAGTGAATATCTTCCGCGATGGTGAACTACCGCTACAAGGTGGAAGCAATCTCAGCAATACAATCTCTCGTTATGGAACGATGATTGGCGTGCTGGCGAAGAGCGATTTTGAACGTGCCCAATCGCTTGCCAATCGTTTTCAGCTTACTGAACCGAGGATCATGGCGCGTCTCTCGATCGTAAGAAGCGTCTTAGGTGTTGAGGGGAGTTTGGCTAACCCGCCGTTTCGAGGTCGTGGCTTTAGGCAGAATATTCTCCGTCGTCCATAGCTCGACTGACGTAAACCAACAAAAAACTTCACGATACTAAGAAGGGCATGATTTAAATCCACGCAACTAGCCCGTCTCTGGAATGACCCATTACCATGCAGTTCTAACTCTCTTCTACACCCGCTCCATACATTCGGTTTGAATCTAAGGCACTGGATCGACTCTTCATTCCCCGTAAATGGACACACCCATCAGGCTGGCATGCCCATTGCTCAACGTCTACTAGTACAAATGACGAGTTGAATGGGAAACACTTAAAGAGGGGAGAATTTTACGATGTTATGGACGATTCTAGTAATTTTACTAGTGCTTTGGTTGTTGGGATTGATCGGCAATGTAGGTGGTAATCTAATCCATCTGCTTCTGGTCATCGCCGCTGTCGTTCTGGTTCTTAATTTGATATCTGGCCGACGTGGACCAGTTGTCTAATTGGTCCTAAGTCAGCGAAACAAAGATAGAAGCTGAGAGTTATTTCTCGCCTTCTTACGGAGCCCCGGTGGCAACATCGGAGCATCGTCCACAACAGGCAACGCTTCTTCGATCTGGAGAGGCGTTGCTGGTTTAGTGCTGAGGAAAGAAGGGTGAAAATTGAACGGAGGGTAAAAACATGGCAACGATCAACAACGATGATGTCATTTCGACATTAAATAACTTGATAGAAACGTGCAGGGACGGGAAGGAAGGATTTCGTACCGCCGCTGAAGGGACGAAAAACACTAAACTTAAATCGCTTTTCGCCGGTATTGCCGACCAAAGAGCGCAGTTTGCATCGGACCTTCAGAAACAGGTTCGACAACTTGGCGGTGATCCGGAAAAAACTGGTAGTGTTTTAGGTTCTCTTCATCGTGGATGGATGGGAATTAGATCGGCGGTCTCGGCGAACGATGATGGCGCCATCATTTCCGAGTGTGAACGGGGTGAGGATTCGGCGGTTAAAAACTACGAAGAAGCCCTACGTGAAGATCTTCCACCTGACATTCGCCGTCTAGTCGAAGAACAGTTCGCACTGGTCAAGCAAGCCCACGACCAAATCCGTGCCTTGGAGCAATCCAGAGCTGCGGGTACTTAAACCGATATGGACGCTTTGAAGGGGCTGTGACGGTAAAAAAACCGTCACAGCCTTACGTATTGACACAGTACAACAAGGCCTACTGAATGAATACACGAATTCCCTTTCTAGTATGATAAAGTTGGGGATATCGCGGCTCCTCGGTTACCGCTACTTGCTCCTCTGATGGCATCCTTTTTGCCAATTCTCAGGCATGCGAAAAACAGAAATACTAGCTTTATTCGTGATAGTAGTGTCAGTCTCCATCAGTTTCGGACAAGTGAGTATTCCCCAACCGCAACTGTCCGCTGCCGAAAAGCAAGCAGTAAACGCCTTTCAAAAACGGGTAAAAGATTACTTGAAGCTCCGCGACAGAGCTGGAAAACGAATTGCGGTAAAGAAGCCTAGAAAGGAGAGCACTCCAGAGGAGATTCAGAATTACAGAACTGCTCTTCAAAATGCTGTCAGAGAAGGTCGTTCAAATGCGAAGGCTGGAGATGTATTCAAGCCAGATATTATCACGCACATTCGTAGCGTGCTCTTAACTGAGTTAAATAGCAAGGACCGTCTAGAAGTGAAAGAGATCATTTTTGAGGCGGAAACTGACGGAGTCCCCATGCGAGTCAATTACCCGTATCCCGACGGTAAAGAGTTGGCCCAGATTCCACCAACATTGCTCTTAAGAATGCCTCAACTTCCAGAGCAATTAAGGTATCGATTCGTTGGGCGCCACCTACTACTGATGGATAAGGAAAACGATATTATCGTCGACTATACGCTTAACGTCTTGCCGTAAGCGTGGCGCAGGGAGAAAGAGTGATGAGACGTATTTTCATATCGCTGGCGTTAACAATACTTCTTCTCGGTCATGGCGTCCCCGAGAGTTACCGGGCTCAGAATCTATCTACAAAGACAACAACCGTTGCTGGAAGTCCCGTAAGTCTTACGCTTCCTTTAAAAGATCGCTCAGTACGTTTTGCAGCTATAGGTGACACAGGTACCGGTGGCAGGCAACAACATGAGATAGCCCAGATGATGATTCGGTATCGTGCGGTTTTTCCTTTCGAATTCGTTCTAATGCTGGGCGACAATCTTTATGGCAGCGAAAGACCAAATGACTACCGCAGGAAATTCGAGAACGTTTACCGGAAACTGCTTGATGACAACGTGAAGTTCTATGCGACCCTCGGCAACCATGATCACCCGAATCAGCGTCTATACGAGCATTTCAATATGGGGGGTAAAGAATATTACCGGTTCAAGAAAGGTGATGTAGCCTTCTACTCGCTTAACAGCAACTATATGGATAAGTCCCAGGTAGAATGGCTCCAGGGCGAGTTGGCGAAAGACAATTCCAAGTGGAAGATTTGCTTCTTTCATCATCCCCCTTATTCATCCGGTAAGAAACATGGTTCTGATAACCAGCTACGAGCAGTGGTTGAGCCACTATTTATGAGTCATGGTGTTGATGTGGTGCTCGCCGGACATGAACACTTCTATGAGCGCCTCAAACCGCAGAAAGGAATCTATTACTTCATATCGGGAGCGGGTGGAAAGTTGAGAAAGGGTAATGTTAGACCGAGTTCAGCGTTGACTGAAACAGCCTTCGATCAGGATTACCATTTTATGCTGTTCGAGATAGCCGGAGAAGAACTGCACTTCCAAACGATATCGCGTACCGGTAAGACTGTAGACTCCGGCATTATAGTCAATCCACAGAAATAATTTATCGAAACAGATACCTCGGATCATACCGAATTCTATTCTCTTCCAAGAACTCTGCAAACTCCTCACAGAAGGTCTTCCGTCGATGATACTCTTTCTGTCTTTGAATATAGGCGATAGTTGGCTCGAGTTCCGAAGGGCAGACGCTGAAAGCTCCATAACCGTCTTGCCATTCGAAGCCCCCTCGCTCGGTAAAGCGATCGCGAATCCAACCTGATGATCCATCCTTTAGTAATTGGATCGCTTTTGCAACATTCATAGTCGAGGGTAGCGACAATAGCAGGTGAAGATGGTCGGTGGCGCCACCGGCTGCCAACGACCTGAAACCATTCCGCCACGCCAACTCAGTCATATACGGCCAAAGACTTATCTCCAGCTCAGTATCAATGATAGAAGACCGGTCGCGGGTTCCAAACATGCAGTGAGTGAGTGAACACACATATGAGTGAGGCATTAGAGACTCCTTTAGTGAGGTGTTGAATTCTACCGGGGCATATTAACAACACGTATACGGAAAGCAAATGAAGAGTCCGCGGATTTCTTCTAAATCAGGTTTTATTTTCTTTGCTTCTTTGACTCTTGCCGCTTTAGGTGAGAATGCATAGACTCTCCTCCATGCCTGTCACTGCCGATCCGCTGGCCGCCTTACGCAACCATTTTGGATTCAGCGAGTTTCGTACGGGCCAAAAAGAAGTCATAGCTTCTATACTGGGCCGCAACGACACCATAGTTGTGATGCCAACCGGATCGGGAAAATCTGTTTGTTACCAACTTCCAGCACTGATGCGACCAGGTGCCACGATAGTGGTTTCACCGCTTATCTCTTTAATGAAGGATCAGGTGGATGCGCTCACTGCGCGCGGACTACCTGCAACATTCATCAATAGCTCGGTATCACCCGAGGAGCAGAGACGGCGCATCAATCGCCTACGAGCCGGTGAATTCAAGCTCGTATATGTCGCCCCTGAACGGTTTCGCTCTCAGTTGTTTTGTCAATCATTGCGCCCGCCGTTAGTCTCGCTTTTTGCCATCGACGAAGCTCATTGCATCTCCACCTGGGGACATGATTTCCGCCCCGATTATCTGCAACTCAAAACTGCAATTGCAGCCCTGGGGCGCCCCCAGGTTATAGCTCTGACTGCTACTGCAACCCCTTATGTTCGACATGACATAATCCAACAACTGGGCCTTGATAGACCAAATACTTTCGTTAGCGGCTTTGACCGGCCGAATCTCACAATTCATGTGGTCCACGTCACGCGTGAGCGGGAGAAGATCTCCTACATCCGGGGGCTTGCTCGCGACAGTGATGGCTCGGGAATCATTTATGCCGCAACTCGCAAGGCTGTAGAGCAAGTGGCGGCTAAGTTACGTGGGGCTGATTTGACGGTGGTTGGCTATCATGCCGGCATGAAGGACGCTGCCCGCCTAAAAGCACAAAACGATTTTATGAGCGGCAAAGCTCAAGTGATGGTTGCGACCAATGCTTTCGGAATGGGAATAGATAAACCAGACATTCGCTTTGTGGCCCACTACCAAATGCCCGGCTCCATCGAAGCTTACTATCAGGAAATTGGGCGCGCGGGGCGCGATGGACTGCCGTCCACTTGTGCCCTGCTCTTTAACTATGCGGATAAAAACACACATGAGTTCTTTATCGAGGGCTCTTATCCGAAGCCGGCTGTTATCAGAGAGGTCTACAACGCGCTATTTCTTACCGGCAGAAAGAATGTCGAACTTTCTATTCAAGAAATAGCAGCGACTGCAGGTCTGACAAACGAAATGGCGGTTAATTCTGCTCTGAATCTCCTCGAGACAAGTGGCCACATACGCCGAGCGCATACAGACTCAAACAGCATTCGCGTCCGCCTGAAAATTGGCTCTCGATTGGGGCGGGGCCTGATCGGTAAAGGCGATCAGCACAGCTTGCTTCTAATGAGAGTCATCGAGCAGCTTGGTGGTCAAATGGCTAACGGTTGTGAACTTCAGATGGCAGAAGTTGCCCGCTCGACCGGGACTGACTCTCATACCCTGCGCGCTGGCTTGGGACGCCTGGCTGAGGCGGGCGTTCTGGAGTTTCTGCCAGTTCGGCGTTCGCGAGCTGTGCTTCTGTTGGACGACAAGCCCCAAACAAAACTGAGGATCGACGAAGGGAAACTGGCTCGCTTGGAGGCCTTGGAACATCGCAAACTTAGGGAGTTGATAAATTTTTGTTACAGCGAGCGCTGCTACCGCTTCGAGATCCTGGACTACTTTGGCGATCGCAATCATGGCCGGTCGTGCGGTTCGTGCGGGAACTGTATCCGGGCAACGCCGCCCAGCCGTAGAGGAAAGAATGATGAGAGCGCTCCTCCCACCTCCAGCGTGAAGATTAATCTACCAGCGCGCCCTCTCACCGCTGACGAATTACTGCGGGTAAGAAAGATGCTTGCATGTGTGGCTCGGCTAAAAGGACGATTCGGCAAGACAATGGTGGCTGCAACGCTGAATGGATCTAAAGCTAAAGATATTTATCGATTTAAGCTGGACCTACTGTCGACCTACGGCCTCCTCAGTGATATGAGTCAGGCAGAGATAGCCGCGGTACTCGATTTACTTGTGGAAGCAAACTGTTTAAAGCTTTCTCCCGGCCCTTACCCCCTTGTTACTCTGACCCAGCTTGGTGAGGATGTAATGCGGGAGAAAGCTAAGATCGAGTTACCACTCACTTGAAGAAAGGATGAAGGAGAAAGGATGAAGCCTTGATCCTTCATCCTTCCGCCTTCATCCTTTCGCCTTCATCCTTTCGCCTTCATCCTTTCAAGCGAATGGTCCACTCCACGAGCCGCTCCAATAGTTGTTGGATCAGTTTCCTCGCAGTTTCGTCAGTAAGGTTACCTTCAGCATCGAATCGCTTTGCCGCATTACTAATCATCACTTCAGGTTGGTTCACGGGATACATGTTTAAAAACACGAATGATTGCCTCAGATGATATTGCGCCCGAGCAGTACCCAGTGTGCCGACGGAAGCTCCCATTATGGCGACTGGTTTGCCATTCCAAGCACTGTCTCCGTATGGCCGAGAGGCCCAGTCGATGGCGTTCTTTAGCACACCCGGTATCGAATAGTTATATTCTGGTGTTACCAACAGGATTGCGGCCGCCGCCCGAATTCGTTCCTTCAACTCCAAAACCTTTGCCGGTGGATTGTGCTCATCATCTTCATTGAATCCCGGTAGCCCATCAATTTCAAAAACTTCAATCTTGGCGCCTGGAGGCGCTAACTCTACAGCGGCACGCAGCGCTGCTCGATTGTATGAAGCCTTGCGCAAACTCCCGGCAATACCCAATATAACGAACTGTTCACTCATGGCGGTCTCTCCTTTTTGGCTTTTTTCGGTTCGATTGTAGCGTGCTTTTGGTCTTAGGTCTTGGTTCTTTGGTCTTTGATCTTTGGTTTTTGGTCCTTTCGAAACCTACAATCAAAGGCCAAAAACCAAAGTACGCAAGACCCATAATTTCTTTAGATTTTCCACATCTAATCGAGAGATAAAACCGAGAAGATTGTATGGTCGCGTAGTCTGCCGCAATTCCGTTTACTGTCGGCAGACTTGTAGAAAGAAAGGAAAGCAAAAATGAGATTACGGTCTGTTCAAAACAGCAATATATTCTTACTAGTCATATGTCTCACTCTAGTAGTGACTCCTGTGGTCGCAAGCGAGACCAGGACCCTTTACGAATTACAGGAGCCCCAAAAACAAACACCTGCCTCTACAGCAGTTCAATCGCCAGAAATTGCCGCCATCGCTCGTGAAGTACGGCACGAACTAGTAATGATGCCGTACTACGGAGTTTTCGATTGGATTGAATTTGAGGTGCGTCCAGACCGCTCTGTCGTATTGCGCGGTGAGGTAGTAGTACCTCCTGATAAGAAATCGGCCGCTGAGGCAGCAGTAAAAAGAGTGGAAGGCGTAACAAAAGTTGTTAATGAGATAGAGGTATTGCCTGTGTCGCCGTCTGACGATCGGTTGCGATTGGCTCTACACCGAACAATTTACGGTTTCGATTCGCCACTGCATCGCTATGGCGTGGGCATACTGAATAGTATTCATATAACTGTCCGCAATGGGCGGGCGACATTGAGAGGATTTGTTGATTCAGAAGCCGACAAACAGATCGCCTATACGCGAGCCCGTGGCGTACCTGGGCTGTTCGAAGTCAACAACGAGTTGCGAGTTACGACTGAGCGACCGCGATAACTCTAATATGATGATTGCGCAGTTGCAGCGATGAGAGATTGGAACGGTGCTCGCAAACATCCCATGCTTCCGCTGATGCAACATGGTTGCTGCTGGTCCTTTCTTGCAATTGAATGAAGCTATTCATACTTAGGCAGCCCACCATGCCTGCCAGTTGTCTAAGTGAAAGCAAGTAAAGTCTAAAGTCTAAGGGGGAATAAACTAACAGGGGGGAGAAAAATGAAAGTACTTAGGGAAGGAGTCATACAACGTTTTTTAACTTTATCGACTATTATTATTCTTGTAACAACGCCGCTTCTGGCGCAGACCAAAATTACCGCGCCAAGCAACAGATACAGTGTTCAAGATGATGTAAGGCTGGGGCAAGAAGCTGCCGCTGAGGTCAACCGCCAAATGCCGCTTCTGCCGCGAAACAGCGATCCAGCAGTCTATGTATCACGAGTGGGACAGCGGCTGGTTCGGGCGATCCCAAGTGAATTTCAGCATCCACAGTTTCGCTATCAGTTCAGTGTAGTAAATGCTAGTGATATCAATGCCTTCGCTTTACCGGGTGGACCACTCTACTTCAATCGCGGCATGATCGAAGCTGCGAGTAACGAAGGTGAGATGGCGGGTGTGATGGCACACGAAATCTCTCACGTCGCGCTGCGACATGGCACTGCTCAGGCATCGAGAGCACAACGTTTTCAGTTAGGCGCTCTTGCTGGAGCGATTCTAGGTTCAATCGTCGGCGGTGGCTGGGGTGGTCTCATCCAACAAGGTACGCAGACTGGATTGGGTGTCTACTTCCTTCGGTATAGCCGCGAATACGAAACTCAGGCTGATATTCTAGGGGCACAGATCATGGCGCGCGCAGGCTATGACCCACGTGACCTTGCAAACATGTTTCGAACAATAGAAGCACAAGGGCGCCGAGCTCCAGAGTGGCTAAGCAGCCATCCCAATCCGGGAAACCGATATGAGCGTATTAATCAGGAAGGCGCAATGTTAAGAGTAGTGAATCCGACAAGACAGACGGCAGAATTCACTCGGATTCAAGCTCAACTGCGTCAGATGCCGCCAGCGCCAACAACGGCTGAGATCGCCCGCGCTCGTCAGCGATTAGAGGCAAGTCCCGCAGCCGCCAATCCGCAGAATGTTGCTCTGGCTCGCGACGGGATCCAACTACCCTCGAGCCGTATGCGCAACTACACAGGTAGCGAGGTTTTCCGGGCCCAGGTTCCGGAAAACTGGTACGAACTACGAGGAAATAACGCCGTTACATTTGCACCAGATCGTGCCTTTGGTTCAGTGCAAGATCAATTGATAATCACGCACGGCGCTCAGCTCGGGGTTATACCCTCGCAGAGTCGCGATCTTCGTCTTGCATCAGATCGATTTCTCGCCTCAGTGCTTCAGACAAATCCACACCTGAGACGACAGGGAGCTTATCGAAGGAGCACCATAGATAGACAACCAGCGTTGATATCTGTACTTTCGGGAAGATCTGATATCACTGGACAAACCGAAGTGGTTAATGTACATACGCGACTGCTTGAAAGTGGTGAACTATTTTATCTAATAACAGTGGCGCCCAGTGCCGACAAACGCAGGTACCAAAACGCCTTTAATGCCATGCTTAGATCGATCACCATCTCGGATCGGGTCACCGCACGGTGAAGACCGCATGGGGACTGGAGGAAGTCATGAATCAGAGGCACCCGTTAACCAGTTACCGGCTCCTACTGATTCTGATTTCCCTTGGGTCTGTTTTTGCGGGCTGTAACTGGCGGGGCTCGAGTCCGCCATCCCCCGTGCTGCCTCCAGTAGTGCCAATAGAGACGTTCCCAACAGCCGCTCCATCGCATTCTTATGCTGAGGTTGTTAGCCGAGTTTCACCTGGAGTGGTCACGGTACTCTCGGCACGTAGAGCTCGGCAGCCTCAACAACATCCCTTCTTCAATGATCCGTTCTTTCGCGATTTTTTCGGTGACCGTTTGCCTGGTGGTCAGGCTCCGCCAGTTCCCCAGCCCCAAGTGGGATTGGGCTCGGGCGTCATTGTCACTCAGGATGGTTATATTCTCACCAACCACCATGTTATCGATGGCGCTGAAGGGATAAGAGTTGAGACCATTGACAATCGAGTTTTTGAAGCTAAGGTCATAGGTTCGGATCCTCCCAGCGATCTCGCCGTGTTGAAGATTGAGGCCGACAATTTGCCGCTGCTTACTTTGGCAGACTCTGACCAGGTGAGAGTTGGCGATATTGCGCTCGCCATCGGTAATCCTTTGGGCTTGGGCCAAACTGTTACCGCTGGGATTATTAGTGCCAAGGGCCGTCGTACCGGATTGAGCGACGGAAGCTTTGAAGACTTTCTGCAAACTGACGCTCCTATTAATCGCGGCAACTCTGGGGGTGCGCTTATAAACGTGGCTGGGCAGTTGGTTGGCATCAACTCTCAGATTCTTTCACCGACAGGAGGGAACATAGGTATCGGGTTTGCCATTCCATCGAACATGGCTCGCCACGTCATGGAACAGTTAGTGAGCACAGGTACAGTCAAACGTGGGATGCTTGGAGTCGGCATTCAACCTGTAACAGCAGAGGTGGCAGCGAATCTTGGCTTGTCAGAAGTGAGAGGAGTCTTGGTAAATTCCGTAAGCCCTGGAAGCGCTGCACAACGAGCCGGGATTCGCCCGGGGGATGTAATACTTGAATTAAATGGTGAAGCCGTAATTGACAGCAATGCATTACGAAACAGGATTGCAACTACTCCGCCTGGAACTGAGATCACCCTCACGATCTTCCGCGACGGAAGTACACAACAGGTGCGCGCGACTTTGGATGAACTGAGAACTCAACAGCGTGGCTAAGACTTGAGTGATGAGTGATGAGCTCATCACTCCGTCTTATAGCTTAGGAAAACAGATATCACGCACGCTAAAGAACTTCATCCTTCATCCTTTCTTGCACGAACGCCTTCAAAATCAACGCGCAACTTTCAGCATGCGTGATGTCATTTTTGATCACCATCTTCACGCAATCCTCTAGTCGCATCTTAACTGTGGCAATCTCTTCACCACCGTCAGGATTTTTCTCTCTAAACTGAAGACGACGAGCCAAAAACAAATGATTAGGCGAGCTCATGATGGATGTTATCGGGTTAATACATCCCAAGTACGTAAATTCCTCCGCTTGTATCCCAAGTTCTTCTTTCAGTTCCCTCGCGGCAGCAGTTTCTGGATCCTCCCCCTCCTCAATTACGCCACCTGTAGTCTCAACACTTTCTATACCAAGCGCGTATCGAAACTCCCGAGTCAAATATACGAACCCATCATCATCAATGGCGAGCACGGAAACTCCACTTGGCATTTTCACAGTCACGAAAACTCCCGTGTGCCCGTCAGGTCTAATCACCTGATCCTCGTTAACCGTTAATGTGTCGTGGCTATACTTTTCAGAGGTTCTGAGAATTGTCCATGGTCCATGCCTAATTGGTGTCTTATCCATTCTTAGGTCGCAAAGGATTTCTGACTTCCCTTTCCACTAATCTCGTCATCACCAATATCTACAGATTTCGAAAGCTCAGCTTGAGCGTGCCGCAAACGACCAAACTCCTTTTGCAGACTCTCAAGCTCTTCATCAGTCAGATTCTGGAGATCCACTAGGTGCGTACGTGCTCCTGACACCCCTCTTATAAGCTCATCCAATTTGAGGTGAATCGCCTTGGCATCCCTATTCTGGGTGTTTTGAATTAAGAAAACCGCGAGATAGGTAAAGACCGTTGTTACTGTATTAACTACCAGTTGCCAAGTATCCGAGAACCTGAAGAGAGGACCAGAGATAAACCAGATTAGAATCAACATTACATTGATTATGAACATCCATGGCGAGCCAAGCGCATTCGCTGAGACGATAGCAAACTGGCGAAACGACTCGTTTAAGCCGCTTCGCCTCTTACTTTCCCCCTTCTCTTCCTCGCTAGGATCTGAAGATCTTCTCATTCAGTTGGCCGGCCTCCCTATCCTGCAGTTGTCTCACCACCCAACAGCGTTAGCACCTCCCCGGTGATGTAACTCGAATCTAACTCTGAGGCAAAAAAGACAAATGCAGGAGCGATCTCTTCGGGTTGTGCTGGTCGCTTCATTGGCGTGTCCGCGCCAAATTCCGCTACTTCATCAGCCGGCTTATCGGACGGATTTAAAGGTGTCCAGACAGGTCCAGGAGCAACGCAGTTAACCCTAATTCCTTTTTCGACCAAGTTCTGGGCCAGCGATTTTGTGAAAGCATGGATAGCTCCCTTGGTGGCGGAGTAATCAAGTAGATTTTTACTGCCTTCAAGTCCAGTAATTGAGCCACAATTAACAATCGCACTGCCCTCTTTCAGATGTGGCAACGCAGCCTTTGTCATGTAAAAGTAGGCGTAGATGTTAGTCTTAAAGGTTCGATCCCACTGCTCTTCAGAGATATCGTCAAGTTCCTTCTGATGTTGTTGATAGGCGGCGTTGTTCACCAGTATGTCCAACTTGCCAAATTCTGAGATGGTCTTTTCAACTACTTTCTGACAGAAAGCAGAATCCTGTAGATCACCAGCGATTGACAAAGCCCCACGACCTTCGGCTTCAACCGCCTCTTTCGTTTCGTCAGCATCGCTCTGCTCTTCTGGCAAATGTGTGAAAGCGATGTCTGCGCCTTCTCGCGCAAACATAACTGCTACGGCCCGACCAATCCCTGAATCACCACCGGTAACCAGCGCTATCTTGTCTTTCAGCTTTTCAGATCCTCTGTAGTACGGAGCTTCATAGCGAGGCCGCGGATCGAGTTTTGACTCGATTCCCGGCTTCTCTTGATGCTGGGGCGGCATGGGTGATTTTGGTTGCTCCAACCTCCCAACCTCTCCTCTCGAATCCCTGACTTCCCGTTCCCTTTGTCCCATAATCTCTACACCTTTCGCAGTGCAAACTACTTACGACCACCCTTTTTGCCACCTTTTCGTGATGAGCTGTGGCTTTCCATCTTGCCTCTACCTGAGCCACTCTTCTTTCCACCACCCGATTCCTTGTTAACAGTGGCCCAAGCGCGACTCTTAGCTTCCTTTTTTGAAACACCACGGTCCTCGTAGCTGTCGGAAATATGCTCTGCTTTCCGCTTCTGCTTATCGGTGTAGCTGGATTTGTCTCCCCTTGGCATGATCACACTCCTTTCTACGGATTATGTAACTCGTTCATAAACTGCTGCAGTAATTCTTCCTGCTTATCAAGCGCTAAGCGACGGTTTTCTAATGATTCGCGGAGTGTATCGACTCCCTGTTCGAGAAGATCGAGGCTGTCACGCTCCTTTCTTATCGCCTCGATAAGGAGTTCAAGAGACGATTCCCCTTGACCTCTCTGCTGTTCAGCCTGTGCAGCATCGAGACCCTCCTGCACTTCTCCTTCGATAGCGATTGCTTCCCTCAAGGCTTCTGCTGGTTTGCCCATTTTTATGCTCCACGCTTACAAGATGTAACACTGCAACTATCGCGCCCAGCGGCGTGCCCAGGACAACCGCCTTCTTCGTTCAGCAGCAGTATTGCTGTTGTTCCTTTTCCAACTTCTTCTCTCATCGAAACTGGTGCTCTGTAAATAAACAATATGGATCGCTGCTGTATAGGAAGCCTACACCGTTCCTACCGCGGATGGTGGTCAATCCGTTGATCCGGTGCAGTTCTAACCCCGCGCCTCATGCGAAAGTATTTGTCCAAAATTCGAGCGTGACAAATTAAGCAAAGCCGCTCTGAAGCCCTTGCAGAATCAACTCGAATAATCTTTCGGCATCCCGGGCACGCTATTTGTAGTTCTTCTGTTTTCTTCATAATTGTGATTTGGAATTTATCGGAGAGTTCAATATTTCTATTCCTAAAACTGACACCATCTCTCTGTCCCGCTTAGGTAACAATTCCTGTTCCGGTTTGCATTGAACAAATGACAACAATCGAAAGACTTCACAAGACAGGAATAGTTCGGCAGGGGACACCGGACAAGGGCTTCAAATATTTTCGTGCTAATGGCGGGCGTATTACTTCGCAAGAACTCGAACGCATACGATCCTTGAAGATTCCACCGGCGTGGACTGACGTAGCAATTAATGCAGCCAATAATGGAAGACTTCAGGTTGTGGGCAAGGACGCCGCTGGTCGATGGCAGTATCTATATCACGAGAATCACATAAAAAAACGAGAACTGAAGAAGTTTCAGCGGCTAGTCGAGTTTGCCGAAGCTCTGCCAAAGATGCGGGCTAAAGTTTCTCGTCACTTGAACCAGAGAGAATTAAACAGAGAACGAGTCCTGGCCGCCATCCTCAGAATTCTGTCGACATCTTTTATGAGACCAGGCAGCCAAGTTTATGCCAGCGAAAACGGGAGTTACGGTATTGCTACTCTCAAGCCAAGACATATCAAAGTTAAAGGCGATTCAGTGGAGTTCGACTTCCCAGGCAAGTCAGGAGTGCGGCAGCACCGTTCTATAAGAGATCGACAGGTGGCGAAGGTTGTAAGAGGCTTATTGAAGCAACCTGGAGCCGAGGTCTTCAAATACCGGAACGGAGAACGATTATGGGTTGATGTGCGACGTCGTCATATCAACGAATATATTAAAGAAGTGATGGGCCATAAGTTCAGCGCCAAGGATTTTCGCACTTGGGCGGGAACCTTGATTTGCGCGTGTGCTCTTGCGCGGCTGGGTACCGAGCTAGTAGAGAAGCCCGCCAAACGCAAGAGCAAACTGGTCAAAGCAATAAAGGAGACTGCCGAAATTCTTGGTAATACCCCTGCAGTATGTCGCAGTTCATACATTTCACCTCAGATCATGGAGAGCTTCGAACGTGGAAAAATAATTGATAACTACTTTAATACACTAGACGAATTCATCTCCTTCAATCACCGCAAGCTGCATCCTGCCGAAGAGTCGCTTCTAAAACTTATAAAGAATCGGTCTACCAAGGCTCAACTATAGATTTCGATGCTGAGGAACTTTGAGGTGGCATCATGATTGCCGCCTTCACATTGCGAACAACTAATGATGTTCGAATCCGATGCAAGGGCTTTATTCTGGAAGGGAGAAAAGGAACGTATGAACGCTTTTGAGCTACTGAAAGCCGATCACGAGAAAGTTTCGGCATTATTCGAGAAGCTTGATTCCACAACAGAACGGGCGACAAAGACTCGCGAAGATCTGTTTACAAAATTGAAACAGGAGCTTGAACTCCACACTCATATTGAAGAGACCATTTTCTATCCGTCAATTGAATCTGCCGAGGAGACTCGCGAACTAACGTTGGAAGCGTATGAAGAACATAACCTGGTAAAACAGCTTCTGTCCGAGTTAGAAGCGGCTCCCAAAGATGTCGAGGAGTGGACAGCGAAGCTCACGGTGCTTAAAGAGAATGTCGAGCACCACGTTGAGGAAGAGGAGGGTGAACTATTCAAGAAAGCACGAAAGGTGTTAAGCGAAAGCGACATCGAAACCCTGGGCCAAAGAATGCAGGAGGCAAAGGGTAGACAAGATAGAGCGGCGGCGAGCCGTTAAGGCTGGTGGCTAGTTAGTAACTCTGCTTAAAAAGGGGGAATAAGATGCGCGGACCTTTGCGGGGAATTCTCGCCGGCGCAGCAGCTTGGAAGTTTGGTGGAGGCTGCATATCAACGATACTAATCTTTATCATCGTCTTTTGGCTGTTGGGCTTTGTGGAGTGTTAGAGCGGCATCCCTGTCGATGAACCACTGAAGATCAGTAGCTTGAGACTCAATTAGTTGCGCCGGTACTCGTTCAGGGTCTGAGGAACCGAACAAAACCTCCTCGACGCACCCCGACTTGTTGTGCCCGGTGACGATAAAGAGCACGTGTCTGCTGTTGTTTATAGCGGGCGCGGTAAGGGTGATTCGCCAGGAATTGAGTTTCTGTACCCAGTTGGGTGTTACCCATCTGACAGGCTCTTTCAGAGCAGCCGATTCTGGAAAAAGCGATGCCGTATGGCAATCCTCGCCGAGACCAAGCAGCACCAAATCAAAATGAGGCCACGGTGAATTTTGAAAATAGAGCCTCAGTTCTTCCTCGTAAGCGCGGGCGCTGGCTTCGACGTCTCCTTCACCAATGATTCGGTGAACGTTTCCAGGTGGAATTGGTAACTTTGAGATCATTGATTCATACACCATTAGAAAGTTACTGTCTTGATGATCAGATGCTACGGAGCGTTCGTCTCCGAAGAAGAGGTAAACACGCTTCCAATCGACCTGATCCTTGAATGGCTGTGTTGAGAGTAGTTCATAAGCTCGTCTCGGGGTGTTACCTCCCGCGAGCGCCACACTGAATTGTCCCGAGCGAGTGATGGCCTCATCGGCAAGCTCGACAAACCGCTTCGCTACGGCTTGTGCTACCTGCTCACTGGTGGCGAAGACTTTGACTTTAGGTTCCGTCATGTGTCCGACAGTGTCACTCCCAGTCTGTATGAATAAACCCGAGCTCCGGCCGATCCACTCGCTCGTACGTATGAGCACCAAAGAAATCTCTCTGCGCCTGCGTCAGGTTGAGAGGCAGATTTGCGGTTCGATACATATCAAAGTAGCCGAGCGCTGAAGTCATCGCCAACACGGGAACACCGTGTTGAACTGCCGCCCCTATGACCAAACGCCAAGAGGCTTGCGCCCGTTCAAAAATGCTCTTGAAATCTCGATGAAGCAAAAGATTAGGGATTTCCGGATCTTGCTGGTACGCGAGCTTTATCTTTTCCAGCAAACGAGCCCGTATTATGCAGCCACCTTTCCAGATCCGGGCAATCTCGGACAGATTGATGTTCCAACTCCATTCCTGCGATCCAGCACGAATCAAGTTCATACCCTGCGCATAACAGCAGATCTTCGAGGCATAAAGCGCGTCGTGGATCGCATTTACCATCTCGTCCTTATTGCCCGCATAAGGTTCTGCCTGTGGCCCTCGAATCTCGCGACTCGCGAGTACCCGCTCCTCTTTCTGAGCCGAAACGTTCCGTGCAGTGATAGCCGCATCAATTGTTGGAATAGAAACACCCAGATCAAGTGCGATCTGGCTGGTCCATCTACCCGTTCCCTTCTGCCCTGCCTTGTCCAGCACCAGGTCGACCAATGGCTTGCCGGTCTCTTCATCTTTCACGCGCAGAATCTTGGCTGTTATCTCGATTAGATATGACTCAAGCTCACCTTGATTCCAACTATCGAAAATCGCTGCCATCTCATCAGTCTCAAGTCCGAGCAGGTTGCGGAGGAGGTCGTAGCTCTCAGCAATTAGCTGCATATCGGCATACTCGATACCATTGTGAACCATCTTCACAAAATGTCCCGAGCCTCCCGGACCTACGTAAGTCACGCACGGACCGTCATCAACTTTGGCGGCAATAGCTTCCCAGATCGGGCGAATCTGTTCATATGCTTCCCGCGCTCCTCCGGGCATTAGACTCGGGCCCCATAGAGCTCCCGTTTCGCCCCCTGAAACGCCTGAGCCGATCAGGTAAATTCCCTCACTGGAGAGCTGTTTTTGACGCCGCTCCGTGTCTTTGAAATGAGAGTTACCCCCGTCGACAATGATGTCGTTGGCCTCCAAAAAGGGTTTGATGAGATTAATGGTCCAATCGACGGGATCTCCGGCCTTTACAAGGAGGATTATCTTGCGAGGACGCTCAAGTAACCCAACCAAGTTCTCGGCAGAGGTAGCGCCGACGACGCTCTTTCCCTCGGAAGCTATCAAGAATTTCTCAACGGTTTTAGGTTCTCGATTAAATACGGCAATCGAATAGCCGTTTCGCTCGATGTTGAGGGCGAGGTTCTGGCCCATCACCCCAAGCCCTATCATTCCAATTGTTGCTTTATGCATAAGGTTTTTGGTTTTTGGTCTTTGGTCTTTGGTCTTGAGCCTTCGGTCTTTGTTTTTTGACTTTGGACCTTGGACTTTGGACCTTGGACTTAGTTTTCGGACTTTGGGCTTAGATCATTTCCAGCAGTCGCTTCAGCCCATTCACTACGTCGGACCCAAGATCGACGCGAATCGCTCGTCTTCCGCGCGAGACCAGGGCACGAAAGTCTCCGAGCGCCTGAGCATCTCTTAGTACGCTGAACGTGTAAGCCTCACCCGGCACAGGGAGGTCGACTTTGTCTGGCGCGGTGATTTGTAAGAAGACACCCGTATTTGGCCCTCCCTTGTGAAACTGTCCAGTCGAGTGAAGGAACCGCGGTCCATAACCCGAAGTCGTTGCACACTTGGTTCTCTCCCCCAAACGACTTCGAATTCTTTGCAGTAACCCCTCAACTTCAGGGGTTTCTTCCAGGTAGTTGAGCAACGCAACGTAATCGCCTTCCTTTGCGGCGGCCAGATGAGCTTGCAGAGCCTCCGAGACTGACTGAGTGGGCAACGATGTCGGAAATGCATGTTCAGTGTAAATGGTTAAGTTGCCGTCGCTGACGAGTTGTAACTGTTCAGCAAGGTGGCCCTCCTTAGTAAATCTATCAAGCAGCTCTTTTGTTGCGTCTTTGGATTCCTGGACGTTAGGTTGATCGAAAGGATTGATACCGAGGCGCCATCCAGCGACCGCGGTAGCAAACTCCCATAAGAAGAAGTGCCCCCCTAGATCGTAAAGCTCATCGAGTTTCAGATAAACAACCGGGTGACCCGCCGCTTCCAAAGCCTCTAGCCTTTTAGCAATGTTCTTATCGATCCCTCCCACAGCGACTGAGACAAACACGCGATCTTGACCATAGACTTCAGATGGGCCAAGTGGTTCCCCGTCAACGGGAAGAATACCCTTCCCTTCCTTACCAGTGCTTTCGGCAATCAGTTGCTCAATCCACAAACCCAGAGCTGCTATCTTCGGGTCAGTCATCAAGGTCAACTTGTCACGGCCCTGCAAAGCAAATTCAGCCATCATGATCCCCAGGAGCACGCCTGGATTTTCAGAAGCAGCTATCTCCGGACCACAAGCTTTACCTACTTCCAAAGAACGCCTCAGAAGAAGGAATGTATCGAGACCCATCAATGCGGCAGGTGCAAGGCCAAAATAAGATAGCGCCGAGTAACGCCCTCCTATGTCTGCAGGATTGAGAAAGATGTGCCTGAACGAATTGTCGGAAGCGATCTTCTCCATCAACGTTCCTGGATCTGTGATCGCGATAAACGAGCTCCCGGGATTATCCCTAAATTGGCCCACCCGATCGAACCAGTACTTGTAAAAGGCATTCGGTTCTGTAGTTGTTCCTGATTTTGAGGCAATTATGAAAAGGCAGCTCGACATATCTATCCGTTGTTCAAACACAGCTATTTGGTCAGGATCAGTTGAATCCAGGACCAGCAATTCAGGAAACCCATCTTGTTTACCAAAGGTCTGACGTAGTACCTCAGGGCACAAGGAAGATCCACCCATTCCACAGACCATCACGTGATCAAAGGATTTGAGGTCTCGAATACTGCGTGCGAAGGCGGTGAGGTCTTGTGACGCGGTCATCATTGGCTCGATTACATCAAGCCAACCGAGGGAGTTGCTGATGATCTTCTGATGAGCTTCCTCTTCTTTCCAAAGCGACGGATCTTTACGCCAAATGCGTTTAATTACTTGTTCCCGATCCGCCTCAGCTATAGCTTCTCTAATAGTATCGCTAGAGAAATTACACCTTGGCTTGAGGTCTTCGAGCTTCATACCTGATTCACCGAAAAGTTTCAGTAATAGCAGTGTGAATTTTAGAAGCCAGTAGTCTATCGCAGGTCTTATAACTCGCCAATCAGGAATGCGGAGAGCGGGAGGTTTTCCCTAGACGATGAAGGTACGCAACAAATTCCTGCTCCCGCCCCTAAAGCCAAAACTTGTTCCAATTCCTCGGGTGTGATTATGAAATGCGTGGTTGTCTAATATCTGCGGCGCCGAGCTTAAGTCATGTTACCCGAAAGACTAAGACTCATTTAAGAAGCCCTGTGTCTGAAGAGAGAGACCCGGATACATCCTTTCACACGGCCTGGTCGCTGCGAAGCTGGAAAAATTGCGAGTTCGTGACTCTAACGTTCTGTGGTGCTCCTTTTCAACCTCTTCCTCTGCCTCACCTCGCTCATGTAAGCGATAGGCCACGTTGTCATAAACAGAGAGAGAATCAAAGAGTGCGTTCTCCTGAAAGACCATGCCAATGGTGTCACGCACACGTTGCATCTCGGTCTCTTCTAGATTGGTTATGTCCTCACCATTGACAAAAATTTTGCCCGCATCAGACTTGAGCAGGCCGAGGATAAGCTTAAGTATGGTAGATTTCCCGCCGCCTGAACCGCTTAAGATTTATCTTGATCTCCCCCTTTCTTACACTAAAGGTGACGTCGTTAAGAACTGTCTTATCCTCATAGGAGAAGTGTACGTTCCGAAATTCGATAGCGGGAATAACGGGCTCGTCGGGGGACACAGCCGCCCGCATGCTGCCGACATCTTCATCAGTGTCGAACGGATCAATAGGCTCGCTATTTCGGTCAATGGAACTCAAACCTTCATCCACTTTCCTCTTCACTCTCAGGCATTTGGCTCGCCTCTTTATAGAACTCTCTCCATGGTCTAGGAGGACGACTTGCCTTGTTGGGAATTATCGAGAGCATCAGGAGCAGCAAGCCCACCATTATATGGTTCTGCGACGCAGCCTCAGCAGTATGGAAGGTGACGAAATAGCCAAAGCTTATGAGCCAGAAAGCAACAGCTGCATTAATAAAATGCAATCCGCCGAGACGTCGCCAGAACGAAAGCAATGACAAAAGGAGCACTAGTGCAGCACATGAGAGATCATTAATCCATAAAGTCCGATTACCCATATGGCGAAAGATAAACGGACTCATAGCAAGCCAGCATCCGAGAAGTACTTCAATAATTCTGGCCCACATCGAACTCACCCGGTTTTAGGGAGTGCCGCTTCCTCGGCTTCGCGAGAGGCACGGCCCCAGAATGTGTTCCAGAAAATGCGAACACTACGTGTCCGGCGCCACACCCTGCCGAGATACAACATACACGACCACACCTCATCGTAGGCGATAACGACTAAACTGAGTGAGATCGCCGCCGTTAACAGGCAGAGATAACACCAGGCGCCAACCACGGCTCCTTGCATGACCACCAGAACAGCGCTCACAATTCCAAGCGGTATTACATCCAGGCCAAAAAGCATCACCATCCACGGCCGGTATTGCCAACGCCGAGTGGAACCCGCCAAACCAAAGACTAGATCGCCGAGATAAGCTAAAGCGCCCAATGCTGCATCTGGTATCCGAAACCAACTGCGCATCCATTCTGAAACGTCAGAATCAAGAACATGCTTAGACTGATCACCGAAGACGGGATCCCAAACGTCATCTATTAAACGCCATTGATAGAGGGCCATGTATGAGGCGATGAGGAAAGCCACTCCGGCCAAGATACATATCGGTACACGCTCCCTCCAAGAAGAGGGATTATACGTCCAGGGCGGTGCATTCACGTTTAGGTCGGGAACAGCTTGGAGCCTTGCACTCACCTCATCGAACCTCCCCAGGTGCGCCCCGCGCTTTCTCGGTTGTTTCTTCCGGTGGTTCGAGACCGTTCATTTCGTACCACTTCTTTGGATCTTGCTTTAGGCGGCGCACAATCTCAGGAAGCGTGTCACGCAGACGATGCTTAGGTTTCCATCCGAGTTTTTCGCGGGCCCGACCGATGGCGACCGGGTAATGAGCATCTGCGAGATCAACCATCCAGGGTTTGATGAATGTCTCTTCTTCACCCTCAACTTTTTCCTGCACCCAAGCTCCCACCTTTGCAACCACTTTTGGAATTCTAATGGTGGGCCATTCTTCACCATGAAGCAGTTCTCCCAGAGTTTCCTGAAGTTCTGCATAGCTCATCACATCAGGCTCTGCTATAAGGAATGTTTCCTGCTGCTCGAGTTGATGCCGCTTCGCCACAACTTTTTGGAAGCAGTCAATGAGATCATCCAGGTGAACGAAAGCCTGACCACGACTGGCATCTCCCGGAAAGAAATAGCTTTCGAGCTTCTTCTCATAAATCCGGCTGATATGTTGAGCAATGGGTATCGAGTGGCAATCCTCGTCGTAAACACCAGCAATGCGCAGAATTACTGTTGGAATCTCACCACGTTCCTGTCGAATCAGTTGCTCCGTTCTTATTTTAGAGCGCGGATAATCCCACGGTTCATCTTCGAGTGGAGACATTTCTGTTAGCAGTTCGCCTTCTTTCGAGGGCTCCATCACAAGAATCGTGCTGGAAAAGACAAACTGTTCGTTCTCGAGTTCTTTCAGATGTTTTAGCAGACGGAATGTTCCCTCGACTGTAAGCCGATCGTACATTTCACTCGGCACACCCGTGAAATCATAGTAAGCAGCCAAATGAATAGCGCTTGATACTTGATTGCCGTACCGCCGCCTAACGCCGTCCAGGGCTTCTCTGACAGATTCATCCTTTGTTAAGTCACACTCAAAGAAATCTGTCCCCGGTGCGATGCTTGCTGGCCGCTTCACATCCAGGCCGATAACTGTGTAATCCGGAGAAAATGCTTGTGACAACCTGGTTCCGATCAATCCTACACTTCCCGTTATCAGGACGACGGGCTTTCCTTCCAGATCATTCTTCATCTTTCAAAATCCTATCTTTCCAAACACATCAAAGTTGAGTAAGCGAACTTGTGGGTTCCTCCTCACACTTATCAGTGCGTGCGAGCCGGCACTCAGAGCCTGCTGCGGGGGGCTAATTTTGAGGGATCACAAGGAAGGGATACCAGCGATTTTACCCTGCGAGCTCTCAACAGTCCACGCTGCGCTGGATGGTGTTCTGATTTGCAGGCGTGGTCTTCCGCGTGGCCGCCCTTCTTTTGAGGCGTGGACAAAATAACGTAACGGAAGGGTGGCCAAGGATTCAGTAGCGGGCGAGCGACGCCAGAGCCTGCAGCTAAAAGAATCTCACCGTGTAGGCGAATCGCACGCCGCGGCCGATCTCTGGAGCAAGATCCTTAATGAATGACAGGTGGTTACGATACAAGCGATCGCCTAGATTAAATGCATTGACAGAAAAGACATGCAGGTAATGCGGCCGCGCGATTGTATATGATCCAAGGATATTGAAAAGCGCATAGCCAGCGGTTCGGGTCTCCGTCGGGAAGATTCTGTCCTGGTCCTTCACAAAGATCGCTTCTGGGCGAATTGAGAAACCCTTATACCGTGCATCGAAGCCAATGCGACCGCGCACGGGAGGAATCCGAGGTAAGGGGATGTCTCCATCCTTCAACTCCGCTTTCACCATATCCAGTCCCAGGTTCAGAGCAAGATACTGGTTGATATCAAAGTGGAAGCTAAAGTCGGCGCCAACAAAACGGCTATCGCCTTGCAGGTACTCCGCTACTGGCAAGCCATCTTCGATGTCAATCTCGCCATCTTCGTCTTCATCAACCGGGGCCAGGAAAACAAAGTTCTTGATGCTGTAGTGATAGATGCTCGCATCGACACGTGCTCGGGGTGTCGAGTGCCGGAATGAGAAATCGAATCCATCACTGCGCTCCCGCCTGAGATTGGGATTGCCAATCTCGAAAGTGAGGTTTCCAATATGTGGTCCAAAGTTGTATAGCTCCTCTAGCGCCGGCGATCGATGAGAGTGGGTGTAGTTAGCTAGTAAAGCCCCACCTCCATAGATTCCAAAACGAACTCCGGCAGCACCTGAGAAACCAGTAAAGTTGCGGTTCGGCAGATTCGGATCAGCCGGACGAAAGCGATTAGTCTCGACACGCCCGCCGAGCTGGAATCTTAGACGGTCAAAATTCAGCTCTTCAAGTCCAAAGACTGAGAACATCGTCTGGTCTACCGGACCACTAATGAGTTGCTCGGCGCCAACAGTTTCATACTCGCGCGTAAAACCTTCAAAACCGAAACGTCCTGTCAAATTTTTGTGACTTCTCTGCTCGAATTGTGTGCGATAGGAGAAGAAGCGATTGTCGAATGTGGTGCCAACTTCATCTCCTTCCAATTCCTGGTGCCGGTAGTTGGTGAAGTCCAGGTTGACTCGCATTCCGGATATGAACGACTCGAGGTTGCGAAAGCCTCCACTAACGCGGAAGTTTCGGCGACGCATGTCGAGATCTATCAGTTCGTCTTCATGATCCTCATCTTCCTGACGCTGCAAGGTGGGGCCAGCCGCACGTGCTACGAAGTCATCATGATCGTCATCATCATTGTGGGGGCCTTCGAATTGAGCGGCAAAGGGAACACCGTAGCGCCGCTTGTCATATCCAAAACTCGCACTAAAAAAGCTCTTGTCGCCGAAGTAGCCAAAGCCTCCTTCGCCACTGCCAAGGCGGGTCTTGGAGTTGGGGACGCGGCCTATAGGGGTGTTGTAGTCTCCAGTCCTATGGCCAGTGCCATTTCCCCAGAACAAGAAATTCTTATAACCAAAATCGAGACCGCCACTCATGCCCGCCTGATTATTTGTTGTACCACCTAACGCTGAGAAATAGCCGCGCAACCCATGATGGCTAGCATGCTCATCGCGGGTTATTGCGTTAACCACTCCGCCTATGGCATTGCTTCCATACAGCAGCGTCGCGGGACCCTTAACTACCTCGAGTCGCTCGATAGAAAGAACGTCGATTGGCTCACCATGATCACCAGACTGCGACCCGAGAGAGCCGACGCGAATACCATCCTTCAATACCAATACGCGATCACCATCAAAGCCGCGAATGACCGGCCGAGATGAACCAGGACCAAAACTTCGTTTGTTTACTCCAGGTTCTTTGTCCAATACTTCCCCAAGGGAAGGGTGGCTTTCCTCCGTAAGTGAAATTGTGTCGACCGAGTTGACTGAGCTAAATGCTTCGAACGTTGACTCTTCAATACCCGCAGCCGTTATGGTGATTTGCTCGCGCGGTCCAACCAGGCGCAAGCGAAAATTCAATGTGACAGTTTCCCCAGCTTGAACTGTAACGTTGCGCGCAACATCGGGAATGCCTTCACGATGCGTTGTAACGGTATAGCTACCAGCCGGAACATTAGAGAACTCGTATGAACCATCTTCAGCAGTTTCAACACTTCGCCGCAATTGAACAATCTGGACCAAAACGTGCGGCAACGGGTTGTCATTGATCTCGTACGTAACTACTCCACGGATAGTGCCTCCCTGTTGAGCAAATACACCAACAGGAAGGCAAAACAGTAGAGATAGCACAACTCCAATTAGGAGCAACTCTTTTCGATTTTGCATACGAAGGTCTTCCACTCGATTCATTGCTTGCGAATTAAGAACAAACCAGTAGTGAGTTCAAAACGTCACATAGTAGCCGTGAGGGTAATGGTTGGCAGTCGGTTTTTCATAGATGACGGGATTCAGACGATGAATGGTTACTTTTGACCGGTGAATGGATTGCCGATGCGTAGTGAGGATTGACGATTCACAACTCAGAAGTCAGGGGTCAGGAGTCAGAAG
>CAZNPP010000027.1:12122-36737 GCA_964574785.1 uncultured Chloracidobacterium sp. | reverse complement strand
GCGGATGTGGCGGAACTGGCAGACGCGCAGGTCTCAGAAGCCTGTGATGGTGACATCGTGGAGGTTCAAGTCCTCTCATCCGCACCAAACGTTCAAACTGTAGGGGTGTCTGTCCCTGGACACCCCTTCTTCATGAAGGCGAAAGGCAAAAAGGAACCTTATTCCTCAGTCTTCAGCCTTCATCCTTCATCCTTTTTTCTAGCCCCAAGCAACCCTTCCCGCTCACTTTGCTTCTTGGAGGCAACAGATATTTGCCACAGCAACATTCAGCGTGGTGTTTTCGTACTAGAGGAACAAGGGTATTCACAGGATTGAACTAGAGGTAAAGCACGTATGAGCGCAAAACCATCCATAGCCGAAAGTTTTGAAGGGCCGAACCGGGCTACCGACGACCGCGTGGAACTAAGACTCACCCAACGCCCCATCCGAAATCGTGTAGAGCGACTAGTTGATCTGGCCGCTACCCTTTTAGAGGAGGCTGAGACTCTTGCGCGTGATCGTGTCTTTACAGAGGAGTCTTCCCGCTTACGCTCCCTTAACTTCTCACAAGGTATTAATTTTTACGATGAAGTTGAGAGGTTTGAGACAAACTTGATCAAGTTAGCTCTTGATCAAACGGGAGGAAATCAAGCGCAGGCTGCAAGGCTGCTGCGGATCAAACCAACTACCCTGAATTCTAAGATCAAACTCTATGGTATTGAGTTAACCCGCTCCCCAAGCATCTGAGTTCAATTAATTCACGGCCTCGGAAAAACTCTGCATCTCGGAGTCACGAGCGTCCGATACCGTTAGCGGAAGTTCATCAAATAGGTTCGAATCAACAAGCGTCTGTACCCAGTACTGTCCCGCCGCCGGAAACGTCACGTTTACAAAAAAACTGATGTTGTCGGCAAAACCTCCGGCAGCAATCTCGAAACGCGTCGGCTGTGAAACCACAACAGGTTGCTTCCGGTCAGGAGTAAGGATTCTGACTTCTGAAAGATGAACCCCCTCACCGCGCCAGTGATTCAGCACTGCAAATTTGATCAGCGAGACCGGTAGCTGCTGGACCATAATGTTCTGAAAAACACCCATCAGCGAGAGCTTGTTGCCTACTTCCAGCCGAACGTCGTCGCAAAACAACGTATAGAGCAGTTCCAGCTTCGTACCATTCTCTTTCTGCGTTTCCATCTGTTTCTCCTAATCGAGGGTTGAGACATTAATCATAACCTAACATCTGCCTAAGGGCCTTCTCATCCAGTACGGGAATCCCGAGAGTGCTCGCCTTATCAAGCTTCGAGCCAGCCTCTTCCCCGGCAATGACGTAATCCGTCTTTGCGCTAACCGCAGAAGTCACCCGGCCACCACGCTTCTCTATAAGACCGCGAGCCTCGTCACGGGTTAAGGTCTCCAGCTTGCCTGTCAGAACAAATTGCTTGCCGGCAAATTTCTCATCCACGTTAGCAGATGTTGTGCGTTCAAGTTCAGTCCGAACTCCGGCTGCTCTTAATCGCTCGCATAGACCAACATTCCCTTCGTCATCAAACCAGTCACGAACGCTCTGAGCAACGGTTAGTCCAATTTCGGGAATATTATCGAGCTCTTCCACCGAGGCCTGTATGAGAGCGTCCAGGGAGCCAAAGTGTTGTGCGAGAATTGATGCAGTCCTGTCTCCCACGTGACGAATACCGAGAGCGTAGATCAGGTTTGACAAATCCCGCGATTTGCTCGTTTCGATCTGAGCGAGAAGATTGTTGGCTGACTTCTTTGCCATTCGCTCAAGCCCAACTAATCCCTCGAGCTTAAGCGTGTAAAGATCACCAACATCACGCAACATGCCTTTCTCGACCAACTGGTCTACCAAAGCTTCTCCCAGTCCCTCGATCCGCATTCCTCGCCGCGAGGCAAAGTGCAGTATTCGTCCTTTTAGTTGAGCGCCACAGTCTGCAGCAATACATCGAGCGACAACCTCCCCTTCCGGTCTGGAGATAACGCCACCACACACTGGACACTTCTCTGGCAATTTAAACGGTCGCTCGCTACCAACACGTCTTGCTTCGATAACTTTTAGAACCTTGGGGATGACGTCGCCACCCTTTTCTATCAACACCCAGTCACCCTCACATACCCCGAGACGTGCCACCTCATCAGCATTGTGTAAAGTTGCCCGTGACACTGTGCTACCAGCAAGTACTACCGGTTCTAAAAGGGCCACAGGAGTGAGGGCTCCCGTGCGACCGACCTGAACGATAATCTTCTTTACCTGAGTTGTTGCTTGACGGGCTGCATACTTGTAGGCGATAGCCCAGCGCGGTGACTTTTGGGTCGAACCAAACTCCTCTTGTAAAGCCGTCGAGTTTACCTTGACGACGACACCATCAATCTCGTAATCGAGATCATCGCGGCTGCCTTCCATGCGGTCACAGAATTCAATTACTTCATCAATTGACGCACACCGTTGGCGATGAGGATTGATGTGGAAACCAGCTTTCTCAAGCCAGTCGAGTGCCTCCCCATGAGTCGGGAAGGGCTTGCGTGGGCCGGCAAGTAGATCATAAGCAAACATGTCAAGCCTGCGCGCTGCCACAATCCGAGGATCAAGTTGTCTAATCGTTCCCGCGGCGGCATTACGGGGATTAGCAAACTTTGGCTCGCCTTGCTCCTCGCGTTCGTTATTAATTCGCTCGAAGACCGGTCTTGGAATAAACACTTCGCCACGCACCTCGATGTCCTTACCGATACTTGAAATACCGCTCCTCAATTTCAGCGGTATTCTGCGGATAGTGCGCACGTTGTGCGTCACATCCTCGCCAATGCGGCCATCTCCCCGAGTAACGCCACGCGCCAACAACTGATCTTCATAGTGCAGCGAGATGGATAGTCCATCTATCTTGAGCTCGGCTATGTAGTCGAAAGAGCGTCCATCAGCAAGACGACGGCAGCGCTCATCAAAAGCGCGTAACTCATCGATGCTGTAACTGTTGTCCAACGACAACATAGGCTGACGATGAACGACCTCAGGAAAGCCTTCGGCGGGTCGTCCGCCAACTCTTTGGGTGGGGCTGTCGGGAGTTATGAGGTTAGGATGCTGGGCTTCGAGACTTTTGAGCCGTTCAAATAACGCATCATATTCGAAATCTGATATTTCAGGACTATCAAGAACGTAATAGAGTTCGTCGTGCCGCCGAATTTCCTCTCTCAGTCTTTCGATCTCTTTACCAACTGCTTGCGCTTTGGTCAACCTCTGCTCCTGTGAACTTCTGCCAACACCAATCATCCCTTGGAATGGACCAAGGCGCCTTTAACGTTTACCTGTTGAATGCGGGCCTCTTTACTGTTCTTAACTCTAGATTCGCCAAGCCGTTGAATAACCCGGCCTATAAACTTGATGCTTTGAAGAAAGTCATCCACACGTATATTCTCATCCGGCCCGTGAGGGTTTGATCCCGCATAACTAACCCCAAACGAAGCTACAGGTGATGAAGGAGAGGAAGCCTGACACACTGCGCCTACCGGGCCACTCGAAGGATCCATTGGGTAAACTAACGGCGTCACCCCATAGACATCCCCGACCGATTCGATAGCAGCGCAAGCAACAGATGATTTTGCTGAAGACTTGGTAAGCGGCGCGCATCCCAGCTCTATGATCTCAATGTCTTTAAAGCCTCTTACATCGAGGTGTTCTCTCAGCAATTTCACTACTAATTCAGGCGTCAGATCGGGTACTAATCTGAAATCGAGACGAGCCATCGCAGTACTAGGTAAAACAGTCTTTGGTCCTGCATCTGTGTGACCTGTCTGAATGCCACAGATTGTACAGGTAGCTCCAAAGAGATGCTCCTTAACTAGTGCTTGTCCCTTTAACGAGCGGACCCAGCTTCCAATCTTGAACTCACGTTTAAGCCCTGCTTCATCGAGCTCGATGGCGCTGAGCACCTCGGCGTCCTCATCACAAATCGGAGCAATGTGTGAAGCAAAACGATCAATAGTTATAACACCTCTGGGCGAAGTTATCGTAGCGAGCGCCTGGACCAGTCGCCATGCTGGATTTGGGACTATTGCCCCCCATTTTGAATGTAGGTCAGACCGAGCGCCATGCGCGCGCAGCTCCAGGAAGGTTATACCCTTAAAGCCTAGACTGATGACGGGGCGCTCTTTGGTATCACGGTAACCCTCATCCCATATGCAGCCAGCACTTTGTAGTAGGTCCGGGTGATCTTTCGTAAAGCGATAAAGACTGGGACTACCCAGTCCATCCTCACCTTCAATAACGAAACGAAGTCCTATCGGGAGCTTACCGAAAGTTTTTTGGTAGGCCTCAACAGCGGCTAAACGGGCAAGCAGGTCACCCTTGCCGTTTGCAGCACCCCGAGCGTAGAGTTTTCCGTCGATAATAGTTGCGGAAAAAGGACCTACGGTCCAATCGGTTAAGTGACCAACCGGCTGCACATCGTAGTGGCCGTAGACAACAAAGTTTTCGGACCCACTGCCACATTCACCATAGATGATCGGGTACCCGTTACCCATCTTGATCGCACGTGTTCCGATGCCAACTCTTTGCATCGTTTGTTCGACCGCATCAGCCATTGCGCGCATGCCAGAGCCACGGGCTGCAACTGACGGCATCCTACAAAGCGCCTGCAGACGTTCGGCAAGACTTCGTGCATGCCGGTCAACGTAACGATCAAAACGAATAAACGACATATGATTAAGACAGAGTCACGCGTGCAGTTAGTTTTTTGACAGGGGGTATTTCAGACCTTAGGCGCAGAAAGAAAATGCTACTCGTCAACAACCTGCTCTTCATAGAGAAGATAGCTTGGTTTTTCATTGCTTCGCTCGAAACCAGCACATAACAAACCATTCGCAAAGGCACTTTTGAATTCAGCGCGAACTCGCAACTGCTCTTCCTTAGCGTTTACGGCATCTTGCTTTACCAACTTGGCCCAATCTACCGGAATGCTAATCTTTACTGTGGGAGACGGAAGCGACGAAACAGAACCAGAAGCCCGCTCAACAACTCGTTTTGAGCGAAGGCGCCAACTGGCAATCAAGCGATCGCTGTCTAGTCCGCTGTTACGGTCCTGGTCCGGCTCAGTTACGTAATCAGTGCCGTAAAAATTCTCGGCGTATCTGTCTACTGTGACACCGAGGCGGTTGAGATTGAAGTAAGCATTACGAGCCTGCATTGGATCCCAAGTCCACTTAATAAAGTTGCGACCTTCGGCGAGAGCCCGTGCCCGCTGTGCCCATTTTAACCGGCCGCCCACCCCATAATTTTGATAATCCCGCGCAACAGCCAGCATGTGCGAGTATCCTGTAATCTCATCATCACTAGTTATTGCTACAAGATGATGCACAAAGCCCACCAAGCGCTCTCCAGCAAAGGCTCCGAGGGTCCAACCACCCGCCTGACGGGAAACAATCAGGTGACGTCGTGGCGAGATTTCGAGATCCGGGAGACCAAAAGCCTCTCGCTGTAAGCTCACGCAAGCATCCAACTCGACGATAGTCGCGCACTCGCGGATGACAATCGATTCCAATTTCCGCTTATCCCTTTAGTGGACGCGCTGGAAGCTGAATAAGAGTAGTAAGCCCACCCGCGTCGCCATTCTTCAGCAATACCGTTCCGTCCATTGCTTCCAGTAACCTTCGGCCAATCACAATACCAAGCTGAGTGGCATCCTCACCCGGGCTCGAGAGGCTGTCAGGGTCAAAGAGACGTTCCTCATCAGTTACTTTTGGTCCCAGATCATTTATCTCGATTTGAAGTGTTGAAGGCTCAAACATAACGGCCTGTATGTTCACGTGATCCCCACTCCTGCTTCGAGCTACCGACCAGGAGATAAAGTTATATAAGACCTGCCGCAGCTTTCCCTGATCGGATACTATTGTTGAAATGCCATCTTCTATATCGTAATTGAGCTCTACCTGATGCTTGCGGGCGTACCGGGCGACGGTAGCGCACGAGTCGCGCAGCGTCTCGCGCAGAGAAAACTCCTGAAGGAAAAGCTCGGTTTGTCCGGCTTCCAATCGTGAGAGGTCAACCAACTGATTAAGGCTTGCCTGAAGTTGTCGCCCTGAATCCTGAATCTTTAGACAGAATCTGCGCTGCGTATCAGTCAACTGCTCTTGATCAAGAAGAATTTCACTGAATCCCAAAATAGATGTCAGCGGTGTGCGCAGTTCATGCGACATGCGGGCCAGGAAGAGTGATCGATAGTGAGAAAGACGACGCAATTCTCGATTTGCTGCTTCGAGTTCAGTCGTTCGCTGCCTCAACTGTTCAACCAGATGCTCAACTCGCGAGTTCTTCGTATGATCGTGGGCGTCACCCTTATCACCGCTGGACTCGTACATGCCCTCCGACCTTAATAGTTTGATTCAAAGCCTTCGCATAAACGAAGCTTACGATCTTTAAAAACATTTTCTAAACTGCTCGGTGGCATCAATATAGTGGTTGCATCCGACCAGTGTCAAAGACTCTGCCCCAAGGCTACTATGTTATGATTATAACGCTCCCAGGAGCGTCTACCACGAAGAGTATTCCACTCCACATGAACGGCCAATTAAGCGAACATCCGCCCGTCGAACTGATTCGCGAAATTTATTCGAAAGGGTTTTCGGGGACCTTGCGTTTGGAACAGGAACGCGTCCGGGCAGCAGTGTATTTTAACAGTGGCGAGTTGACTTACGCAGCCTCGAACGTTCGTTCGTTGCGGCTTCGGGAATACCTGATTAAGCACAACCTTGTTTCTGAGTCACAGCTTCAAAAACTTCAACAGAGTTCGGATTTGGCCTTATTAGCTGAGTTAGCCTCTGCCGACATCATCCCGAGTGAGGTGGTGTCGCAAGTTCTTAAAGCTCAAGTCACGGATGTGCTTCGCCTTGTTATCCTATGGACTCAAGGTTCGTGGAACTTCGACGATCGTTCGCGACTCGATGGGTCTGCCAGAGTAAGTCTCGATATTTCCACGCTGCTAATCGAGGCCTCGCGCCGAATGGACCAGAGTTTCATATTGTCCCGTTTTGGAAATCCTAACGAATTGATTACTCCGGTGGCTGAAGCTATTGAGGTTTCTAATCTTCTGCCTGCAGAGGGGTTTATCCTCTCTCGCATCGATGCTCCGATTAGCTTCAATGATCTGCTTGCGGTGAGTGGTCTTCCCGAACTCGATGTGTGCCGCTCAATCTATACTCTGGCACTGGCCGGACATCTTAAGCGGGAACACTGGATGAACGTTTTTCGTGAAAGGTCATCCTCTCGACCCAGGGTGATGTCCAAAACCCCGGATGCTGCCAATCATGAATCTGTAGCTGAGGTTTCGGTTGGAGAATCAAAGTCCAACGATCAGAATGAACTGAATAGATACCTGCAGAGTCAATGGCAGGCTCGAAATCACTATGAAGTATTAGCGGTTGGCACAAATTCAGAGATCAGTGAAATCAAGAGGGCTTATTACGACCTTGCGCGCCAATACCACCCGGATCGATTTCGTGTTGAAGTATCCACCAAAGTTCACGGGCAGCTGGAATCTGCATTTGCGAGGGTCACGCAAGCTTATGAGACATTAATCGATCCTAAACGAAGATCAGCTTACGACAAGGCACTCGCGGCGCGGGAACAGACGAACGAGATTGCTTCGCCTGCCGTTCAAACAAAAAGTGATTTATTAGCTGACGCAATCGAGCCGACTGAATCAGGGGAGACAAAGGGTGGGGCCGAAAACCAACAAGCCGCTGAACAAAGTGCAGAAGAGAGTTTCAAAGAGGGATATGCTGCCCTTAAGCAGGGACAATCAAACAGAGCCATAAGCTTTCTAGCAAGTGCCGCTCGACTGGTGCCCAAGGAGGCTCGGTATCGTGCTTACTATGGCAAAGCGCTGGCCGTCCACGAAAAGACTCGCCGTCTTGCCGAATCTGAACTATCGACAGCTATTAAGCTCGATTCGAGTAAATCTCTATATCGGGTTATGTTGGCCGAGTTGTACCTGGACTTGAAGTTTCGCAAGCGGGCTCAAGCAGAACTCGAGCGAGCGCTGGCAGTCGAACCAGCCGACGCAGAGGCGAAGGAGTTACTTAGGCGGCTGAAATCTGGTGTCATTTAGTCTTAAAATAGAACCTCAATGCGATCAAGAGGACACATGAAGAGAGAGCTAGAAGCTAGTGAGGCTTTTCTTCAGCTCGCGTTGGCAACTGACAAATTTGAACGATATCCGCACGCTCATGCGCAACGCATTTCACTAATCGCCGATGAAATTGCACGAGGCTTTAATATGGCGCGTCAGGATAGGAATTCATTGAGAATCGCAGCACTTGTTCATGATCTCGGTGAAGCCATTATGGACCGCCGGTACATTCAGCGAGAGGGCACACTCACTGAAGAAGAGCAGATTGACTTAACCAGGCATCCGGTAATCGGTGAGCAGGAGGCAGCACGTGCGGGTGCTGATCGAGCCGCACAGTTACTTGTTCGTTGGCATCATGAGTGGTGGAACGGGTCTGGCTATCCCGATGCACTTCGACGTGAGGAGATTCCATTAGGAGCGCGCATACTGAGGGCAGCAGATTCTTATGCAGCTCTTACTGATGTGCGACCCTATCGGCCGGCAAGGACTAAAAGAGAGGCGCTACAAGAGCTGGTGGCGTGGGCCGGAATTGAATTCGATCCGCGAGTGGTAAATGTTCTAGTGTCCCTGGATTCGATACCAGAGCTTGAGTCCATTGCTGAGCCACATAGATCGGTTACATCTGACGAAGATGAGCAAAGTCGCATCTTGTCGTTTAGAGGGTGATGGTGTCATACAACAGCGGTGGAACATTTCCGAATAGCTGGCTCGCCTTCGAACTTGGAGTGCTGCGGCGGTTGAAGTTTGCCTCAGTTGCAATTCCCTTTTCTGGAGAACCGGATCTCGCTGTTCAGCTAAAGCGCTGGCGAGTAAGGGTTGCGGCTAATGATCCACTTATCTGGCCTTTTATAAAGGCTACCGCCCTCGTCGAGAACTATTCTGAGTACCTCACAGACGAAGATTTAGAAATCATCCTTGCGGACGCCTATGTACCGCAGGAAACACTCAGTAATCCGGGACTGCTGATTTGGTTTAATGAAACTGATGCGTGGTGGTTTGATAACTTGCGGATGAACGTAGGGCTGCTCGAGTCAAAGTACAAACAAGCTTTGGCGTTAACCATCGGGATGATGGTTGGAGATTACGTTCTTTCGTTTGATGCTGAAACGCGTCTCTTACGAGAGCCGTTGAGTCTATCTAAGGTGTTTAGGCGCTTAAGAGATATTATGCCTCCACTTTACGATAACTCGCTGCGAAACAAGAGTACGAACCAGGACCCGCAGAGATTTGTTGCGGAGCGTCAGCATACGGATCTTCTTTTCCTAAGGTTACCCGCGCCAGTAATTCAATCCGAACCAGTACAACCGACCAAAGCCGCCTGGCGTGAGGAGTGGCTGCGGATGGGGGACAATTTTTGGAATGAGCTAGAGCATCTGCAAGCAGGCAAACTCGGAGCTCCGGTTCAGAGCAAGAAGCAGTTTCTGGACAGTATGGAGGAACTACTTCGTACTGCGTCGCATATCCGATCCTGGGCGATCTCACACACTGAGAATGGTTTCATATCGAGCGAGGAGTTGGTCCACACAGTGAGCCAAATCCGCAAAGTCGGTGCGGTATATTCTAAGGACTTTACCGATTTGCTAGGCGTCCGCGCTTCGATGATCACCGCAGGTAATTAAAAGGTTGGACTTTGGACTTTGAACAGGATCATTCCAACCCCAGGGAGCCTCGGGAGTCTCAACAGGCGTTTTCAGATTGAATCTGATGCTGAAATATCTTTCGGAGCGCCCATTCGGCGAAGGTTATAAGTGAAGTGGTCGCCGGAAACGAGATCGATCCACCAGACATTAGTCGCGGCCGCCGGTAATACGTCAACGGTTTCCTGATCTGCCGGAAACATCTGCCGCGTCGGCATTCCCACACTCGTCGTCAAACCACCATACATCGTCACCTTATCCGGCTGACCATCTTCGTGATGATGATTGTGCTTAAGCAAGAGCCTGTCTTTCAGCTGGGTCAATACCCACGTTCGCGAACGGTCTTGACCAACAACGAACGGGATGCCTGGATCCTCTTAGCTGTCGACACCAAAATCTACTGGTCATCGAAACCTGACTACGAGCGAGTGCTTTCTTGGCTGAAGCTGACAGCCATCACCTTGACCTTTTTAAGCTCCGTTCCCTTCATGCCAAAGAAGGTAGCCATCTGCACAATTTGGCGCGAACTCTCGAAATCTGCAGGATCTGAGCAGAACCTCTCAATAACTGGGCCGAATTCACGGCAATTCATCCCTTTCGGGAGCTTGAGACCGAGCCGACATTCACCTTCCGGCTTATAATGTGAACATAAGTCACAAACTATCATCTGACCCTTCCTTTGATTCGTCTTTGCAAGCCTTCTGCGCAGCGCCGCTCTTTGAACGCGAACGCGCCGTTCGCCTCGTATCGCTCAGATCTTTGATCTGCAAACGCGTGGACCTCCCGTGCAGATGCATGGTGCCCCTGTTATCAGACTCGTACGAATGTTGGCCGAAAAACTCCCACGCCTCGGGAGTATAAAGTAAGTAGATGCCACTAAAGGCTTGGTGCGCTACGAATTCTCCTCCCTCGGGTATTGTGTAGATGCCACCCTCTCTTAACTTCTGCATAAGTCTCTTTCTTATCGTATTATTTCAGCAATCCTTTCCGGGTGTATTGCTCAGCATCCTTTGGTTATTAAACGCGAGGGGCGGACACTTGGTGGTCCGCCCCAATCGGTGCCGGGGACTATCCGCCTCAAGCCGATAGCGACTAGGGCGCCACTGCTGACGCGTTGGGAATTCTCGACGGAACATTCTCCATGGTCATTTCAATCAAGCGGTCCACGACGGCTCTCGTGTCGCTGGTCTCGCGCCACACCTTAAACTGCTCGTCGGCCGAAGTGCCGCGTTCCAGAATCTGGTAGATGTACTCAATCTCTTTGCGCGAGCCCAGATCGTCAATGACATCGTCAACGAACTCCAAAAGTTCACGAATGAGTTCACGCACTGGCGCTTCCTTTCCCTTGCCGAAATCGATCATCTTGCCGTCGAGGCCGTAACGCACAGCACGCCACTTGTTCTCCTCGATCAGCATTTTGTGGTGGAGCCGAAAGGTTAGATTCTGATCGAGCAGCCTATCGAGCTTCGCGACCATCGCCTGGAAAAGAGCGGCAATCGCGATTGTGTCATCAACACGAGTCGGAATATCACAGATGCGAAACTCGAGGGTTGGAAACAACGGGTGGGGGCGCACATCCCAATAAATTTTCTTACCATCATCGATGCAGCCTGTGTCGATAAGAAGGGCGAGATAACTCTGGAACGAACTGTATGAGTCGAAGTGGTCAGGGATGCCGGTGCGCGGAAACCTCGTAAAGATTTCCGAGCGGTAGGATTTCAATCCGGTGTGCACGCCCAGCCAGAACGGAGATGAAGTCGAAAGAGCTAAGACATGAGGCAACGAGTATTTAACTCCGTTCATGATCTGAACTCGCCTTTCCGGGTCAGTGATTCCCACGTGCACATGAAGCCCGAACGTGAGCAGCGAACGGGCAATCATTTGATTCTCTTCAACGATTAGCTCGTACCTAGCATTTTCGAAGATTTTTTGATCCTGCCAATGCGAGAAAGGATGCGTGCCGGCAGCCACAATCTCCAGCCCCTGCTTGCGCACAAGAGAGGATAGGATGGAGCGAAGATTTATGATATCGGCGCGAGCTTCTTTTATGTCTTTGCAGATTCCTGTGCCCACTTCGATCATCGACTGGATCATCTCTGGTTTTACTTGTTCGCCCAGCAGCATCCTGCCTTCTTCGAGAATCTCGGAGACATGCGAACGCAACTCACGGGAGAGCGGGTCGACAATCTGAAACTCTTCTTCAATGCCGAGGGTAAATTGTTCGAACATACTCGACGCGGCTTTCATATCTCTTCCTCACCTAGTCACCTTAACTGGACGAAGATTTAGGGCTCTAAGGAATAGACTTCTTCTTTCCTAATGATTAGATTACTTGGATAATTTAATCATGCCTCGCTTGTGACCATTTTTTGTACATGATCTGATGAGACCGCCGGGCGAATGCACGTTGAGCCGAGGATGATGTGCCGCTTTCCTCGACAGAACCATTCATTGGCGTTCTGTCATCAGCCTGACCCTCTGAAAGCCACGGGCTAAACCGCCCCCAACGTATGTCATCAACCTGGGGTGTAACCGAATTGTCGGATGGGATATGGCTGATAGCAGTGAGCAGGGTTTCAATGGGAGCGCTCGATATTTTGGACCACCTCTGATGACGGAAGAACAAGTGAAACATCAAGGCGCCTGCGATACATGCCGCAATGCCCGCGCTGACGGCTAGCAACAAATTGTAGCTTCCATGTGAGTCTAAGGAATCTCTGAAGACAGTGAACAAAAACAGGTGTCTGCTGGCAAGAAGGGCCATTACCATCAGACCAACAACAGCCGCTACAAACTTTGACATATAACTCATGGATTAAGCCCTGGACTTTCCTTCAAGAATCGATCCCTCATAGAGGCGTTGACCCTCCCGCGTTTCCCTGTAACTTACTGCAGAGTTTGAGTAATTGCCTCCTTCATCCTCCCAAGTCTCAATAGCACTCTTGGCTTTTTGAGTAAGCGAGTCAGGATTACGGTGAGAGCTATTTCCATTGCGTGGGAGCACCTGTAGTTCGATGGGAGTCTGCAGTAGCCGGACCAGTTGTGCGTACTCAACCAGGTGACCACGGTTCATATTGACCAACGGATCGTTAACCAGCCAAAAGTCCACATCACTTTCACCACCTATCGGTATAAGTTCCTTGAGTATGGCGGGATTGAGCGCTACAGGTTTAAAAAGCATCATTCCCCAATTACGCGAACGAGCGATCATGGCGTCACGCCTGCTGTGAAATAGCGGCACAGCAAAGCGTCCTTTATCGTCGAAGGCGAACCAGTCGCCGTTCGCGCGTTGCATGGCATAAATATGGCTCATAGTTTCAACCTACATTTCCATCTTTGTCCGATGACGCATTCTCCTGTGTAAACAAGGTTAGGCTAAACAGTGTTGCTTGTCTGTGCGCTACGCAGCATATGGTTGGGCGTTGTCGGTGTATATGTGAGTTGTCGGTGTATATGTGAGTTGTCGCACGGAAGGCTAACGGTTCCAGTTGTATATTACATTCTGTTCACTAAATGAAGACCGGGATTCAGAATGCACAACGAAATAGCGATTAACGAAACAATGATTAACAGACGAGACAAGCGTATTAACTGGAATACCACTGTCTTTATGGTGCTTTTTCACCTCGGAGCTGTCGCAGCGCTATTTATGTTCGATTGGCAGGCAATAGTGGTCGCCATAGCGCTTTGGTGGGTAGCAGGAAGTTTAGGAGTCGGAATGGGTTTTCACCGCCTATTGACTCACCGTGGCTACAAGACGCCAAAGCTGGTGGAGTATTTTTTGACCCTCTGCGGAACGCTTGCACTCGAAGGTGGACCCATCTACTGGGTGGTAACACATCGCATCCATCATGCGTATTCAGATGCTCCTGGTGATCCACACACCCCACGCGATGGAGGCTGGTGGTCACATATGGGTTGGATCCTTAGAGGAACTGCGCAGCAGTATGACAATTCTGTTCTAGCGCGCTATGCACCTGACCTTATGAAGGACAGATTTCATGTCTGGGTCAACCGGTTATATTGGCTGCCACTGGTCCTGCTGGGTTTAGGACTGCTCGCACTCGGCGGTTGGCCATTCATGATGTGGGCCATATTCTTTCGCATCACTTTTAATTTGCATGCAACATGGCTGGTTAACTCGGCGACACACATGTGGGGTAGACGCAGATTCGCCACGCGCGATGATTCACGAAACAACTGGTGGGTCGCGCTGCTGACCTTTGGCGAGGGCTGGCACAATAATCATCATGCTTACCCTACCTCGGCCCGCCATGGACTTGCCTGGTATGAGATCGACATCAACTGGTATGGCATCCGAGTCATGAAATTTCTTGGGCTCGCGAAAGCTATCAAACTGGCTAGTGTGGCTCAGAAGGTTGATGGTTAGTTTGTCACGAAGACGTTGGACCATTAATTCATGTGCGCACGAAGCGGAAGAGGAAGCGCTTAGATGGAAACAGAAGCTGATAAAAGTCCGATTGTCCTCGTAGTGGAGGATGTTGCCGAGACCCGCGACGGCATTGAGAAGTTGCTGAAGGCAGACGGTTATCGCGTGGCCGTAGCCAGAGATGACTGGGACGCAATAGAGAGCGCCCAGCGAAAACGTCCTGACTTGATTCTGGTGAGCCTGGCCGGGTTGGCGCGCGAGGTTGTTGCTACGGCGCGTCGCATACGCGAAAGTGCGGCTGTGGGAGAGGATGTGCCGGTTGTAGTCTTCTGCATTGATGACATCGCTGAGGGTGACGAAGTGGCGGTAGGCCAAAATGTACATGTTGCCCGGCCTGACAACTTCAATCAGTTGAGAAGCCTTCTCACCCGCCTGCTGACTAAGATTCCTAAGGCGGCTTGAGGGAAATATGCAATCCCAGGAGGGAAATTTTATGAGCACCAACAGCAAGACGGACAAACCTTTTATCTTCAGATTCATAGATGCGCCGTCAAGGGTTCTCTTAGAGTTGACGAATGCGACCGAGAGGACGCTCAAGTCCGTCGAGATAGTGACAGTCTTTCTCAAAGATGAAGACACTCCAGGCGGAGGTCCTTCACAAGCGCATATCAGATTCGACACCGTAGAAATTATAAAAGCGAGAGAGCAGGCCGTTCTGTCTCACAGAACCTGGATTAATGGAAGGCCGGTTGATTCCGATCATGATCAGATGTCGCGACTCAAAATCGTAGCAGGCGAAGTTAACCCTTATGTACTGGATATTTCATGGGAGGATGCCGATGGCAAAACACGTTTTCAACGGATACCGGTCGGTCATTGAGCGGTAGTCATCCCCACTTCATGTCAATCACGAACTGGAGAGCAGAGACGATTTCAGATAGAAGCGAATACCTGATCTCACGAGCAGGCCATGAAGGTCGCGCTTATCACATAGGCAATGGCAGTCTTGCACAAGAGCGGAGCCCGGGGTTTTCTAATGTCTAAAGTAACCGTACGCAGCGCGCCATCGACAAACCAACTTCTCGGGGCTTTGCCGAAGGACGAATATCAACGGCTGGTCCATAAACTAGAGCCGTTCCCTTTGGTCTTTGGGGCAGTGATTTACGAGCCTGGCGATCTGATCCGGCACGTCTATTTTCCTACTCTCGGCATTATTTCTTTGCTCGCTGTAGTCGAAGACCGGGTGAGGCTTGAAGTTGGGATCGTAGGTAGGGAAGGTATGGTGGGCCTCCCCGCATTCCTGGAAGTGAAAACCTCTGGCAATCACGCTGTGGTGCAAGGCGCGGGCGAGGCCATGAGAATGAAGGCAGCCGCCTTTCAAAAGGAGTGCAAGGATGGTGGTTTGTTGCCTCGTCTGTTGCTACGGTACACGCACTCACGACTGACTCAAATCTCACAGAGCGCTGCCTGTAACCGATTCCATCCGATTGATGCTCGCCTCGCTCGCTGGCTCTTGATGACTCGCGATCGAATGGGATCCGATAGGTTTCAACTCACACAGGAATTCTTGTCTGACATGCTGGGTGTGCGACGCGAGGGCGTGAACAAGGCTGCCGGCGAGCTTCAGAAACAGCATTTAATCAGTTACACGCGAGGCACGCTCACCATTCTCGAGGGAGCTGCCCTTACTAAAATGTCTTGCCAATGCTATGGGATCATCAAAAGGGAATACGATAGCCTTTTCTCGAAATAGTGCGGCAGACACTCGCCACAAATGAGTATTGCATCTTTCCCCTATTACCGAATGCAGACGATCGGTAAGGTAAAGGCGCCCGTCCTTTATGTGCGCTGTCGCATGTATGTGGTATAGTGCGCAACGAAAAGGACAGCCTGCTTGACATTCTGGATCTAGTTTCGCCCTCTTTCCTCTTGCTATTCTGCTGCGCCATTCACTGCAGATTGAATGGCTAATGGTGATTCCGGAGATTTCGAACATGAAAATCCTTCTTTACAACCCGGATAATGGGGTGACACGCAACTTCATGCCGCACCTCTGGATGTTCCTGCTTAAAAGCCTGACTCCTCCTTCTCATGAGGTCCTGTTGATCGATGGCAACGCAAAGCCGATGAAGGAGCAGGAGCTCGTGCGCTTTGCTTTCGAGCAGAAAGTAGGACTCGTTGGCATCGGCGCGATGACCCGAATGATAGCCAAGGCCTATCGGTTTGCGGATGCGCTTCGCGAAGGTGGTGTGCCGGTCGTGATGGGGGGACCACATGTCACCGAATGCCCGGACGAAGCGCTTGGTCGCGATGGTGGACCCAGGCACGCGGATGCAGTAGCACTTGGTGAGGCTGACGATACCTGGCCCAGAATCGTTGCAGATGCTGAAAATGGCAGGCTCGAGGATGTCTATGCGCCGGTCAACGAGGCCGGCAAAGAAGTAAAGCCAAGCCTACAACCCTATCCGGAAATCCCCTGGGACAAGATCGACCTCAATCAGTTCAATCTGATCCCTCAAGTGTTTCGCCGCTTCACAGAGAAGCACGGCGCCGGGTGGAAATACCTCAACATGATTCCGATCGAATCAGGTCGCGGTTGTCCCTATGGCTGCGAGTTCTGCACTGTAACTGGATTCTTTGGAGATTCGATCAGGTTTCGCACCAACGAGAGTGTTGTCGCGGAACTCTTGACGCTGAAACGGCGCGCCCGTCGAGAGCGCGGCCAGTTTTTGGTTTTCTTTATCGACGATAACTTTGCCATCAATATCAAGCGCACCAAGTCCCTGCTCCGCGACATTATCGCCGCAGACGCGCAGTTGCCCTGGACCGCGCAGATCAGTGCCAACCTGCTGCGTGATGAAGAACTGGTAGACTTGATTGCTGCCTCAGGTGGCAAGTGGATTTTTATTGGGATGGAGTCGATCGATCCGGCGAATCTTGCTGATGTCAACAAAAGCTTTAATAAGCCGAATGAATATGCGGCCGTGCTAAATCGTCTCGCGCGGCGGAACGTCTACGCAATCACTTCTTTCATCTTTGGCTTAGACAACGACACGCCCGGCGTGGCCGAACGAACACTCCGCCAGATGGAACAATGGCCACCGGTGATGCCAGTGTTCAGCCCGCTCACGCCATTACCGGGGACGCCACTGTACGCGCGATTAGGTGCCGAAGGACGTTTGACCCGCCCGAGACATTGGTTGAATTTTGCTCCTTACAAAATGTCCCACACACCTTTGAAGATGACAATCGAAGAGGCTCAAATTGAAGTCGATAAAGCCTGGAGATCTTCATATTGCCCCGAGCAAAACGAAAAGATGGTTGACTTGCTTGGTGACAGGGGAATCGATGATCAGATGATACACTTTGTCATGCGCCTTTTCTTTCGCGGGATCTACGTTCCTCAGATGGATAAGTGGACGTGGGCTAAATTGATCGCCCAGAACCGAAGACCACTTCTCAAGCTGGTGAGATCGGGCATCGGAAAGTACCGGGACTCGCGAAGGAATCAATCCTCAGTGCCGGCAGTAGCCCAACCTATGTGATTTAGCCACGCGTCGTTCGTCTGAAAGGCGCATGTGACCTCCGGAAGCTATCTGCTACTCGGTGCACTCGACTGAATCGTTAGCTCCGTGCCCGCCGGAAGCTCGAGGTTGTCTTTGCCCAGAACATATACTGAGCCGGCTCCGCCTACCGCGCCAACCACAGCACCGATGACCGCGCCTTTCCCACCGCCGGCAATTGCGCCGATGATCGCACCAATGGCCGTGCCAATGCCGGCGCGCGTGACAGTTTGCGTAGTCTGATTATCGCCTTGCGCGCTACCCTCGTTATCAACCTTGATTGTTTCGCCATTTAGTGTTCGGACACTTCCGAGGATTCCGGCGAATCTGTAAGTTTGACCGTTCCGCAATCGGATGCTATCGAAGTTGAGCGACATTCCGGACCGGCCACTAAGGCGGCCACCCTGTTCAACCCTACCCACCGTACCTTGTATAACTGCGCCTTCGTATTGACCAGGCTCGCGCACAGTCATCGTGAACCGGTCGCCCTCCTTGGCCTGCTCTGTGGTCAGGTCATTGTTCAGAACCGCCACTACAGTTTCACCATCACGCACGATGAATTCACCGCTGCTGGCGCCTGTATCACCCAGAACCGTCGGCGAGCCGTCATAGATGTTCCACTGCGCGACAGCCGAGGTCCGATTGTAGATGCTATTGACAACGACGGGCTGACTGAGCCGGTCTGCATAGATCTCACGCCTCACGCGCAACCCGCTCCCATTTTCGATGGGTTCGAAAGTAACGGTGAAATCATTGTTTCGGTAACCGGTAGATCTTACGACTAACTGATCGCCACGCAGGCTCGCAGTTACCCGACTGGTTCGACTATCGAGTTCCTCCTGCCGTTCGACCCCGTCTGCTTCAAACGTCGACTGCCGAGCACGCGACGAGGCTATGGATATAGTTGAGCCCCGGCGCTCAATCGCCAACATTTCAGGTGATTCCAGTCGCGCGAGCACTCGATCAGAGACACCCTGTCGTTGGTTACTGGGAAGGTTCCGAGTCGCCCGGTTCGTGATATCGCGGCTGTTGTCACTGCGCGCCGGATCCAACTTGAAGGTTCCGGTTAAGCGACTATTGGAGTTGTATCCTGGCTGCTGTGCGGTGACATTCTGCCATTTCGGAGAAAGATTATATGCTCCGGCAAGTATGTTCAGGTCTTCACGCAAAGCGGACCAATCCATTTGCGCGCGGTCCGTAAGCGTGTTATTGCGCATATATGCCTCGATCGGAGTCGCCTGGTCGAGCACGCGTTCGACGTCGCCTACAACCAACTGCCTGACATCGAAGCGATTGCGCAATTGATTGGTCGCATTCTTGAAGCGTCCAACGGCATCATTCATGCTCCCTTCGCTTCTGGTCCGATCGTAGCGACTCTGGGCAAAAGCGTCCGTGAGGCTTGAGCGGAACGTGTCACCGCCAGTGTCAATGCGCCGAATTAGCTGTTCGAGTTGGGTATCTGACAGCCCGTACGACAGGCGTGTACTCAGAGGCGGGTTCCACTTCCAGTCAATCGCATAAGCAGTCGCCAGTGCTTGCAGGTTTGATCGCACAGACGCCCAATCACTCTGTACCCGCGCATCAAAGCGATGTTGATTGATGAAATCATTGAGGGGCGACGCCTTTTGCAGGACGTTCCTGACATCGGCAGTGTTCGCGCGGCGACGTGTGAATCGCTCGTTCAACTGATTCGTGGCGTGGCTAAAATCGCGCTCAATCGAGTTGATATCATTTTCGGAGCGTCCCTCGCGACGGCTCTGCGCAACGGCGATATCGAGACTCCTGCGGAACCGATCTGAGCTTTGTGCGAGCTGTTGAAGTATGTCACTGACCTGGCGGGTATTGACGCGGGAGGATTGCCCCTGCGCGTTTGCGCTCAGGCCGATGCTTGAGAGCGTGATTACGAGAAACATTGAAATGACTCGTGTTGAATTCTTCATACTCTTCCTTCTGCTCATTTGAGCTACTGATACGGTTTTCGCTAATACCCTTCCAACATGGCGTCAGCGGAGCCAGAGGCTGCTAATCAAGTAATGGGGACTGGGGGATAGGGGATGGGGGATGATCGCAAACTTCACCGGTTTCTTCTTTGAGTCGTTTCTTAACGTCAGCAGACGACACAAGAACGAGGCATTGGCCAGATCCGCTTTTGAGTAATTTGTCTCATAACAACCTTAGGAAGTAGGAATATCACGGGTGGGAGAGACCGTCCGTGCGTTAACCCACATATGCCGAGGAACTTTACGGCGCCTTATAGTTCGTATTAACAGGTGTATATGTGTGTAAGCGCACAGACGGAATGTAAGGGCTGGTCCAGACTGATTCCTCCAAGCGATAATTTTACTTAACGGATTAACAGTCGCATAACTCTCAAATCAGGAACGGTCAACGTCGGTTTTGAAAAGGACAACTACCCATGTCTGCCAGTTGTAGCCAAGCTAAAATCTCCGTGCCACAAACCTCGAAGTTTGGGCGTCAAACGCGAATCTTCAGCAAACCCAAGATCCTCGTAGTCGAAGATCACGACGACACGCGCGAAATGCTCCGCGAGTTATTAGAGATGTGGGGCTGTCGTGTGGTCGAAGCTTGTGACGGGCTAGAGGCCGTGGATGCCGCGTCGCGGGAACGGCCTGCGCTTATTCTTATGGACGGTAGCCTGCCTTTTCTCGATGGTCTGGGCGCCACTCGACGTATTCGTGAAAACAAAGTTTTGGGTGAAGTTAAGATAGTTGCGCTTAATGGCTGGGGCAGTCCAAGCTATAACGCTGCTGCTTTAGCCGCTGGGTGTGACGATAGCCTCGTCAAACCCATTGATTTTGAAAGACTACAGAATCACCTAGCCCCGCTTTTCGCTGCGTTTGCCAATGTAACACCTTAGCCTTTCATCGTTAGGTCGCACCGCCAGCATCCGGTAGCGACAGCGCGATTGGCGCCGTGCTTCCCCCCTCGCAGAGGACAATCCAGCAACCACAACCTAAAAGTATTTCGCTGGAGTCATGCTATGTATGTGGTCTGGCGCACAGACAGCCCCGTTTGCTTGGTCCATTGTGTGTTTACAAGGCGGATAAATGAGGAGAGTACGATCATGTTGTGGACAATTCTTATAGTGTTGTTGGCGCTCTGGTTGGTTGGGTTTTATGGCGGCTTTGTCACTACCAGCCTGATTCACTTGTTGCTCCTAGGAGCAGCCATTGTTCTTGCGTTTAATTTGCTAAGGCACCGAAACCCGGCATAGTGCGACAGAAGTTTAGACGAATCAAAACCAGCTGAGCGAAAAGAGTGTCAGACTTATTGACACCAAGACGGTAACTTACCGTTGCTCCAATTGTGGCCATCTCGATTCGTATGCTAAATGAGTCAAATTGAATGTGGAGCTGAATTCTAGTCAGCACGGTAGGCTGAGTAGAACTGTGAGTGCTTAGGAGAAGAAACAATCTAATGGCAAAGCAGATTACTCTGGGAGAAAAATCCCGCGCAGCAATCCTGCGTGGCGTCAATAAACTTACCGACACAGTGAAAATCACGCTCGGTCCAAAAGGACGCAACGTAGTACTCGACAAGAAATATGGCAGCCCGACGATCACCAAGGACGGCGTGACCGTGGCAAAAGAGTTCGAACTCAAAGATGCCATGGAGAATATGGGCGCGCAGATGGTGCGAGAGGTAGCCTCGAGGACAAGCGACGTCGCCGGCGACGGCACTACCACAGCAACTGTGTTGGCGCAGGCCATTTTCCGCGAGGGCGTGAGAACCGTGGCGGCGGGTGCCAACCCGATGGCTCTGAAGCGCGGTATTGATAAAGCGGTCGAGCATGCATCTCGGGAGATCAGGAGGCTGGCAAAACCTGTCACACAAGACATGATCGCTCAGGTTGGCACCATCTCGGCCAATGGTGACAACACCATTGGCAAGCTGATCGCCGAAGCGATGCAGAAGGTCGGCAAAGATGGCGTCATCACCGTCGAAGAATCAAAGACGATTGATACCGCCTTGGAGGTGGTGGAAGGTATGCAGTTTGATCGCGGCTACATTTCACCTTACTTCGTTACCAATGCGGAAACCATGGATGTTGTACTTGAAAATCCAGTTATTCTTCTCAGTGAGAAAAAGATTTCCGCAATGAGAGATATGCTGCCCATTCTTGAGCAAGTTGCCAGGTTGGGCAAACCGATTTTGATTATCGCGGAAGATGTCGAGGGCGAAGCGTTGGCAACTTTGGTAGTAAATAAATTGCGCGGCTCGCTCAACGTAGCAGCGGTGAAAGCGCCGGGCTTTGGTGATCGCCGTAAAGCCATCCTCGAAGACATTGCGGTCCTTACGGGCGGGAAAGTCATTAGCGATGAACTCGGGATCAGACTTGAGAACGTCATGCTTGAGGAGCTAGGCAGCGCACGGAAAGTGACGATTGATAAGGAGACAACGACTATCATCGATGGCGGTGGTGACCCTAAAGACTTGCAGGGTCGCGTGAAAACACTAAAAGCGCAAATTGAAGACTCTACCTCAGATTACGACCGGGAGAAGTTGCAGGAGCGGTTGGCTAAACTACTTGGTGGCGTGGCAATAATTCGCGTCGGAGCGGCCACCGAAACAGAACTCAAGGAGAAGAAAGCACGTGTTGAAGATGCAATGCATGCGACCCGCGCGGCGGTTGAGGAGGGTATCGTACCGGGTGGCGGTGTGGTTCTGATACGGGCGGCCAAGGCACTCCACAAATTCAGGCTCTTCGAGAGAGATGAGTACGGCAACGTGAACGGTGATGAAGATGAGCAAATTGGCGTAAATATCGTCAAGCGCGCCCTGGAAGAGCCCCTACGTCAGATCGTCGCGAATGCGGGCAAAGAAGGCGCCGTAATTGTCGAGAGAGTTCGATCCGAAAAGAACCCAAGCGTAGGCTACAACGTCGTTACGGAGAAGTTTGAAGACCTCCTCGCCGCAGGTGTCATTGATCCCGCCAAGGTGACGCGGTGCGCGCTGCAAAACGCTGCTTCGATCGCGGGGCTGATGCTCACAACCGAAGTCCTGATCTCCGAACTCCAGCCGGATGAAAAGTCAAAAGCGACCCCCGGCGGTCTGGACATGTAATAACGTCGCACGGGCAGAAACTTTCCTGCAACCTCAAAGCCAGACCTCCAGGGGAACAAAGATGCCGAGTCTACAGATGCAGATGAGCCTCGCGACGCCGCCTAGCATTCCACGACGAAAAAAGGAATCACTATGAAGAAACAAGTGCGGTGTGTTCTGACCCTCGCAATAGCCATTACATGTGGGATGCTCGGATTGGCCCAGCATGACACCAAACCGCAGCGCACCTTAACGCCCTACGTAATCGAGACGAATTACGATCAGGTAAAAAAGCTCACGACTGTGCGGCTTAGTCCAATGCAAATCTATGGTGAGCCTCTCGCTTCATCAAACTATATCGGGGGTGACGAAGCGAGATTCGATGCATCGTTTACTTACTCGGGACGAACATTGAGAACCCAGCAAAAAAGAGTGCTCCTTTCGCTCATCTCGACATCTCAAGACTGGAAGTACACAGACTTCCAAAAACTGACTGCTTTAGTCGATGGGAAACGCCTGAGCTTAGGTCCCCATGAGCATGTTCCTTCATTTACAGTAAATGCTCCTGCGAATGCGAATTCAGACGACTATATTACTCAAACGATCGCCATCTCCATTCCCTATAAAACATTCTTGCGGATTGCGAATGGGAAGAAAGTCCAGATCAGGATGGGACCAAGAGAATTCGAACTAGGGGAACATCATCTTGAAGCGCTCCGTGACCTCGCCACCAGAACGGTACCATGAGCGGATTCACTAACATGACTGCGGAAGGCATGTTGATCTTCCGGGTCATCATAGAAACCGGACCATGAAACTGTCCATCACTTCCATCCTGTAAGATTGAATCTTCTTCATCGCCTCCATTGGGCCGCGCCGGTGTTCTGCCTTCTTTGCTTCCTTGAGGCTGTAGCAATCGGCGTCTCAATACCCAGGAAGATGCGGTGCGAAAGTTTGCGCACCGCATACACGAAAATGATCTAAGTACGCAAAGTCTTCTGTGCGCCATACCACATACGTGGTATGCTTTTCGCGAGCTATTTGAGTCTTAGAGTCCCCACCCTCCAACTCAACTCGAGCCAGGATTTCTGCTGGCGCCATGATCTCTCCTGGGAGATCACAACCTGGAGATTGCTCATGTCAGTATCCGCAAGGCCAACCAATCCCACTCAGAACCGGCTGCTCGCTGCCCTTCCGGGTGATGAGTACGAACGCCTGCTTCCAAAGCTGCACCAAGTCACGTTTTCTCTGGGAGAAGTTGTTTACGAATTCGGAGGACACCTGGATTACGTCTATTTTCCCACCACAGCAATCGTTTCCCTGCTCTACACCATGGAGAACGGCGCGACGGCCGAAATGGGTTTGACAGGTAATGATGGTGTTGTGGGGATTGCTCTCTTCATGGGAGGCGGTACCATGCCCAATCGTGCCATCGTACAGAGCGCTGGTGGCGCCCTGAGGATGACGGCTCGGGTGCTCCAGGATGAGTTCGCTCATGGCGGTTCTTTCCAAAGGATACTGCTGCGCTATACGCAGGCATTAATTACGCAGATCTCCCAGACCGCTGTTTGCAATCGTCTTCACTCAGTGGAGCAACAACTTTGCCGCTGGCTCTTATTGAGCCACGACCGTGTGAATACAGATGAGTTGATCATGACCCAGGAAATGATTGCCGATATGTTGGGCGTGCGGCGCGAGGGCGTGACCGTGGCGGCCGGGCGTCTCCAGGATGCCGGAGCAATTAGTTACGTTCGTGGTCACATCAGGATCCTCGACCGTCAGAAGCTGGAAGCCAGTGCCTGCGAGTGTTACAAGGTGGTCAAAGACGAGTTCGATCGGTTGTTGGGATAGGT